>WHTW01000004.1:0-107548 GCA_009377525.1 Rhodospirillales bacterium
TCGTTTTCGCGAGTTTTTTCGCACCGTAACGGGCCCCATCTGGCGGGTCGTCCGGGCGGCGCCGCCATTCCTTGTGTCGCCGCGGGTCCAACTTTCATAAACGAGTGATTGATCACTTCCGGCTGATAGTTAAGCCCACTGGGCGCTGCCAGGTGATGCGCCCGAGATCGTAGCCGAACTGCCGCTCGACCACCGCGGGCGTCGCGTCCGAGGCGTCGGCCTCGCGGCCGGCGACGCGGGCCTGGGCGACGTCCTTGGGCACGTCGAGCCAGATCCCCTCGAACGGCACGCCGGTCTTGAGCGCCAGGGCCTCGGCGGCGGCGCGCTCGTCTTCGCGAGCGAACACCGCGTCGAGCACGACGCTGTAGCCCGCGCAGAGCACGCGCTCGGCGCGGGCTATGAAGGCGGCGTAGATCCTGGCCGAGGCGTCAGCGGAGTAGCTGCCCGGCGGCATGCGCTGCTCGAGCGCGATGCCGGCCTGGCGCTTGCGCTCGACGTCGCTGCGCACCACCACCGCGCCCGGCGCGCGGCCGATCTCCGGCGCCAGCTTCAGTGCCAGCGTGGTCTTGCCGCTGCCCGACAGGCCGCCGATGGCCAGCAGCCGCGGCGGCTCGGGTTTCAGGAAATCGAGCGCCATGCGCTGGTAGGCGCGGGGGCCCTCGTAGCCCTTGCCCGCCAGCGCCGCGCCCGCGGCGTCGACGAAGGCGCGTACGCAGGCGCGGCGCGACAGGAAATGCGGCAGCATCGCCAGCGCCTCTTCGTGTGGCGCCTGCGGTAGCTCGGCGATGCGCCACAGCCATTCATTGAACAGGCGGTTGGCCAAGGGCCGCAGACCGCGCTCGCAGAGGTCCATCAGCGTGAAGGCCAGATCGTAGAGCACGTCGATGCTGGCCATGCGCTCGGAAAACTCGATGGCGTCGAACGGCACGGGCTGGCCATCGATCAGCACGATGTTGCGCAGGTGCAGATCGCCATGGCAGCGCCGCACTGCACCCGCCCCGGCGCGGCGCGCCACCAGCTCGATATGCGCCTCCAGCGCATCGGGCAGCGCTGTCGCCAGCGCCTCGGTGATCGACTGGTCCAGCCGCTCGCCCTGTTCCCGCAACTGGCGAATGTCGGCCGCCACCGAGCGGCGATAGTCGTCCGGCCCGGAAAAGCCGCTGACCGGCGCCAAAGCGTCGTGATAGGCGGCAACGCGCCCGCCCAGCGCCGCCATCATTTCCGGCGTCAGCGCGCGACGGTCCGCCAAGCGGTCGAACAGGCCCTCCTCGTCGAAGCGACGCATGACGACCAGCCAGTCGACGGCGTCGTCGGCGTGTTCGCCGACGTCGCCGAGCGTCAGCTTGCCATCGCGACGGCACACGGGTGCGGCGCCGAGGTAGATCTCCGGTGCCAGCCGATGGTTGATCTCGATCTCGGCCGCGCACATCGCGCCGCGCCGCTCGACCGTCGAGAAATCCATGTAGGGGAACTTCACGGCGCGTTTCAGCTTGTAGCCGCGGTCCCCGGTGAGGAAGACCACGGCGCCGTGCGTGTCGATGCGGCGCTCGGGCGTCAGATGCTCCATCAGGAAGTCGATGACCTCGCTCTGGTCCTCGACCACGAAGGACGGATGGGCGGTCACGCCGGCCCCGTCAGGGATAGAGCGTTCGGGTCGTCCACGGCGCGTCGGGCGAGGGCCGGCGATACTCCAGCCGGTCATGCAGGCGGAACGCGCCGTCCTGCCAGAACTCAATCAGCAAGGGTTTTAGGCGGAAGCCCGACCAGTGCGGCGGCCGCGGCACCTTGCCGATGACATGCCTGGCGGCGTACTCGGCGACGCGCTTCTCCAGGGCGAACCGGCTTTCCAGCGGCCGCGACTGGTCCGAGGCCCAGGCGCCGATCTGGTTGCCGCGGTCGCGGCTGGCGAAATAGGCATCGGCCTCCTCGGCCGTGGTCGGCGCCACCGGCCCTTCGAGGCGCACCTGGCGGCGCACCGACTTCCAGTGGAACAGCATGGCTGCCTTGGGATGCGCCAGCAGATGCTCGCCCTTGCGGCTTTCATGGTTGGTGTAGAAGATGAAACCCGAAGCGTCGAAGCCCTTGAGCAGCACCATGCGCACCGCCGGCGTCCCGTCAGGCCCCACCGTGGCCAGGCTCAGGGCCGACGGATCGTTGGGCTCGCTCTTGTCGGCTTCGGCATACCACGCGGCGAAAAGTTCTAGCGGATCGGACTTTTCAGGGATCATGACCACAATATGAGGGGCTGTGGGCGGCAAGACCACCGGCATCTTGTCCCGCTAGCCATCCCCCGCTAGAACCGAACCATGACCGCAGCTGGACAATTGATGGCCGGTAAAAAGGGCCTCGTCATGGGCGTTGCCAACGAACGCTCGATCGCCTGGGGCATTGCCAAGGCCTGCCATGAGCACGGCGCGGAGGTGGCGTTCACCTTCCAGGGCGAGGCGCTGGAACGGCGCGTGCGGCCGCTGGCCAGCTCGGTCGGCGCCAAGATCATCCTGCCCTGCGACGTCACCGACGCCGCCAGCATCGACGCGACCTTCGCCGAGCTCGACAAGCAGTGGGGCAGCCTGGACTTCGTGGTCCACGCCATCGCCTTCTCCAACAAGGACGAATTGCGCGGCCGCTATCTCGACACCTCGCCGGAGAACTTCCAGCTCACCATGAACGTGAGCTGCTATTCCCTGACGGCGGTGGCGCAGCGCGCCGTGCCGCTGATGAAGAATGGCGGCAGCCTGCTCACGCTCACCTACTACGGCGCCGAGCGCGTCATCCCGCACTACAACGTCATGGGCGTCGCCAAGGCAGCCCTCGAGGCCAGCGTGCGATACCTCGCCGCCGACCTCGGCGAGCAGAAGATCCGCGTCAACGCCATCTCGGCCGGCCCGATCAAGACGCTGGCCTTCGCCGGCATCAACGACGGCCGCTATATACTGAAGTGGAACGAGCTCAACTCGCCGCTCAAGCGCAACATCACGCAGGAGGAAGTCGGCAACGCCGCGCTCTACCTGCTGTCCGATCTCGGCACCGGCATGACCGGTGAAGTGATGCATGTCGACGGCGGCTATCATGTCGTCGGCATGATCAAGACCTCGTCGGCCAAGCAGATCGCCGAACTGCTCGGCAATTTCGAGGGCGAGTAGGACGGAGGCCGGCAGCCATGGCCGGCAGCAGTTTCGGCACCCTCTTCCGATTCACCAGCTGGGGCGAAAGCCACGGGCCGGCGATCGGCTGCGTCGTCGACGGCACGCCGCCGCGCATCCCGCTCGGCGAGGCCGACATCCAGGTGTGGATGGAGAAGCGCCGGCCCGGCCAGTCGCGCTTCGTCACCCAGCGCCAGGAGCCGGACACGGTCAGGATCCTGTCCGGCGTGTTCGAGGGCGTCACGACCGGCACGCCGATCGCGCTGCACATCGACAATGTCGACCAACGCTCGCGCGACTATTCGGAGATCAAGGACAAGTTCCGCCCCTCCCACGCCGATTACACCTACTTCAAGAAATACGGCGTGCGTGACTATCGCGGCGGCGGCCGCCAGTCAGCGCGCGAGACGGCGGTGCGCGTTGCCGCTGGCGCCATCGCCCGCAAGATCCTGGGTGACGGCGTCAAGATCCGCGGCGCCGTGATCCAGCTCGGCACCCAGAAGATCGACCGCGCCAAGTGGGACTGGGATGCCACGTTGGACAATCCCTTCTGGTGTCCCGACCGCCAGGCGGCACAGGGCTGGGAAGGCTATCTCGACGACGTGCGCAAGCGCGGCAGCTCGGTCGGCGCGGTCATCGAGGTCGTGGCCTCCGGCATAACTGTCGGCCTTGGCGACCCGGTCTACGACAAACTGGATGCTGACCTTGCCAAGGCGCTGATGAGCATCAACGCCGTGAAGGGTGTGGAGATCGGCGACGGCTTCGCCACGGCAACGATGAGCGGCGAGGAGAATGCCGACGAGATGCGCATGGCGGATGGTGTGCCGACCTTCCTCAGCAATCACGCCGGCGGCATTTTAGGCGGCATCTCGACCGGCCAGGACATCGTCTGCCGCCTGGTCGTGAAGCCGACCAGCTCGATCCTTCACAACGTGCGCAGCATCGATCGCTTCGGCAACGAGGTCGAATTGCGCACCAAGGGCCGCCACGATCCCTGCGTCGGCATCCGCGCCACGCCGGTCGCCGAGGCGATGATGGCGGTCGTGCTGGCCGATCATCTGCTGCGCCATCGCGCGCAGTGCGGCTGAGGCCGCGGCGGTGGCCGCCCAGCCCATGACGGCGCGCTACAGCACACTGCACAACGCCAGCATGGCTGCGGTTTCGCTAGGCATGATCGTGGTGGCGATCGTGCACTTCATGAACAACCCGACCAACGCGCCGACGCTGTCGCTGAACGACCCGCGCTTCGTGCTGTTCTTCATGATGGCGATGGCGATGCTCTACTATGTGGGCCTGGGCATCAGCCGCACGCGCAATCGCGAGCCGCAGGTCGTCATCGACCAAGACGGCATCCGCCTGGGCTTCGGTCGCGATCGCGGCTTCACCTGGGATGACATTGTCTGGGTGCGCCTGCGCCGCCTCGCGCTGCGCCCGCAGCTCGAAATCGGTCTTGCCGATCAGGCCTTCATCACTGGGAACCTTCGGCTTTCGATGTGGAGCTTCGATGACAGCCTGCGTCCGGTGCGCGGGCAACCCACGACCGTGTTGGTGCGCGATAACGGGCTCGACACCAAGGCGGCGGCGATGCTTGACGCCGTCAAGACCTTCCGCCCGGATCTGGTCAAATCCTGAAGAGCTTCTGAACGGAGACTCGCCATGTGGCGATTTATCGTTGGCCTGCTGGCGACCGTGGGCACCCTCACCCTGCTCGGAATCGGCGGCTGCGCCGTCTACCTCGCCTCGGGGCCCTTCACGGCCAAGGCACTGCCGCAGAACGTCATCCTGACGCTCGATCTGCGCGACGCGCCATCGGAGTCGGGCTCGACCGACCTGCTGCGCGGCGGCCTGTTCGGCGGCTCGCGCGATATCATCGAGACCGTCCAGCTCCTGTGGCAGGCGGCCGACGATCCGCGCGTCGTCGGCCTATTCGTCGACATTGGTGATGAATCGGCGGGTCTTGGCCGCGTCCAGGAGCTGCGCCAGGCGATCGCCCATTTCCGCGGCAAGGGCAAGTTCGCGGTCGGCTTCGCCGAATCCCTGGGCAGCGGCGGCACGCACTTCTCGGACTACTACCTCGCCTCGGCGCTGGAGCAGATCTGGCTGCAGCCGAGCGGCGGGTTCGCGGTGGCCGGCCTCGCCATCGAGACGCCGTTCGTCAAGGACGGGCTGGACCGGCTGGGCGTGAAGATCGAGGGCGGCAAGCGCTACGAGTACAAGAGCGCGCCCGACACCTTCCTGGACACCGCCTACCCGCCGCCCGCCCGCAAGAATCTGCAGCAGCTTCTCGGCAGCCTGTACGGCCAGTTCGTGAGCGACGTCGCGCGCGAGCGCCATATCGAGCCGGCGAAGGTCCGCCAGCTCATCGACTCGGTGCCCTTCGACTCCGAGAAGGCGCGGGAGGAGCGGCTGGTCGACCGCATCGGCTATCGCGGCGATGCGCTCGACGCGGTCACGGCGCGTGCCGGCAAGAACCGCACCCTCGTGACGCTGACCGACTATGCCAACGATCCGGCGCGGCCCGAGCCGCGCGGCGAGACGGTGGCGCTGGTGCGCATCACCGGCGCGATCGTGTCGGGGCCGCCGAACCGCGGTCCGCTCGATGACGACAACATCGCCACGGCCGAGGACGTGGTCGACGCGCTCGACCAGGCGGCCACCGCCAAGGAGGTCAAGGCGATCGTGCTGCGCATCGATTCGCCGGGCGGCACCTATCCTGCGGCCGACGCCATCGCCGACGCCGTCGGGCGCGCCCGCTCGGCCGGCAAGCCGGTGATCGTGTCGATGGGCGACGTCGCGGCGTCGGGCGGCTATCTCGCGGCCCTGCGCGCCGACGTCATCGTGGCCCAGCCCACGACCATCACGGCCTCGATCGGCGTGTTCGGCATCTGGCCGGTGGCGACCGGGCTCTTGGCCTCGCTCGGCGTCAATGTCGAGCGCCTGTCGGTCGGCACCAATGCCGGCATGTACTCGGTGTTCCAGCCGCCGACCACGGCGCAGCGCGCTGCCATGTCGCGCCAGCTCGACGAGATCTACGCCGATTTCACGCGCCAGGTCGGCGAGGCGCGCAAGCTCGAGGGCAGCCGGCTCGACGCGGCGGCGCGCGGCCGCGTCTTCTCCGGCATCGACGCCAAGAAGGCGGGTTTGATCGACGAGCTGGGCGGCCTGCAGCTCGCGCTCAGCATCGCCAAGGCCAAGGGCGGCATCGACGAATCGCGCCAGGTCGAGCTTCGCGCCTACCCACCCGAGTCCGACCGCTGGCAGAAGGTCGTGGATCGTCTGCTGCGTCTGGCCGGCATCGATGCCGACGGGCCGACGGTGCGCGCCCCACGCGAGGTGCGCGACACGCTTGCCCGCTTCGGCATCGTCGCCCGACCCGGCAACGTCCGCCTGCCGCCGCTGCCGCCATTGTGGCGCTGATCTTCCGGACCGCCGGCTTCCGGCCGGCTCATACTCTTCGGAGCGCGGACCTCCAGGTCCGCATCATCCTCATGAGCGGACCTGGAGGTCGGCGCTCCGTTAGGCCGGCTGGAAGCCGGCGGTCCGGAAGACTACGAGCGCCGCTCGCCGAGGAGCGCCACGATCGCCTGCCACATCGTCCAGGCGTTGCGCAGGTTGACGGCGGTGAACTCGACATGGCCGATGTCGTCGATCAGGAACAGCGACACGCGCGCGCGGGACGCGGCGACCGCGAGGTCCTGGCTCTCGCTGTAAGGCACCATGGGATCGCTGCGGCCGTGCACCAGGATGAGATGGCCACGCAGTTTCGAGAGGTCATAGAGGGCGAGATTGAGGCCGTCGATCTCGCGGCGGATGCCCGACGGCAACGCCTGGATGAGGCGGGTCACCGCATCGGGGTCGCGGTTCTCCATCAGCGCCAGCACGGCGCGTCCCTGCGGCCCCAGCGCGGCGGCCTGGCGCGAGATATCGGCGTCGCGGTCGCGAAAGCGCCGCCGCGCGATGTCGTCCAGCAATACAGCGTCGGACGGGCTGTCGAGACGGCCGGCATTGGCCATCACGAAGGCCCATCGCCCGTAGTGGCTGGGCTCGACGCGGAACTCGCGGCTGTCACCGCGCGGCCGGAAGGCGCCGGTAGTCACGAAGCGGATGACGGCTTCGGCGTCGCGATAGCCGCCGATGCCGACGACGAAGGCGATGCGCGGCGCAAGGTCGTCCTCGAGGGCGGCGATAATGGCCGGCGCCACGGCATAGGAGATGGCGGCGACGCCGAGCGGCACGCCCGGCTGCTGGCCGCCCAGGTAGCGCAGCGCCGCGGCCACGCGGTCGGCGTCGACGCGCGACAGCGCCAGCCGGCGCAGCTCGGGCAATTCCGGAACCACGACGGCAAAGCCCGCGCGGGCGAAGGTCCGCGCCAGAGCTTTCAGCCGCGGCTCGTCGCGGCCCAGGACGGCGGCCCCCGGCACCAGCACCATGGCCGCGCGTACGTTGCCCGCCGGCAAGTAGAGGTCACCCTCCCCATCCGGCCAGCGCACCAGGCGGTCCTGCGGCGCCGGCGTCACGTCCTGCCACAGCGTCCGCTCACCACCCGCAGCGATGTCCCACATGATCAGAACCGCCTGCGCCCACCCGATCGGCCTGCCGAAGACGAACGCCGCCGCGACCAGCAGCCCGATGCAGGCGAGCAGGAGCGCAAACCGCTTCATCTCATGAGGCGCACGCTCGCCAGCGTTTCGAGCCCGCCATTGTGGCCGCGCAGCAGCGCCAGCTCCTCGACCCGGCCATGCATCGGCAGGTGCCGGCGCTCGACCATGCGCGCGAGATGCTCGGCCTCGGCGGCATGGCCGAACAGGCCGAGCGTGATGTGCGGTTCGAAGGCTTCGGCGCCGGGCACCGGATTCAGCGTCTCGTGGAGCTCGACCAGCTCGGCCGCACCGTCGGCCGGCACGGCGTAGAGGTAGGCGGCGCGCGACGGCGGCGCCATGTCATGCCGCACTAGGCGCTCGAGCACGAACCAGAACGGCCGGCGGCCGGCCAGTCCGTCGAGCGCCGTCCTGAGCCGCGCCTCCTCGGATGCATCGGCGCCGAACACCAGGGTGAAGTGCGGGCCAATCAGGTCGGCCTCGCGTGGATGGTACTGCGCCCTGAGCCGCCGCAGGGCGGTGTCGTCGGCCTCCGCCAGCACCGGCCAGGCCACGACGTAGAGCATCAGCCGTAGCTCTTGGCCATGCCGAAGGCGGGATCCATCGCCGCACCATAGGGCGGGAACGGATAGCGCAGGCCGCTCTTGCCGAGATGGCCCATGCCCTCGATGGCGCGCAGGAACTCGTCGGGCGGGCAGGCCATCAGCAGCTCGTCGTCGGCGACACCGCCGTAGCGCCGCTCGGCATAGCAGGGCAGCGACAGCGAGGTCTGCCGCGTGGCAAGCGCGCGCCCCCACGAATCGGCGCAGGCGCTCTCGCCGGTCACCGTGAAGTCGTAGCGGCGATAGCGGTGGAACTGCAGGCCGTTGATGAAATAGATCATCTGGCCGGGCGTGCCGTAGAACAGGCAGATGTCCGGCGGATCGAGCCGCGCCGAGCGCAATGGCGACACGACCAAGCCGTTGTACTTGCCGTCGGGCACGCGCGGCATCTGCGCCTGGTGCGCGGCCGAGGCCTCCTTGTTGCCGAACCACACGCCGTTCATGTGGTCGCCCGACAGGAAGCCTTCGCCAGGATGGTTCAAGCCAACCACGCCGCCGCAGTTGCCGCCACGCGTGTTGTCGACGGTGATGCCGAGCGTGAAGCCGTACCAGCGCGACTGTGTCACCATCTGGCACATCGTGAACTTGAAGCCCTCGGTCGGCTTGCGCACGCCCTGGATCTTCTCCATGTCGGCTGGATCCTCGAACAGCCGCATGCCGATCGGCTGGGTCCGGATGCGTAAAAGGTCGATCAGCTTGGCCGAGGCATCGGCCAGCATCTTGCCGTCGATCTTCTCGGGCGGCGTCCACGGGGCGACCTTGTAGCCCGGCGGCAGCGTCTGGACGTTCATGGTTTCCTCCGTGTCTGGTTATGGCGGACCTACGTCAGGTTCAGCCCCCCATCGGCGATGACGATCTCTCCGGTAACGTAGTCGTTGGCGATCAGCGCGGCCACCAGATCGGCGATGTCCTCGGGTTTCGCAGGCCGGCGCATCGGCGAGCGGGTCTTCCAGAGCTCCGTCGCCTCGGGCCAGCCCGCGCCCATGGGTGTCTCGACCAGGCCTGGCGCCACGCAGTTGACCCGGATGGCCGGCCCCAGCGCCAGGGCAAGCAGGCGCGTGACGTGATGAAGGCCGGCCTTGGCCGTCGCATAGGGAATCGAGGCGCCCTTGGGCCGCACGCCGGCATGGGTGCCGATATTGACGATGCAGGCAGGTCGGCCGCCTTCCGCCGACTTGCGCAACGCCGGCTCGGCTTCGGTCACCAGCACGAACGGCGCGATCAGGTTGACGTCGAGCATGCGGCGCCAGACGGCCGGCGTCGCTGCCTTGAGGTCGGCATGCGGGATGCGGATCGATTGGCCGGCGTTGTTGACCAGCACGTCGAGACGGCCATGACGCTTCAGGACCGCAGCGACCAGGTTGCGTGTCGCCTGCTCGTCGGCGAGGTCGGCCTGGTGGTAGCTCGCGCCGGCGAGCTCATCGGCCATGCGCTTGCCGGTATCCGCCGAACTGCGCGAATGCAGCGCGACATTGTAGCCGTCGCGCGCCAGGCGACGCGCCGTGGCGGCGCCGATTCCCGAGGTCGAGCCGGTGATCAGAGCGACGCGATCAGACACTGGACTTCAGCGCTTCCAGCGTCTCGTCCGGCCGCTCGACGATCATGAAATGCCCGCTGTTGGGAATGACGACGGTGCGCGCGCCGGCGATGGCGGCAGCCAGGGGCTTGGCCTTGGCGGCGGGCGTCATGAGATCGCCATCACCCAGCACCAGCACGGTCGGGCACTTGATTGCGGCCGCGCAGGCGAGTGCATCCTTGTAGACGTTGCAAGCGGCGAGATCGGCGTGGATCACGCCAGGCTGGTTGGCTGACAGCACGGCGAGCGATTCGCGCCGCAGCCACAGGCCGGGAGAGACCATGCCGCCTTTGTGCAAGGCGTTGCCCATGCCCCAGAAGGTCATCAGCTCTTGGACCTTGAGCGTGTTGGCCTTGGCCGATTCCAGCATCTCGGGATGGACCGGCATCTCGGCCGCGACGCCGCACAGGCCGAGGCCCCGCACTTCGTCGGGGAAGCGAGCGGCCGTCTCCATGGCGACCAGCGCACCCATGGAATGACCGACCAATGCTGCCTGCTTCAGGCCGGCCGCCTCGATCAGTGCCGCCGTCCAGTCGGCCATCGCCGCGATGTTTTCAAGGGCTGGTCCGTCAGACCAGCCGTGGGCAGGAAAGTCGACCGCCAGCACGCTGCGGCCGTGATGGGCGAACCAGCGCGTCTGCAAGCGCCACGCGGTGCGGTCGAAGCCCGCGCCGTGCAGGAAGACGACGGCGGGCTTGGCCGGATCGAAGTCGGTGCCGCCGGTCGTCGCGAAGATGGTGCGGCCATTGACGGTGAGCTTCATGGTCAGGCCTTTACCGCAGCACGCAAGGCCTGGCCGAGATCGTCCAAAAGATCGGCAGGATCCTCCAGGCCGACCGACAGGCGGATCATGCCCTCGCCGATGCCCGCCTCCTTGAGCGCGGCGGCATCGAGCTGGGCGTGCGTCGTCGAGGCGGGATGGATCACCAGCGACTTGGCGTCGCCGACGTTGGCGAGGTGCGAGAACAGGCGCAGCCGCTCGATGAAGCGCCGGCCGGCCTCGCGTCCGCCCTTGATGTCGAAGCTGAAGATCGAGCCGGTGCCTTTCGGCAGCAGCTTCTGGCCCAACGCATGATCGGGATGATCGGGCAGTTCAGGCGAGGCAATGCGCTCGACGGCGGGATTGTCCTTGAGGAAGCCGATCACCTTGCGGGCGTTCTCGACATGGCGCGCCATGCGCAGTGGCAGGGTCTCCAGGCCCTGCAGCAGGTAGAACGCGGTCTGCGGCGCCATGCATGAGCCGAAGTCGCGCACGCCCTCGGTGCGGGCGCGCATGATGAAGGCGTGCGGGCCGAACTCCTCGGCGAAGTCGATGCCGTGATAGCCGGCATAGGGCTCGGTGAGCGTCGGGAACTTAGCTGAGCCTTCCCAGTCGAAGCGGCCCCCCTCGACGATGACGCCGCCGATCGCCACGCCATGGCCGCCGATGAACTTGGTCGCTGAATGGAAGACGATGTCGGCGCCCAAGGTGAGTGGCCGGCAGAGCACGGGCGAGGCGAAGGTGTTGTCGATCATCAGCGGGATCTTCGCCTTGTGGGCGATATCGGCGATGACCGGGATGTCCAAAACCTCGCCGCCGGGATTGCCCACCGTCTCGCCCAGCACCAGTCGCGTCTCGGGCCGGATCGCCTTGGCGAAGCCGTCATGGTCGCGCGGATTGATGAAGGTGGTGGTGATGCCGAAGCGCGGCAGGGTCAGCCCCAGCATGTTGCGCGTGCCGCCATAGAGCGACGTCGAGGCGACGATGTGCCCCCCTGCTCCCATCAGCGTGGCGATGGCGATGTGCAGCGCGGCCTGTCCGCTCGACACGCCCAGTGCGCCCGAGCCTTCCTCGAGAGCCGCAACGCGCTCCTCGAACACCGCGACGGTCGGATTGGAGATGCGGCTATAAATGTGGCCGCCGACCTCGAGGTTGAACAGGCTCGCGGCGTGATCGACGTCGCGAAAGACATACGACGTCGTCTGGTAGATCGGCACGGCGCGCGCGCCGGTGACGGGATCGGGATGCTGGCCGGCGTGCAGGGCAAGCGTATCGGGCTTCAGGAACTTGGCTTCGACCACGACGACCTACTTCTTGAACAGCGAGGCGGCGGCCGTGGCGTGGCTCTGCTTGGCCTTGATCTTGTCATCGACGCGCGCCAGTTCGGCTTTCAGCACGGCGGAGTACTCCTTGAGGTCTTCGATGTTCATGGCATCGAGGTTCTTGGGCTGCGGTTTCTTCTGTCGCGGATCGAGATCGTCGAGGTCAAAGGCCATGGCGCGGCTCCACGGAAGCGGCTAAGGGAGACCTACCATTGCTCCCACCGCTCCGAAAGGCCGACCATGAGCGCACTGCCCGCGACGATGACCTGTGTCGAGATCAAGAAGCCGGGCGGGCCTGAAGCATTGGTGCCGACGACGCGGCCGGTGCCGCAGCCCAAGGGCGGCGAGATCCTGATCAAGGTCGCGGCGACGGGCGTCAACCGTCCCGACATCGCCCAGCGCGCCGGCCTCTATCCGCCGCCGCCGGGCGCCTCGGACCTGCCCGGCCTCGAAGCCGCCGGCACGGTGGCGGCGCTGGGCGCGGGCGTCAGCGGGTGGACGGTGGGCGATGCCGTGTGCGCCCTGACGCCGGGCGGCTCCTACGCCGAGTATTGCATCGTGCCGGCGCCGCAATGCCTGCCGCCGCCCAAGGGCTTCGACATGCTGCGCGCGGCGGCGCTGCCGGAGAACTATTTCACCGTGTGGCACAATCTCTTCGAGCGCGGCCGGCTCGAGGCCGGCGAGAGCGTGCTGATCCACGGCGGCGCGAGCGGCATCGGCACGACGGCGATCCAGCTCGCCAAGGCGTTCGGCGCGAAGGTCTTCACCACGGTGCGCAACGAGACCAAGGCCAAGGCGGTGCGCGACCTCGGGGCCGACCATGCCATCCTCTACAAGGACAACGACTGGGCGGCCGAGGCCAAGAAGCTCGCGGGCGGCGTCGACGTCGTGCTCGACATGGTGGCCGGCGACTACCTGCCGAAGAACCTCGGCCTGCTGAAGGAGGATGGCCGCTGTGTCGTCATCGCCTTCCAGGGCGGTGCGACGGCGACGGTCAGCGCCGGCATCGTCATGGTCAAGCGCCTCACGCTGACGGGCTCGACGCTGCGGCCGCAGAGCATCGAGAGCAAGGGCCGCATGGCGCGCGGACTGAAGGAGAAGGTCTGGCCGTTGCTCGAGGCGGGCAAGGTCAAGCCCGTCATCTACAAGACCTTCCCGCTCAGGGACGCCGCCGCCGCCCATGCCGAGCTCGAGCGCGCCGACCATGTCGGCAAGGTCATGCTGACGGTTTGACCGTCAGAGCTTGCCCCTCAGAACTTACCCGTCACGAAGTACATCGCGATCCAGGGCTGCCACAACACGAGGACGAGGCAGCCCAGCATCAAAAGGATGAACGGCAGCGCCGCGCGGCAGATCAGGCCGAAGGGCTGCTTGAAGGCGCTCATGGCCACGATCAGGTTGAGCCCGACCGGCGGCGTCAGATAGCCGATCTCGAGGTTCAGGATCATGATCAGGCCGAAGATCACCTTGTCGTAGCCGTAGGCGGCAGCGACCGGGGCGAGCAAAGGCGCCAGCACCAGGATCGCCTCGCCCGTGGTCATCAGGCAGCCAACGACCAGCAACAGGAGATTGATCAGCAACATGAAGACGATCGGGCTGTCGATGTAGCCCTGCATGAAGGCCACCATGCCCTGCGGGATGCGATGCTCGATCAGGATGATGTTGAGGCTGAGCGCCACTGCCAGCACGGGAAACAGCGAACCGCCGAGCTTCGAGGCCTCGAGGACCACCTTGTAGAAATCGACGAGCTTGAGCTCCTTGTGCACGAAGACCTCGATCACCATGGCGTAGGCAAGCGCCACGGCAGCCGCCTCGGTGGCGGTGAACCAGCCAGTGTAGATGCCGCCCAGCATGATCACCGGCATCAGCACGGCCCAGATGCCGCGACGAAACGAGGTCAGGAACTCGTGGAGACTGAAATGCTCGGCCGGACGTTTGCGGTTGAACCAGACGGCGTAGGCAGAGAGAACGACGGTGAGCAGGATGGCGGGCCCGAATCCCGCGGCGAACAGGTCGACGATCGAGGTCTCGGTGACGAGGCCGTAGATGATCATCGGAATCGACGGCGGAACGATGATGCCCAGCGTGCCGCCCGACATGATGGCGCCCAGGGTGAACTTGATGTCGTAGCCCGCTCGACGCATGGCCGGATACATCACCGACCCGATCGCCAGCATGGTGACGATGGACGAGCCCGAGATCGCCGCGAACACCGAGCAGGCGAGCACGCAGGCCACCGCCATGCCGCCCGGCACCGGCCGCGTCATGGCGGCCAGCATGTCGATCAGGCGCTGGGCGATCGAGCCGCGCGTCATCACATTGCCGCACAGGATGAACAGCGGAATGGAAAGGATCAGCTCCTTGTCGAGACCGATCCACATGTCCTCAATGATGTAGTCGAGCTCTCCGCGGCCCCAGACGAGATGGACGAAGACGGCCGCTGACATCAGGATAACCAGCAGCGGCTGGCGCAGGAACAGCAGAACCGCGACCAGCCCGAGAAGCAGGAAGCCGTTCATTCCTGGAATTCCGGCAGGCCGGGACGCAGGGAAGGCCAGAGCGCGTAGACGAAGTAGCGGCAGGCTGCCGACAGGAAGCCCGCAGGAATGGCGAGCTGGAACGGCCAAACCGACCAATCGAGCACCGGCGCGCGCAGATCGACGGCGTAGGTCGATTGGACGAACTTGAAGCCGTAGTAGGTGACGCCGAGCAGGAAGCAGCCGGTGATGATATCCGCCAGGCGGTCCATTCGCGGCCCCCACGCCTTTGGTATCCAGCCGAAGCCCACGCGCGGCACGAGATGGCTGCCCGTCGCGGTGGCGATACCGATGCCGGCGAAGCTGCCGATCACCAGAGCGTAGATGGACAGCCGCTGCGAGGCGAAGATGCCGGTCGGGCCGACATCGATGCCCAGCAGGTTGAATACCGGCCCGACGAACTCGCGGCCCAGCACGTCGAGCACCAGGATGACGGCGATGAAGGAGAAGCAGGTAACGGCAACCCAGCACTCGACTCTGTGCCAGACAGCCAGCACCCGCGCCGCAGCAGGCGGCGCGGGTGCTGCAGGAGCATCATTCATGAAGGGCGCTTAGGCCTTCTTGTCGCAAGCCGCGCGGGCGGCTTCCATTTCCTTGTAAAAGGCGGGCGCTTCGCCGCCGACATCCTGCACCATCCTGGGCCAGGCCGGCTGCAGCGCCTTGCGCCAGAGCTCGCGCTGCTCGGGCGTCGGCGTGGCGATCGTACCGCCGCCCTTGACGTGCATCTGCCGCAGCTTCTCCTCAAAGCCGCGGATCTCGTTGCGCAGCTGATCGGCGCTGCGCAGCGACACGGCCTTGTCGAGCGCGGCCTTCTCGGCGGCCGGCAATTTGTCGTAGCTCGCCTTGTTGATGAGGATGATGCCCGGCGCATCGGCGAGCTCGACGCGCGACAGCACGGGCGCGACCTTGGCGAGACCCGACGGCAGGTAGAAGGTCACCACGGTGGCATTGACGTCGGTCAGGCCGGTCTGGAAGGCCGAGGCGATCTCGGTGATGCCGATCGGCGTCGGGTTGGCGCCGAGCGTCGTCCACATCGTGGCCGACACCTTGTTGGAGGCCGATGCCGCCTTCAGACCCTTGACGTCCGCCGGCACGAGGTAGGGCTTCTTGCCGACGATGTCGCCGGTGCCGACTTCGGTCCAGCCGAGGAATTTGATGCCCTTCTTGGCCAGCAGGTCGGACACCGTCTTGGTCATCTTGTCGACGGTGCAGTCCTGCTCGGCGACGTTCTTGAAGAAGAACGGCAGACCGAGCAGCGCAAGCTCCGGCGCGATCAGCGCGACGGCCCCGTTGGAGAAGCCACCCATGTCGATGCGGCCGCGCGCCACCTGCTGCACGGTGTCCTGCTCGTTGCCGAGCTGCGCGGCAACGAAGGAGGAGATCTTTAGCTTGCCGCCGCTGGCCTCGGCTACGTCCTTCTCGAAGCGGCGAAGCTGCGGGTTGACCCACGGCGTCTGCTCCGGCGCGCCGGTCGTGTAGCGAAGCTCGGTGACCTTGTCCTGGGCGGCGGCAGTGCCCGCGAATGCTAGCGACAGCGCCGCAACGGCGATGGTCGCACCTGTCAGGCGAATCATCTGGACATCCCTCCTGCGTTCGGAACGTAGCGCGCTTTCGGCGCCTTAACTCCGTGCGCAATGTGCCGCTCTTCACACCGAGTGGCGAGTGTGAAGTTGGCGTTGGCGTCAGATTTTCAGTGCCGCGACGTCTCGTCGAGGTCGGGCTGATCGGCCTCGGCTGGATCGACCGGCGATTCGGCGGGAACCTCCTCGGCGACCGCGTCTTCCGCCGCAACAACCTCGCCGGCAGCCGCGGCCTTTGCCGTCACCTTCTTCTTGGCGGCGTCCTCGCGGGCGGCCTTGCGGCGCGCCTTGTCGACGGCATCGTTGAGATCCTTCAGCGAGCACAGGCCGAGCGTGACAGGATCGCGCGCCCGCACGTTCTGCATGTTCCAGTGCGTGCGATCGCGCACCGACTGGACCGTGCTCTTGGTCGAGCCGACCAGCTTGGCGACCTGCGAGTCCTGCAGCTCGGGATGGACCTTCAGCAGCCAGGCAATGGCGTCGGGACGATCCTGGCGCTTGGCGACGGGCGTGTAGCGCGGCCCCTTGGAGCGGGCCACGGGCATGGGCACGTCGCGCGGGCTGAGCTTCAGGCGGGCCGTCGGATCGGCTTCGGCGCGCTTGATCTCTTCCTTGGTGAGTTGGCCGTTGGTCGTCGGATCAAGACCCGTCATGCCGCCTGCAACTTCGCCGTCGGCAATCGCCTGGACCTCGAGCGGATGCAGGCCGGTGAAGGCCGAAATCTGGTCGAAGGTCAGGGTGCTGTTCTCGACCAGCCAGACCGCAGTGGCCTTGGGCATCAACACTTGTGACATGGGTTCTTCTCCTGAGCCCGGATATAGAGGCCGCTCCAGCCTCCGCCAACCCGAAAAGCGCCTAAAGATGCAGGGCAGCGCATGGCGGAAACGGGGCCGAAGCCTGGAAATGGTCCAAAAGGAAACGGCCGGGCAGAGCCCGGCCGTCCCTGAAGACTTACGCTTCGGATCGCTTACTGGATGACGATCTCGACGCGGCGGTTCTGCGGCTCGCGCACACCGTCGGCGGTCTTGACCAGCAGGCCTGCCTCGCCGCGGCCGATCACCGTGATCGCCTGCGCCGGCACGCCCTCACGCACCAGGGCGTCCTTGACCGCGTTGGCGCGACGCAGCGACAGCGCCATGTTGTAGGCCTCCGGGCCGGACGTGTCGGTGTGGCCGGTCGCCGTGATCCGGGCGTTGCCCTTGCTCTTGAACGCAGCTGCAGCCTGCTTGATCGTGTTCAGCGCCTGCTGGCTCAGGTTCGAGCGATCCCAGTCGAAGAACACCATGAACGACGGCGGCGCAACCATCGGCGGCGGCGGCGGCGGCGGCGGCGGCGGCGCCGAACCGAACTTCAGCTGCAGACCCAGCATCACGCTGAAGTTGTTGTTGGTCCACTGCGCGCCGTTGACCGTCGGGTTCGACGTGCCGTAGTAGCGGCCGTCCAGGTTCACGCGGAAGTTCGTGTCGACGATCCAGCCCAGGCCGATGATGCCCTGGTAGGCGAACACCGTGCTGCCCAGCGAGCTGTTGCCGTCGACTAGGCCAAGACCCGCGCCAGCGCCGATGTACGGCGTGATCACCGAGGCCGGCATGAAGTCGTACAACAGGTTCGCCATGATGCCGAGCTGACCGACCTGGTTGTTCAGCGCCGTCCCCGGAAGGCCGATATTCAGCTGGTTCTGGCGATAGACGCCTTCCAACTCAACGCGCGGGCCGACAAAATCGTAGCCAATTACGCCGCCAGCAGCCCATCCGGTCTGCGGTGTCACAGACACCGTTGTGAAATTTGGCGCGATAGCGGAGGTCGCGTTGAAGTTCAGAAGCCAGTTGAGACCGCCTTCCGCACCGATGTACACGCCCGGCGACGGAGACTGCGCCTGAGCCATGACCGGCAGCGCGACCAGCGCAGCAGCGGCCATCAAAGCCTTCTTCATGAGTTCTTCCCCTCGTTTAATAACAAACTGACGAGCGTTGGCGGGGCTGGGGTCTGTAACCAACTCCTGAGGGAAATATACACACCACGACTAGTGAGGTGCAAGGAAAGCGGCCAATACGCGGCGACTCGTTGGCAACCTGTGGCCAGGAGGCAACAGTGTGCTCTAAGGCCCTCAGGAAAAGGCGATTCCAAGCCGATCAGCGAGAACTATATCTAGTTCCGCTGCACGGTGACTTTGACCAGTTGGCAGCGGGCTGGCCGAGAAGCCATCGGACGGTGCATGCACTGGCGTCAGCGGTGCGAGGATTTTCCGGTATTTCCGGCATTTCCGACAGAGAGCCTTGTGGTCCTTTGAGATCGCACCCCCTATCGGTTGGGCCACCTTCCGAGTTCGGACAGTTACGCTCGTTTCGCTACCGTAATCGCCGCGCCGGAGAGCGGGAGCCGCGAGCCCGCCCCGACCGGATGCAGGCGGCTGGACGGGCCGCGCGGCGTCTGCCGCGCCCTTTTGGTCTCGGATCGACGATGCATAGAGCGACAACGCAGGGAAGCAACGCAACAGGCCGATCTTATGACTGAAGTCTACTCGTGTCAAGCACGATGGTTATGTTCGGCTCGTTTCGTTGTCGCGAATTATTTCGTGCCGTAGAGGGCCGCATCTGGCGGGTCGCCTGGGCGACGACGCCATTGCTTGTGTCGTCGAGCTCGAGTGCCAGCAATGCTTTCAACGACAGGCACAAACCCGTCAAAACCTCTGTGACGAGCTACTAGTTGCTCCGCCCTGCCCCGTTGCGATCCGCCGGGAACGGCATCCTGAGCCCCAAAACGCCCCCACCCTGCTCCTGCCGAGCGAAAATCTGCGTCCGGCCGCCCGCCGCAGGCTGCTCGCCACTGGCCAGGTTGGGATGCGGCAAGGGTACATCCGGGTCGGAGGCTCCGGGATTCAAGGCCTTGTTCACCAGATCGACATTCGAGGGGCCGCGCTCGGTCGCTGGCGTCGGCGCCGGAACCGGGGCCTTGGTCTTGGTCTGAGTCACCACTTGTGGCCGTTCTTTGGTTGCTTGTGCGAACCCAGGAGCTGCAAAAGCGGTCACCGCGACCGCCGCGGAAATGCCAAATCCTCTAATTAGTCCTTTTGTAAAACCCATTCTGTTGATTTTTCCTATTCATTCACCTCGGTGGCCCCTCGTTTGATTCGACCTCAATCACCCCAGCCAAGTGGTTATTTCATGGCCGGAAGGGAGAGCGCCGTTTTGTATCCAGGCCACATGCGATAAACCCTCGTTCAGCAACAAGAGGGAACGCCATGGGCCAGTATAGCAATGTAGAGATCGATGGCCGCCTGATGACCGTCACCATCAACCGGCCGGAAGTTTACAACGCTTGCCATCCCATGGCGAACGAGGAACTTGTCGCAGCCTTCGACGAATTCCACGCCAATCCAGAGCTCTGGGTGGCCATCATCACCGGCGCGGGGGACCAGGCTTTCTGTGCCGGCAACGACCTCAAATACCACGCTGAGTTGCAGGCCAAGACTGGCAAGCGGCCGATCCATCCGGCCAAGGGCTTCGGCGGGCTGACCAACCGCTACGATCTCGACAAGCCGGTGATCGCCGCGGTCAACGGCGTGGCCATGGGCGGCGGCTTCGAGATCGCGCTCGCCTGCGACATCATCGTGGCGTCCGACAAGGCGCGGTTCGCCCTGCCGGAGCCTCGGGTCGGCCTGGCCGCCGGCGCCGGAGGCATGCAGCGGCTGTCGCGCATGATCCCCCTCAAGAAGGCGATGGGCATGATGCTGACCGGCCGCCACGTGCCGGCCAAGGAAGGCTATGAGCTGGGCTTCGTCACCGAGGTGGTGCCGCACGCCGACCTGATGAAGGCGGCGCGCCGCTGGGCCGCCGAGATCCTGGCCTGCTCGCCGATGTCGGTGCGTGCCACCAAGCAGGTGGTCATGCGCTCGCTCGACGTGCCCGCCCTCGAGGTGGCGACCCACAATCTCCACTATCCCGCCTTCGTCGCCATGACGAGGAGCGAGGACACGGTCGAAGGGCCGAAGGCCTTCGCCGAGAAGCGCAAGCCCGACTGGAAGGGCCGCTGACGCTCAGCCTGGTGGCCGCCATTGCCGGCGCCGCCGGGCGTTTGGCCGCCGTCCTTCAGCGGCCGCGCTTGTTGTCGTAGTCCCAGTCGAGCTCGAAGCGGTCGCCCCTATCCTTGATGTAGGCCGCATGCGGCGGCGCGAAGTGGGCCGGCATCAGCAGCGCGCCCTGCTCGACGCAGTCGGCCAGCAGCGTGTGGCGGCTCTTGCGCGCCAGGTCGCGGTCCTCGCAGAAGACGCTGTTCCATTTCCACAGCGGCACCTGCACGGGATTGTGCAGCGCATCGCCGGCGAAAATCGCGCGCTTGCCGCGCGAGTCGAGATCGACACGGATCTGGCCCGGCGTGTGGCCCGGCGCGGGCTTGAGCGTGAGACAGCCGCACATGCCGTGCGCGCCGGAGACGAACTCCGCTTTCTTCGCCTCGACGATGGGCAGCACCGAATCGTTGTAGGTGTTGACCTTGAAGGCCTCGGTATCGGGCCTCTTGGCCTCCGCTTCCCAGAAGTCGTGGTCGGTGCGCGACATGACGTACTTCGCATTGGCGAAGGTCGGCACCCACTTGCCGTTCTCCAGCCGCGTGTTCCAGCCGACGTGGTCGACGTGCAGGTGGGTGCACATCACGAAGTCGATCTCCTCCGGCTGCACACCCGCCTCGCGCAGGCGGTCGAGATACTGGGTGTCGAGCATGTCGAAGCGCGGCATGCCGGGCCTGGGCTTGTGGTTGCCGCTGCAGGCATCGACCAGGATCGTGTGCTTGCCCGTGCGCAGCAGCCAGGAATGGATCGAGGTCATCAGCCGGCCGCTCTCAGGCTGGTAGTAGCTCGGCGCCAGCCAATGGCCCTCGGCGGCGAACGTCTCCGCCTCGAACTCGGGAAAGAAGTCCTTGGCCGGGAAGCCCGGACCCATCTGCTCCTCGATGCGCGTGACGCGAACGTCGCCGATGTGTCGGTCTTGCATTATCCCTCCCTCGAGCATTGGTCATTGGATGAAGAGCTCAATCCGCCGATTCTGGGGCTCCGCCGTACCCGGCGCAACTTTCACCAGTCCCAGCCAGTCAGCATACGCCTGGATCTCGATTCGATCGGCCGGGACACCAAACTCGACGAGACGCCTCTTCACGGCCACACCGCGCGCCGGCGACAGGTCGATGCTCGATGACTGCGCCTCCGCACCGTCCGCGTGGGCCATGATGACCACCAGCGGGTCGATCCTCTGGCGGAAGACCGATGCAACTACTTCGATCGTCTTGTCGCCCTCCTCCGTGATCGCGGTACTGCCGGGAGAGAAGAAGACCATGAAGCTCGGCGGCGATAACGCCGCGGCTGTCGAGACCAGAAGCGCCAGCACGATGCTCGCCAGGAGTCCGCGCATGTCGACCTCGCTAACAGATCGTTCCCGCTTTCAGCAGCCGACGACGACTTCGACGCGGCGGTTCGATATCTCCGATGTGCCCGACGGTGTGACGACCAGCGGCTTGGAGCTGCCGAGCGTGCTGGTGACGATGCGCTCCTGAGGCACGCCGAGCTCGGCCAGGTACTTGGCAACGGCGTCGGCGCGGCGCTGCGCGACCTCGCGGTTGACCGGTTCCGTTCCGGTCTTGTCGGAATGGCCACCGACGCAGACCTTGGCCTTCGGCATGGTCTTGATCGGACCCATCGGGTTGGCCACGAAACCCGTGATCTGATCTCGCGCCCGCTTGTTGAGCGCGGTGCTGTCGGAGGCGAAGAACACCATCGTGTAGAGCGGCTCGGCGCTGCGCAGCGCCTGCTGGTCGTCGAGGCACGCCGCCAGCATGGCGCAGATTGCGACGACGATCGGCGACGCACGGCGCAGCATCCGCTATCTCCCCTTGAACGCCGCCTTTCGCTTCTCGAGAAAGGCGTTCAGCCCTTCGGAATGATCCTCGGTCGCGGCGCAGGCGGCAAGGCCTTCGGCCTCGCGATGGGAGTGCTCGTCCCAGGAATTGTCGAACGAGGTGCGGATCAGTTTCTTGGCGACGCCCAGCGCGAAGGTCGGGCCGTCGGCGAGCTTGCGCGCCATCTTCTCGGTCTCGGCGGCGAGCTCGGCCTTCGGCACGATCCAGTTGAGGATGTTGTTGGCCTTGGCGTCCTCGGCGCTGAATCTTTCGCCCAAAAGGGCGATTTCCAGGGCTTTGCGCTCGCCCACGATGCGCGGCAGGAAATAGGTGGCGCCGCCGTCGGCCGACAGGCCGATATGGCGGTAGGCCAGGGTGAAGAAGGCATCGTCGGCGGCGATCGCGAGATCGCAGTTCAGGATCAGCGACAGGCCGAAGCCCGCGGCAGCGCCCTGCACCGAGGCCAGCACCGGCTTCTGCATGCGGCGGATCTGGTAGATCGTCTGGTGCGCCTTGACCACCCGCATCTCGAAGCCGGCGAGATGGGCCGCCCTGTTCTCGGTCAGCGACTTGTGGAAGCCCTTGATATCGCCGCCCGCCATGAAGTGCGTGCCGGCGCCGCGGATCACCACACAGCGGACCTTCGCATCCTTCTCGAACTCGGCGGTGTGCTTGATGAGGAGATCGGTCATCTCGAACGACAGCGCGTTCAGCGACTCCGGCCGATTGAGCGTCAGCCAGCCGATGCCATCCTTGACCTCGGCGAGAACGTGGGGTGCTGACATGCGGATGGTCCCTCGGGCTGCTGTGCCAGCCCAGTCTGCCCGTGCACCTGCGATGCGCGCAACCGTGCGTCGAGCCACGATGCGATCTCGTCCCAGCCGGTGCGCCTGCAGCTCGAAGGCGTCATCGTCTTCTGGACCGCGCGCGTCTCGCGCGCTCATGAATCATGAGGCGCGCGAGACGCGCGCGGTCCGGAAGATATCAGAACGCCTCGGCCGGCAGGGCCATCAGGGTGGCGGCACCCGCCTTGATCTGATGGTTGAGCGAGGTCGTCTGCGGCAGCACGCGGGCGATGTAGAAGCGCGCCGTGTTGAGCTTGGCCTCGTAGAAGGCGTTGTCGTTGCCGGCGGCCAGGCCCTTGTGGGCGGCGACGGCAATGCGGTTCCACATGAAGGTCATGGCGGTGAGCGCCATCAGCCGCAGCAGGTCGGTTGCCGCCGCACCCGCCTCGTCGGGGTTCTTCATGGCGTGCTGCATCAGGAACAGCACGGCGTCCTGCACGCGGCCCAGCGCCTTCTCCAGCGGCTCGACGAACTCCTTCATCTTGTCGTCGGCCTTGTGCTGGGCGATGAAGCCGCTCATCTCGCCCAGCAGCCGCTGCGCCGCCTGCCCGCCCTTCATCGGCAGCTTGCGGCCGACCAGGTCGAGCGCCTGGATGCCGTTGGTGCCCTCGTAGAGCTGGGTGATGCGCGCGTCGCGCACGAACTGTTCGACGCCGTTCTCGCGGATGAAGCCGTGGCCGCCGTAGGTCTGCACCGCGAGGTTGGCGCACTCGCTGCCCATGTCGGTGAAGTGCGCCTTGATGATCGGCGTCAGCATCTGCACCAGGTCGTCGGCGGCGGCGCGCTTGTCGGCGTCGGGATGGCTGTGCGCCTCGTCGATCAGCATGCCGACCCACAGCGACAAGGCGCGGGCGGCCTCGGTGAACGACTTCTGGATCAACAGCATGCGCCGCACATCGGGATGCACGATGATCGGATCGGCCGGGCCGTTGGGATTCTTCGGACCGGTCAGCGAGCGGCCCTGGATGCGATCGCGCGCATAGGCAACGGCGCTCTGGTACGAGGTCTCGGCGATGCCCAGGCCCTGCATGCCGACGCCGAGGCGGGCCGCGTTCATCATCACGAACATCGCCGGCATGCCCTTGTTGAGCTGGCCGACCAGCCAGCCCTTGGCGCCGTCCAAATTCATGACGCAAGTGGCGTTGGCCTTGATGCCCATCTTGTGCTCGATGGCGCCGCAACGGATGCCGTTGCGCTCACCCACCGAGCCGTCGGCCTTGGGCACGAACTTCGGCACCAGGAACAACGAGATGCCCTTGGTGCCGCCCGGCGCGTCCGGTAGCCGCGCCAGCACCAGGTGAAGGATGTTCTCGGCAAGATCGTGCTCGCCGGCCGAGATGAAGATCTTGGTGCCGGTGATCGAATAGCTGCCGTCGGCCTGCGGCTCGGCCTTGGTGCGCAGCATGCCGAGGTCGGTGCCGCAATGGGGCTCGGTCAGGCACATCGTGCCCGTCCAGGTGCCGTCGGTGAGCTTGGGCAGGTACTTCTTCTTGAGCTCATCCGATCCGTGGCGCGCCAGCGCCTCGTAGGCGCCGTGGCTCAGGCCGGGATACATGGCGAAGGCCTGGTTCGACGCCGTGAACATCTCCTGCAGCGCAAAGCCCACCGTCGCCGGCAGCCCCTGCCCGCCATACTCGGCATCGCAGGTCACGGCGGTCCAGCCGCCCTCGCGGAACATGTCGTAGGCGTGCTTGAAACCCTTGGGCGTGCGCACCACGCCGTTCTCGTAGATGCAGCCCTCCTCGTCGCCGGTGCGGTTGAGCGGGAACAGCACGTTCTCGCAAAGCTTGGCGGCTTCCTCGAGGATGGCCTGGATCGTGTCCGGCGTGGCGTCCTGATAGCCCGGCAGCTTCGACAGGCTGGAAACGTCCAGCACTTCGTTGAGCACGAAGTTGATGTCCTTCAGCGGCGCCTTGTAGACGGCCATCGTTTCCTCCTCAGCCTAGAGCACAATCCGCCCAGCTGGAAGCAGCTGGACGGATTGTGCCCTCTGAAACAAACATCGCCCGTGCGCGCGAATCCGATCAAATGGAACCGCGCGCGGTTCCATTTGATCGGATTCCGCTCTAATCGCTCTCCGGATCGACGCCGCGCTGCCGAAGCTCGGCGCTCACCTGCGTCACCACTTCCTTGAATTCTCCGATATGGGCGTCGAGATCGCGACGCTTTCTTTCGAGATCCTCGATGTGCAGCCGGCTGCGGCGCAGCAGCTCGCGCAATTGCTGCACGCCGGTGCGGTCGACCTGGTAGAGGTCGAGCAGCTCGCGGATCTCGGCCAATGCGAAGCCCAGCCGCTTGCCGCGCAGGATCCAGCCGAGCCGCGTGCGATCGCCGGCGCTGTACAGCCGGGTCATACCCTGGCGGCGCGGCTTGATCAGGCCCTCGTCCTCGTAGAAGCGGATCGTGCGCGGCGTGATCGCGAACTCGCGGCTGAGTTCGGCGATGCTGTAGATGCGCTGGCTGTCGCGCGGTGCGGTGCTCTTGGCCGTTGAAGCGACCGGAGGGGCGGCGGCAGACATGGTAGAGACGTCATAGTTGACGTTTACGTAAACGTCAATGACGCTTTACGTAAACGGAAGGCTCGTTCTTCAGCCTTAAGACGCCAGTCCCTCAGATCACCTTGCCTTGACGCATGTCCCTGACCTCGTCGGGCGAGCAGCCGAGCCATTCGCCATAGATCGCCTCGCAATCCGCGCCGAGAACCGGGGCGCACTTCAGCGCGACCTTGCTGTCCGACATCCTGAGCGGCCAACCCGGCACGGTGACCGGCCCGCGGATCGGATGCTCGATCGTCTGCATCATGCCGCGCACGTGCAGGTCCGGGTCGTTCAGCAGCTCGAGCGTGGTCATGACGGCGCCGCAGGGAACGCCGGCGCCGGCGATGATGCGGGTCACCTCCTGCTTGGTGCGCTTCGACGTCCATTCGGTGATGGCCGCATCCACGACCTCGCGATGCTGGGCGCGGGTGGGGCCGTCGACCATGCGCGGATCGTCGAACAGGTCCTCGCGGCCGATCGCCTTCACCAGCCGCCGCCAATGCTCCCCGTTGCCCCGCGAGGCAAAGATGTAGCACCAGTCGTCGATCCCGCCCGGCGCGCATTTGTAGAGGCCGCCCGGCGCGGTCCCGGGCACCATGTTGCCACCGCGCGGCATCTGCTCCTTGAGGGCGGCCTGGCGGCTCATCGGCGTGCGGCAGTAGTTCAGCATCGCATCGCGCATGGCGATCTGGATGTGCTGGCCGCGGCCGGTCGTCATGCGCTGGTAGAGCGCCGCGACGATGCCCATGGCGCACAGCATGCCGGTGCCGGTATCGCCGATGGTCGGGCCCGGCCGGACCGGTGGCTGGTCGGGATGGCCGTTCACCCCCATCGTGCCGCCCATCGCCTGGGCGATCATGTCGAAGGACAGATAGTCCGCGTGCGGGCTCTCCGGCGCGAAGCCCTTGACCTGGGCGAAGATCAATCGCGGATTGAGCGCGCTCAGCCGCGGCCAGTCGAAGCCCAGCCGGGCGAAGGTGCCGGGCGCCATGTTCTCGATCACGACATCGGCCTTGGCGATCAGCCGCCGCAGCAGCGCCTTGCCCTCCTCGCTCTTGAGATTGCAGGTCACGCTGCGCTTGTTGAGGTTGTAGTAGATGAAATAGTGCGAATCGGCATCGGAGCGATCGGTCATTCCCCAGCGCCCCGGCTCGCCGCGATTGGGCTCCTCGACCTTGACGACGTCGGCCCCGAGCCAGGCCAGCGCCTCGGTACAGGACGGCCCCGCCTCGAACTGTGTGAGGTCGAGCACCTTTATCCCTTTGAGCGCCGGCTGGGTTCCGGTCGCGATCTCCGGCTGCATTACCTGATCCTGCATGGCGATCCTCCATCGGCGGCCGCGCTGGGAAAGACGCCGCCCTTTTTTGTGTCACTCCATTAGCTGTGCCAGGCGAACTGCTGCGCCTTTCGGGTAGAGCCCTGCGAGAGCACGACGTTGACCAGGGCGGGGCCGGGGAAGGCCATCGCCTCGTCGAGGGCTTTGCGAATGTCCTTCGGCTCCTTGACGAACAGGCCCTTGCCGCCGAAGGCCTCCATCACCTTGTCGTAGCGCGCGCCGTAGATCAGCGCGTTGGGCTTCAGGTTGAACATCGGGTTTTCCGGGATCTCCGGCATGCCGGGGCCGATGCCGCCGTTGTTCAGCACGACGATCTTGACCGGCAGGTTGTAGCGGACCAGCGTCTCCATCTCCATGCCGGAGAAGCCGATCGCCGAGTCGCCCGAGAGATGAACGACCGGCCGGCTTGGATCCGACACGGCGGCGGCGATGGCCTGGCCGAGGCCGACGCCCATCGTGCCGTAGGTGCCGGCATTGAGCACGGAACGGGCGTTGACGCTCGGCAACTGCGTGAGGCCGATATCCATGGTGCCGGCGCCCTCGGCGCTCAGGATCGCGTTCTTCGGCATCCAGGCGGCGACGTCGCGCAAGGCCCGGTAGTAGCCGGCCGGCGCCTGGTCGTCGTCGATCTGCGGCTTGATCGTCGCGGCATTCTCGGCCGCCTTCTTGGTGAGCGCCTGCCGCCACGGCGTGTCCTTGGGATGGAACCACTGGCGGTTGACCAGCGCCTTGTTGAGCTGCGCCATGATGGCTTTGCCGTCGCCGACCAGCGCCACTTCCGTCGGCTTGTTGTGGCCGATCTCCTCGGGCGCGATGTCGAGCTGGATGACCTTGACGTCCTTGGCATAGCGCGGCGGCAGGCCGAAGTGGAAGATCCAGTTCAGCCGCGCGCCCATCAGGAAGATGACGTCGGCCTGCTGCAGCGCCAGCGTACGCGCCGCCCCGGCCGACAGCGGATGGTCGTCCGGCATCACGCCCTTGCCCATCGGCGAGCGCACGAACGGCACCTGCGTGCGCTCGACGAAGGCGCGGACCTCGTCCTCGCCGCGCGACCACGCCATGCCCTTGCCGAGCAGGACGAGCGGCCGCTGGGCCTTTTCGAGCAGGTTCAGCGCCGCCTCGACGTTCTCCATCGGCGCCACCATGCGCGGCGGTTCAGGCACACGCTCGGCCTGAGCAACCTTGTCGGGCTCGCAGGTGCCCCTGATGATGTCGTCGGGCATGTCGAGATAGGTGGCGCCGGGGCGACCGTAGATCGCGTTCCGGGTTGCCATCTCGACATAGAATGGGATGCGCTGCACGCTCTCGATGCCGTGCGCGAACTTGCAGAACGGCGAGGCGATCAGCACCTGCCGCTCTTCCTGGAACGCGCCCATGCCGCCGCGATAGGTCTCCGAGGCACCGCCGATCAGGATCATGGGCCAGCAATTCTGCTGGGCATTGGCGAGACCCGACAGACCGTGCACCACGCCGGGGCCGGTGACGACGACGCAGGCGCCGGGACGGCCGGTGAGATAGCCGTAGGCCGCCGCCGCGTAGGCGGCGCTCTGCTCGTTGCGCATGCCGAGATAGGCGACGCCTTCCTTCTGCGCGGCCGCGGCGATCGCGGTGATCGGAAACCCGACGACCCCGAACAGGTGATCGATGCCCTGCTGTTTGAGGCTCCTAGCGATCAGGGTAGCGCCGTCGACTTCGCTCATGTTTCCCCCCGAGACCGATTGAACTTCGGCCGCGAGCCTATGCCTTGATGGCGGGGTCGCGAAAGCCCGCTTTCCGGCGTGCGAGACAACCGAGCTATGCACGGACATCCTCGGGCACCCCGGCAGGACCAAGACGACATGCCACAAGTGGTGTAGTTGAGCAGCCGAAGTACAGAGGAAGTCTCCACAAAATGGCCATCTATCAGCTCGGCGACCAAGTCCCGGTCATCCCCGCCTCCTGCTACATCGCCCCGGAGGCGACGATCATCGGGTCGGTGACCCTGGGCGAGCGGGTGACCGTGATGTCCGGCGCCGTGGTGCGCGCCGACAACGAGCCGATCGTGATCGGCGACGACTGCAACATCCAGGAGAACTGCGTCCTGCACACCGACCCCGGGCTGCCGCTCACGCTCGGCAAGGGCGTGACGGTGGGTCACCAGGTGATGCTGCATGGCTGCACGATCGGCGACGGCACCTTGATCGGCATCCAGGCCGTGGTGCTAAACAACTCGGTTGTCGGCAAGGATTGCCTGGTCGGCGCCGGCGCCGTCATCATCGAGAACAAGAGCTTTCCCGACCGCTCGGTGATCTTCGGCTCGCCGGCCAAGGCGGTGCGCGAGGTGAGCGAGGACAACGTGATCCGCATGCGCGTGAGCGCCCAGGACTATGTCAGGCGCGGCATCCAGTACAAAAAGGACCTCAAGCGGATTGGGTAGCAACAGGGACGCTGTTGTGATCGACGCTCTGGATCATCTGACGCTCGCCGGCTCGGCCGCCGCCTACGAGACGCTGCTCGGACGACGCGCGGTCGACGGACGACTGCAGACCGCCAACGTCGGGCTGACATTCGGCGCGGATGGCGACGCGCTTTCATCGATGGTGTTCGCGACCCGCGATCCCGACAAGGCAGCGCGTCTGCTCGAGCGGCGTGCCGTGCCGAGCGAGCGCCGAGGCGACCGACTCATCCTGGCGCGCGAGACGACGTACGGCGTCCCGATTGAACTCTGCGAACACAAGGATGCCACGCCCTCGCCGCTCGTGGACTCCGATGAGGCCGCATCGATCGGCGCGCTCGATCACGTCGTGGTCCGTTCGCCCAACCCCGAACGCGCCATCGCCTTGTATGCCGGGCGGCTCGGCCTCGATCTGCGGCTCGACCGCAGCAATCCCGCGTGGGGCTCGCGCCTCCTGTTCTTCCGCTGCGGCGATCTCGTCGTCGAGATCGCCCATGACCTGAAGACCGGCGTGTCGGACGGCCCCGATCAGCTGTGGGGCCTGTCGTGGCGCACGCCCGACATCGCCAGGGCCAATGCGCGGCTGAAGGCGGCGGGCGTCGACGTCTCGCCGCCGCGCATCGGACGCCGGCCGGGCACCGAGGCCTTCTCCGTCAACAGCCACACCGAAGGCGTGCCCACGATCGTGATCGGCGGCATCGGGCGCTGGTAGACGATGCGCTGCGCCGTCCTTGTCCTTCTTCTGCTGGCGGCGGGCTGCGCGTCCGCTCCGGCGCCCGCGCCGCCACCCGCCGTGAAGAGCGCCGCCGACCTGGCCCCGCTCGGCCCCTGCCCGGCCTCGTCGTGGAAACCCGAGGCGCCGCCGCCGACGGCCAGCGCCAAGGTCTCGATGGTGCTGCTGGCGGTCGGCGAATGGGCCCGCTTCGGCCGCCAGGTCGTCGTCTATTCTTCCGACCAGCCGCCGCGCACCGAGCAGCAGGGCGTCAAGGAGCGCGAGGTGCCCGAGCGCATCCACGACTACTGGACCAGCGTCGACCGTCCCGACCGCAGCGGCCTCGACAACGTGCCCTGGTCGGCCGCCTTCATCTCCTGGGACATCGCCAGTGCGGGCGCACGCCGCGACCTGTTCTGCCCGGATTCGCGCCACACGATCTACGTCGAGCGGCTGGTCGAGCGGGCGCGCCGGCCAGGTGCCGCCTTCATAGCCCACCGGCCGTCCGAGCGCGCGCCCCGCGTCGGCGACCTTATATGCGCCACGCGGGCCGGCAGTGGCACCACCCTCGACAACCTCAACCGCGGCGCCGGCCATTGCGACGTGGTGGTCGAGGTGAAACCCGGCTGGGTGGCGGCGATCGGCGGCAATGTGGCCGACTCGGTCAGCCGCAGCGTCTTTCCACTGGACGGCAATGGGTTTTTATCGCCCATATCCGGCCGACCCGTTTTCACCGTGATAGAAAACAGATTGCCGTAGGTAGCCTTAGGTAGAACGAGAATGTCCTGGCCGTACGATTACATCATCATTGGCGCCGGCTCCGCCGGCTGCGCCATCGCCAACCGCCTCGCCAAAGACATGGCGTTGCGCATCCTGATCCTCGAGGCGGGCCCGCCGGACACCTCCTTCAAGCTCAAGATGCCCGCGGGCTTCGCCAGCCTGGGCGAGAACTCGCCCTACAACTGGCGCTACGAGACCGTGCCGCAGAAGCACTGCAACGACCGGCGCATGTACTGGCCGCGCGGCAAGACGCTGGGCGGCTCCTCGTCGATCAACGCCATGCTCTACGTGCGCGGCCACGCCTCCGACTACGACCACTGGCGCCAGCTCGGCAACGACGGCTGGAGCTACCGCGAGGTGCTGCCCTTCTTCAAGAAAGCCGAGCACAACGAACGCTACAACGACGAATACCACGGCCTGGAAGGGCCGCTGAACGTCGCCGAACAGCGCAATCCACTCGAGATCAACGACGGCTTCATCCGTGCCTGCGCGAGCCTCGGCATACCGCGCAATGACGACTTCAATGGCGCCGAGCAATACGGCGTCGGCTACTACCAGGTGACCCAGCGCGATCAGCAGCGCTGGAGCGCGGCGAGCGCTTATCTCCGGCCCGCGGTTGAGCGCAACCGCAACAACGTCCACGTCATCTCCAACGCCCTGGTCGAGCGCATCATCCTCGACAACGACCGCGCCATGGGCGTGCGCTACGTGGTCGACGGCCGCGACGAGGTCGCACGCTGCAGCCGCGAGATCATCCTGTCGGGCGGCGCGGTGAACTCGCCGCAGCTCCTCATGCTGTCGGGCATCGGCCCGGCCGATCACCTGAACTCGATCGGCATCCGTCCGTTGCACGACCTGCCGGGCGTCGGCGGCAACCTGCAGGACCATCTCGATGCCGCCATCCTGCAGCATGCCAAGCCCGGGACCACCTACGGCCGCTCGAACAAGCTGTGGGCGCTGTACCAATACCTCGTGAACAAGAAAGGCCCCGGCACGTCGCCGATCGCCGAATCAGGCGGCTTCCTCCACACCCGGCAGGGGCTGAGCGCGCCCGACATCCAGCTGCACTTCCTGCCGGTCATGGTCGTCGATCACGGCCGCACCGAGATGCGCAAGGACGGCTACAGCCTGCACGTCTGCACCCTGCGTCCCGAGAGCCGCGGCACGATCCGCCTCAAGAGCACGGATCCCAAGGAGCACCCGCTGATCGACGCCAACTACCTGGCCGAACGGCGCGACCTCGACACGCTGATCGACGGCGTGAAGATGGGACGCGACATCTTCGCCCAGTCAAGCCTCGATCCCTACCGCGTCGAGGAGTTCCAGCCCGGCGCGGCGGTCAAGACCGATGCCGAGATCGAGCAGTGGATCCGCGCCAAGTGCGAGACGATCTACCACCCGGTCGGCACCTGCAGGATGGGCCCATCCGGCGATCCCATGGCGGTGGTCGACAATCGCTGCCGCGTCCATGGCCTGGTGGGCCTGCGCGTGGTCGACGCCTCGGTGATGCCGACGCTGGTCGGCGGCAACACCAACGCGCCCACCATCATGATCGCCGAGCGGGTCGCGGGCTTCATGCAGGAGCCGTGATGTGAACGAGTACGGCCGCGCGCTCCGGCGATGGCGCCGCCTGCGCGGCGTCAAGCAGAGCCATGCGGCCGAGCTTTTAGGCGTCACCCAGGCCACGCTGTCGCGCTGGGAGCGCGGCCATCGTCGGCTACCCGAGGAAGCGCAGCGCAAGCTCTCGCATCTGCTGCGCGCACCGCTCGATTCGGCGGGCGATGCCGCGCTGCGCCGACTCGTCGAGAACTCGACCCTGTCCGTCCACCTCATTTGCGACCTCTCGCATCGTCTTCTCGCCGCCTCGCCGTCGCGCGTGGTCAACTGGACGGCCGACCTTGCCGAGATGCGCGGCCGCTCGCTGTGGCGCTTCGCCACCGACGAGATCCGCGCTGCCGAGAGCCGGCTGGGCAAGCTCGGCTGGTACGATGACGGCGTGGCGCGGGTGAGCTTTCAGAACGGCGCCAACGACAGCGCGATCGTGCCCATCGAGCCCGGTGTTTTGGTATGGGAGCGCCTGCAACTCAGTGACGGCACCCTGGCCCGGCTGGTCACGTCGCTCGAGTCATAGGTTTGCTAGGGGCGCGCCACTCCAGTGGCGCGTCTTCTCATGTTCTTCTGGACCGCGCGCATCTTGCGCGCTCATTAAGTCATGAGCGAGCCGGAGGCTCGCGGTCCGGAAGAGCATGACGCGCCACTTACGACGGAGTTTACTCCGTCTCTAGTGGCGCGCTCCCGGCGATGAATATTTTATTCGTAGGCGATCGCCGTCCCCGTCCCTAACGTCGCCGCCATGACCACCTCCTGGTCGCGCATCGCCCTGCTCTACGCCATCGGCGTGCTGGCGGCGGGCCAGCTCGGCATCGTGCCGCCGCTGGTGCCCGAGCTGCAGCGCGACCTCGGCCTGTCGCTGGCCGGCGCCGGCACGGCGGTGTCGGTCATCACCCTGGTCGGGGCCGTGCTGGGCCTGCCGGCCGGTGGCTGGTCGCAGCGCATCGGGCACGCGCGGGCGCTCGCCATCGGCCTTGCCATCATGGCCGTCGCCGCGGCCTTGTGCGCCGCCGCCAATAACGCCGCCACGCTGCTCGCCGGCCGCGCACTCGCCGGTATCGGCTACCTGCTGGTCGTCGTCGCCGGCCCCTCGCTGATGGCCGCGACCGCCGAGCCGCGCCATCACGCAATCACGCTGTCGCTGTGGGGCACCTTCGTGCCGACCGGCATCGCGCTGGCCGGCCTCGCCGCCGCGGGCTTCGCCGACTCAGGCTGGCGCACGATCTTCGCGGTCGATCTCGTGTTGCTGGCCACGGCGGTGATCGTCACGGTCGTGGCGGTGCCGCGCGACGACGGCGTGGCGCGCGGCGAGGAGAAGCCGCCGGCCGGCGCACTCATCTCGTCCCTGCCGCTTGCCAGCGCCTTCTTCTGCTTTGCCCTGCTCTTCCTGGCGCTCGCCGGATTGCTGCCGGCCTGGCTGGTCGAACGCCGTGGCCTGGCCGCCGCCGATGCCGGCCGCATCGCTGCCATCGCCATCGCCTTCGGCATCCCGGGCAGCCTTTTGGCAGGCTGGCTGATGCGCGCCGGTGTCTCGCCCGGCCGGCTCGCGGCGATCGGACTGCTGGGCTCGATGGCGCTGGCCGCGCTTTGCTTCACGACGCTGCCGCTGCCCATGGCCGTCGTGGGCTTCGCGCTGTCCTTCGCGATCGGCGGGTTGGTGCCGGCGGCGACCTTCGCTTCAGTGCCGCTGGTCGCCGCGAGCCCGCGCGCCATCGGCCCGATCAACGGCCTGGTGGCGCAGGCCGGCAGCCTGGGCTCGCTGGTCGGGCCGCCGCTGCTCGCCGTATGGGTCGATTGGACCGATTGGCCGTTCGCGCCGCTGCTGCTGCTGACGATCGCGGTGCTCGGCGCTGCTGCCGCCCTCGCCGTCAAGCGCGGTTAGTATCCGTTTCGATTTGTCAGATCATGTCTTCCGGACCGCGCGCATCCTGCGCGCTCCGAGTCATGAGCGCGCTGGAAGCGCGCGGTCCGCAAGAAAAAGAGTTAGACGCGCTTCTCCACCACCATGAACCACGTCTTGCCGGCGAACGGCACCAGCCGGCCGCGCGAATCGATGGGATAGAGACTCATGGTCACGCTGTCCTTCACGTTGCCGCCGATTGCGTGCACGTAACGGCCGCGCACGTCGGTGACGATGTCGCAATGGTTGGCGGTGCTGTCGATGCGCCGCCGCGCGGTGCGCGAAACGGCATGGCGCCAGGTCGGGCCGGCGGTGCCGGTGCAGACGAGATCACCCGGCTTGGGCGAGTATTCGTTGGGCGCGTGCAGCACGAAAGCCGCGCGGCCGCCGCGCTGGCGCTGGCGGTCGTAGAGCGCCGCGAGGTAGCCGCCGTGTCGGCCGTCGCGCGGGAAGTTGGCGGCGCTGATGCCCGAATGGCTCATGGTCCAGGTGACGAACGCACCCGACCACGGCCGGCGCGAGTTGCGGCCGTTCCAGTTGGGATGGCCGCAGCTTCCCCAGTAGTCGCCGATCTTGCTGGCGAGCGGCTCGCTGCGCTCGTTGACGCCGCTGCGATTGACATAGCCGTTGGCTTGGCCGCCATAGACCACGGTCGATCGGCCGAACCTGGTCCATTCCTGCCAAGCGGTGTAGGCGACGCGATCCGACGGCGGACGATCGGCATAGCCGCTGCTGCTGCCGCCACCACAGCCGCTCAGCAGCCAGGGAATGATGAAGACGAGCAGAAAGGTCGCTGGCAGCCAGTGACCGAACGCGTGGGAGGAACGCGGGGCGGGTGGCTGCCAGCAAGCACGAACATCGGCGGAGGGGGGGTCGAAATTCATGTATGACTTGCAGGAGGTAAAATAAACGATTGTTATTACTTCAATTTAAACTAGCAGATTTTCTGCATGTTGTCATCGTCTCCTGATCTTTCCCAAGTCCGCCGACTGGAAGAGCTGGCCTTTGCCGGCTGGCCAGCCCTGGAGAGCCGCGACATGGCAGGTTGGCGCCTGCGCTTCTCCGGCGAATACACAAAAAGAGCGAATTCTATCAATGCCTTAGGGACGGATGCTCAGATCGGCAGAAAGACGTTGGACAGCCTGGAGGCGGCCTATCGGGAGCGCCATCAGCTTCCCGTCTGGCGGCTGACGCAGCTGGCGCCGCCCGCCACCGTCGATCTCCTGGCCGGGCGCGGCTACCGCCCGATCGAGCGCAGCTTGCTGCAGGTCTGCCAGCTCGAACCGGCCTTCACGCCGTCGCCGGAAGTGACGATCCATCCCGAGCCGACCGCCACCTGGATCGAGGCCCTCTGCACCTACAGTCCCGTACGGCCGCAGCATCGCGACACCATGCGCCGCATGCTGGCGTCGATCACCGCTCCCGTGGGCTTCGCCTTCGTCGAGGAGGCGGGCCAGCCAATGGCCATGGCGATCGGTGCGATCCAGGGCGACCATATGGGGCTGTTCGACGTGCTGGTGATGCCGCAGGCGCGACGCCGCGGCCTGGCGCGCAAGGTCACCGAGACCCTCTACACTTGGGCGTGGTCGCACGGCGCGCGCTTCGCCTATCTGCAGGTCGTCGCCGCCAACCAAGCAGCGATGCCGCTCTACGCCGCGCAAGGTTTCCGCACCGTGTACGACTACGAGTACTTCGTGCCGCCATCGTGAAGCGTCGCCGCTTCGAGCGGCGGCCGCGCGCCTTGACCCTCAGCCCGCCTCCCTCAATAGTTGAAATGAGGGAGGAACACACAAAATGGCGAACTATCCCTGGGAAAAGAGCTATCCGCCCGGCGTGAAGTGGGAGCTCGAGGTTCCAAAGAAAGCCCTGCACCAGATCTTCGAGGAGAGCTGCGCGCAGTACGGCGATAGGCCCTTCACCGACTTCCTCGACAAGGTGATGACCTTCCGCGACTACAAGGAAGCTTCCGACAAGGCTGCCGCCGGCTTCCAGACGCTCGGCGTCAAGCCCGGCGTCAATGTCGGCCTGTACCTGCCCAACACGCCGCACTACCTGATCGCCTTCTTCGGCGTGCTGAAGGCGGGAGGCCGTGTGGTCAACTACAGCCCGCTCGACGCCGCGCGTGAGCTGGAATTCAAGATCGGCGATTCGGAGACCGACATCCTGGTCACGCTAGACGTCGCCGCGCTCTACCCGAAGATGGCGGCGATGAAGGGCAAGACCCGGCTCAAGAAGCTGATCGTGGGCTCGATCGCCGACTACCTGCCGTGGCCCAAGAACTGGCTCTATCCCATCGCCAAGAAGAAGGAGATCTCCGCCTGGCCGCGCGACGACTGGCACATGTCGTTCAAGGACCTTCTGGCCAACGACGGCAAGTACATCGCCCACCCGCTCGGCGAGGACCTGTGGGACGAGGTGGCGTTGCTGCAATACACCGGCGGCACGACCGGCCTGCCCAAGGCCGCCATGCTGACGCACGGCTGCATCGTGGCGGCAATGAGCCAGGGCCAGTCGTGGACCACGCCCTACACCACGCCCGGCACCGAGAAGGTCGTGTGCGTGTTGCCGCTGTTCCACATCTACGCGCTGTCGGGAATCATGCTGGGCGCGGTGCGCAACGGCAACCAGCTCATCCTCTATCCGCGGCCGGACATCGACATGATCGTCAATGACCTCGCCAAGAAGAAGCCGACCTTCCTGCCCGGCGTGCCGACGCTCTACACCGCCATCAACAAGCATCCCAAGGCGCAGGGCCTCGACCTGAAGTCACTGAAGATCTGCATGTCGGGCGGCGCGCCCCTGCCGGTCGAGGTGCAGCAGGCCTTCGAGAAGCTGACGGGCGCCACGCTGATCGAGGGCTACGGACTCACCGAGACCTCGCCCACCGGCGCGATCTGCCCGGTCGACAAGAGCGTGCGCCGTGTCGGCTCGTGCGGCGTGCCGATGCCCGGCACGGTGATCGAGATCCGCGACATGGAGAAGGGCGACACGGTACTGCCGCCGGGCAAGGAGAATGTCGGCGAGGTCTGCATCATCGGCCCGCAGGTCATGAAGGGCTACTGGAAGAAGCCAGAGGAGACCGACAAGGTCCTGTTCCGCCATCCCAACAGCAACTGGCAGGGCCTGCGCACCGGCGACATGGGCTACATGGATGCCGACGGCTGGCTCTACCTGGTCGACCGCTCCAAGGACCTGATCATCTCGTCGGGCTACAACGTCTATCCGCGCATGATCGAGGAGGCGGTCTACGAGCATCCGGCGGTCGACGAATGCATCGTCATCGGCATCCTGCATCCGCATCGCCAGGAAGCACCCAAGGTGTTCGTCAAGCTGAAGCCCGGCGCCTCGCTCACCTTCGAGGAGCTACTGAAGCATCTCGACGGCAAGATCGGCAAGCACGAGATGCCGATCGCGCTGGAAATCCGGCCGGAGCTGCCCAAGACGCCCGTCGGCAAGCTCTCGAAGAAGGAGCTGAAGGAAGAGGAGCACGCCAAGGCCCAGGCCAAGGCGGCGTGATCATTCTCTTCTGGACCGCGCGCATCCTGCGCGCTCAGATTCATGAGCGCGCAAGATGCGCGCGGTCCGGAAGATCATGATTGCTTCACGTCGTATCATCGTCCTAGGCGGGTCATCCTTCGCGCTCGCCGGCTGCTTCGACAAGCCCTGCGAGGAACGCAATCCGGCGCAGCTCGCCTTCCTCGACGGCCTCAGGGCGCTGGCCAAGCCGGCGCTGGCCTCGGACAATCCCCTGCAGATCGAGGAAGCCGCCAAGCAGAGCATCGCCCTGGCCGAGAAGGTCGGTGCCTTTTCCCACTGGTGCGGCACGCTCACCAGGATCGAGGGCACGGCCGAGAACGTCGCCGTCACGGTCGATATCGGCCGCCAAGTTTCGCTCTACGCGTTCAACGACTGGACCTTGGCCTTTGCCGGCTCGGTCCTGGACCTTTTCTCCACACGATCGCGCGAACCGCCGCCGCCGGGCCTTTCCGATCCTGCCATCGCGGCGCTAAAAACCCTGCGGCTCGGCGAGCGCATCTCGCTTTCCGGCAAAATGGGCCAGATCGCCGGAGCGGGCGTGTTCGACTGGTCCCGCCTGTTCGGCAGGAGCGAGGCCGAGCACCGCCAGTTCCTGCAGACGCCGCGCTTCGTGGCGCGCATCGAGGGGCTGGCGGCCGAGAAGAAGAAGTAGAAAGGAATTTTGGGTGCCGTCCTTCACGTACGATTTTCCCCACGCCAGCATAAGACTCCCGGTCTTCGCGTCCAACGTCGTTGCTTCCTCCCAGCATCTCGCCGCCACCGCCGGCCTGCGCATGCTGGCGAAAGGCGGCAACGCGGTCGATGCCGCGATCGCCAGCGCGATTGCCATCACCATCGTCGAGCCGACCATGAACGGCATCGGCGCCGACGCCTTCTGCATCCTGTGGGACGGAGCCAAGCTCGTCGGGCTCAACGCCTCGGGCCATTCGCCGGCATTGATGACGCCCGACCAGTACGCGGGCCAGGCCAGCATGCCGAGCACGGGCTGGGGCAGCGTCACCACGCCGGGCGCGGTGTCGCTCTGGATGACCTTGCACGGGCGCTACGGGAAGCTGCCCTTCGCCGACCTGTTCGAGCCCGCGATCAAGTACGCGCACGACGGCTTCCGCGTCTCCTACATGGTGGCGCGGCAGTGGGCGCGCGCCGTCGACCGGCTGTGCGGCCAGCAGGACTGGGTGCGCGACTTCATGCCCAATGGCCGCACGCCTCAGGCGGGTGAGCTGTGGAAGTTCCCCGATCAGGCCAGGACGCTCGCCAAGATCGCCGAGTCCGGCGGCGAGGCCTTCTATCGCGGCGAGCTCGCCGAGGCGATGGACAGCCACGCCAAGGCGACCGGCGGTGCGTTGCGCCGCAACGACCTCGCCGAGCACAAGGCCGACTGGGTCGACCCTATCGGCCTCACCTATCGCGGCGCGACGCTCCACGAGATCCCACCGTCGGGCCAGGGCATCGCCGCCTGCATGGCGCTCGGCATCCTCGAAAACTTCGACGTCGCCGGCCACGACGGCGACGGGCCGAACGTAGCGCACCTGCGCATCGAAGCGATGAAGCTCGCCTTCGCCGACATCTGGCGCTACGTCGCCGATCCGCGCTTCATGGACGTGACGGCGGCGCAGATGCTCGACAAGCATTACCTCAAGAGCCGCGCCAAGCTGATCGATCCGAAGAAGGCCAAGGACTTCGGCCCGGGCGTGCCGAAGGACGGCGGCACGATCTATCTCGGCACGGCCGACGAATCGGGCATGATGGTGTCGCTGATCCAGTCGAACTACACGGGCTTCGGCTCGGGCATCGTGGTGCCGGGCACCGGCATCGCGCTGCAGAACCGCGCCACCGGGTTCGTCACGACCAAGGGCCATCCCAACGAGGTCGGCCCCGGGAAGCGGCCGTTCCACACCATCATCCCCGCCTTCATCACCAAGGACGGCAGGCCGGTCGCGACCTTCGGCCTGATGGGCGGCGCCATGCAGCCGCAGGGCCACATGCAGGTCTTCTCGCGCATCGTCGACTACGGCCAGAACCCGCAGGCCGCCATCGACGCGCCGCGCTGGCGCGTGCACGAGACCGACAAGACGGTGTGGGTCGAGGAACACATGCCGGCCGACACGATGAGCGGCCTCGGGGCCAAGGGCCACAAGCTCACCCGCACCAAGTGGCCGAGCTTCGACTTCGGCTCCAGCCAGATCATCTGGCGCTTCCCCGAAGGCGGCCCCTACCTCGCCGCCTCCGAAAGCCGCCGCGACGGCGCGGCCGTCGGGTTCTGATGGTCTTTGCTGGGAGCGCGCCACCCTGCCTTCGCCGAAGCGAAGCCGCTTCGGCTTCGCGCAGGCAGATCCGTGGCGCTCGTGTTCTTCGGAGCGCGGACCTCCAGGTCCGCATCATGCTCATGAGCGGACCTGGAGGTCCGCGCTCCACATGACCACCACCATCTCCATCGGCAATGGCGGCTTCGCCATCAACGGCACGCCGACCTATCCCGGCCGCTCGTGGAAGGGCCATCGCATCGAGGGCCTGCTGTTCAACAGCCGCATGGCCAACGCCATCGCCGACGACGAGAACCCGGCGACCCGCGGCGCCTGGTCCTACGCCGATGGCGACTGGGACGCCGAGCGCAGCACGCGCGAGTTCATCGCCGCCCTGCCCGCCTATCGCGCGCATGGCCTGCTGGCGGTCTGCCTCAACATCCAGGGCGGCAGCCCGCAGGGCTACTCCTGGCACCAGCCGTGGAGGATCGGCGGCTTCACGCCGGACGGCACGATCAAGCCTGCGTGGGCGGTGCGCCTCGACAAGGTCATCAAGGCTTGCGATGCGCTGGGCATGGCGGTGATCCTCGGCCTGTTCTACGGCAAGCAGAGCGGCGCCCTGAAGGACGAAGCCGCGGTGAAGGCCGCCGTCACCAACACCGTCGACTGGCTGCTCGCCAGGAACGCGACCAACGTGCTGATCGAGATCGCCAACGAAGTTGATCTGCCGAATGTCTTTGCCCATCCCATCATCACCGCTGCGCGCTGCCACGAGCTGATCGACCTTGCCAAGAAGCGGAGCCAGGGCAAGCTTCTGGTCAGCACCAGCCTGATCACGCTCAACGCGCCGTCCGAGGCGATCCTCGCCGCCGCCGATTTCCTGCTGCCACATGGCAATCCCGTCAACGGACCCGACGGACCGCCGCAGTCGAGCCCGCACGGCATCCGCCTGCAGGTGGCGCGCTGGCGCGCCGCGCCCGGTTATCGTGGCCAGCCGGTCGTCTACAACGAGGACGACCACTACGACTTCGACAAGCCTGACAACCATCTCGTGGCCGCCATCGACAGCGGCGCGAGCTGGGGCTACTTCGACTTCCGCCGCATCCGCGAGCGCTTCGAGGACGGCTTCCAGTCGCTGCCGGTCGACTGGACGATCTCTTCGGCCCGCAAGCGCGGATTCTTCGGGTCGTTGAAGGAAATCACCGGCGTTTAGTCGTCCAGGTCGCTGGCCGCCTTGATCAGCGGCGCTGAAGACTTCGGCCCGGCGCCTCGACAGCAGTGGGACGGTCGTAAAGTGACAGGCCGCGGGAGCTGCACACTTTGGCGTGACTGGAATCCGGCGGCGCACGCTTGGTGTACCATCCGTCGAGAGCCATTCTCAGAATCCGAGAGGGAAGCCGATGCCGAGCTTCCGCGTTGTCGCATTCCTCGCCTCTCTGTTCTGCACCCTGCCCGCCGCGGCCCAGGACTCGGCCTCGCCGTGGACGTTCAAGCTCACGCCCTATGGTTGGTTCATCTTCATGAGCGGCCAGCAGACGGTGCACGGCCGCACCGTCACCGTCGACACCAACACGGTGCAGATGTTCTCCGACAGCCAGTCGCTCATCCCGTTCATGGGCACCTTCGAGGCCCGCTGGAACGATCGCATCGGCCTGTTCGTCGACGTGCTCTATGCCAACCTGACGGCGGGCGCCGGCGGCACGCGCGGCTTCAACCCGGTACCCGGCGTCAGCGGCTCGATCGCGGCCAGCACCTCGCTCGACTATGAGACGCTCACCATCCAGTTCGGCGCGGCCTATGAGGTCGTGAAGGTCGGACCCACCGGTACCGGCGGCATCGGCCAGACGGCCTTCGACTTCATCATGGGCGGCCGCTACTGGCTGCAGAAGGCCGACCTGACGCTCGATCTCGCCGGCACCATCGGCGTCAACGTCGGCGACCTCCCGCTCTCGGCCGACCGCAGCAAGGCCTTCGCGCGGTCCGGCAGCGTACAATGGGTCGATCCCGTGCTGGGCTTCCGGGTCCGCCACAGGCTCGCCGAAGGCCAGGACCTCGCGCTGGAGGCCGATTTCGGCGGCTTCGGCATGGGCAGCCGTATCTCCGCCCAGGCGGTCGGCACCTATGCCTACCAGTTCGGTCGCACCGGCAGTGTCGGATGGTCGGTCGTGCTGGGCTACCGAGCACTCTACGTCGACTACAGCCGCGGCGCCGGCAGCGATCTCTTCCGCATGAACGTACTGCAGCACGGTCCGCTCCTGGGCGTCAGCGCACGCTTCTGACGCCGGGGTTGTCACAAATCTGCATAGCCAACCTCGGGATGCCGGACACTTCGGCGTGATTGGAATCCCAAACCGGACACTGCGATACTGTCCAGAGAGCTGACCGACCGGGCGCCGACGACGTCATGGAAGCAGGTGTCGTCCACGTGCAGGTCGGCCTGCAACGACGTTTAGCGCAATTAATGTGCGCTTCATCGTGAGTGGCGAGGTGCGTTCCCTGTTGACCTCGTCCCCATCAGATATTGGCTGCCGCCGAAACGCCGGAGGCCTTCGATGATGTCGATCAGCCCTGTCAAACCGATCGGCCGGCGCATCGTCTTGGTGGCATGCGCCGTGTGTCTTCCGATCCTGGCCGCACGCGCGCAGCCCGATCCCCTACCGTCGTGGAACGATGGCGCCACCAAGCAGGCGATCGTCGCGTTCGTGAAGGATACCACGACAGCGGGAAGCCCCAACTTCGTGCCCGAACCCGAGCGCATCGTCACTTTCGACCAGGACGGCACGCTGTGGGTCGAGAAGCCGATGTATTCCCAGGTGATCTACAGCCTCGATCGCGTACCGGCCGTGGTCAAGGCGAAGCCCGAGCTTGCGAACGTCGAGCCGTTCAAGACCGTGATGTCGGGCGATCGGGAGGCGATGGCCAGGCTGTCGATGGACGATCTCGAGAAGATCCTCGCCGCCACGCTCAGCGGCATGTCGGTCGAGGAATTCAGGGCAGAAGCCACGAAGTGGCTCGACAGCGCTCGCGACCCGCGATGGAAGCGACCCTATACCGAGCTCGCCTACCAGCCGATGCTGGAGGTGCTGCGCTACTTCCGCGCCAACGGTTACAAGACTTACATCGTCACGGGCGGCGGCCAGGATTTCGTGCGTGTCTACGCCGAGCGGGTGTACGGCATTCCCCCCGAGCAGGTCGTCGGCACCGCCGGTGCCACCAAGTACGGCTATGGCAAGGACGGCAAGCCGTTCCTGACCAAGGAACCGAAGCTGCTGTTGAACGACGACAAGGCGGGCAAGCCGGAGGGTATCCATCTCATGATCGGCCGCCGCCCCGTCGCGGCGTTCGGCAATTCGATCGGCGACCGCGAGATGCTCGAATACACCAAGGCCGGCAGCGGTGCGCGGCTGTCGATGATCGTGCTGCACGACGATGCGGCCCGCGAATACGCCTATGGCCCGGCGCAAGGATTGCCGGACTCCAAGGTCGGCACCTTCAGCCAGGCCCTCTACGACGAGGCGAAGAAGCAGGCGTGGGTGGTCATCAGCATGAAGAACGACTGGAAGCGCATTTTCACCTTCGACTGACAGGCGCAACGGAGGGTCCGATGAAAGCGAAGAAACTGGCGGGGGCAGCTTCGGCCGTCATGGCGAGCCTCGCCCTTGGTACATCCGCGGTTGCCCAGGCTCCGCCGGCAAAGCCCAACATCCTGGTCATCATGGGCGACGACATCGGGCTGTGGAACATCAGCGCCTACAATCGCGGCATGATGGGCTACCGCACGCCCAACATCGACCGCATCGCCCGCGAGGGCGCGATCTTCACCGACTATTACGGCCAGCAATCATGCACGGCGGGACGCGCCGCGTTCATCACCGGCCAGTCGCCGATCCGCACCGGCCTCCTGAAGGTGGGCCTGCCGGGCGCGCCGGAAGGACTGTCGGAGAAGGACCCGACCATCGCCGACCTCCTGAAGGCGCAGGGCTATGCGACGGGCCAGTTCGGCAAGAACCATCTCGGCGACCGCAACGAGTTCCTGCCGACGGTGCACGGCTTCGACGAATTCTTCGGCAACCTCTATCACCTCAACGCCGAGGAGGAGCCGGAGAACGTCGACTACCCGAAGGACCCGACCTTCAAGGCGCAGTACGGCCCGCGCGGCGTGCTGAAATGCGTCGCCCAACCCAACGACACGCCGGGCGACGATCCGCGCTTCGGCAAGTGGGGCAAGCAGAAGTGCGAGGACACAGGTCCGCTGACCACGAAGCGCATGGAGACCATCGACGAGGAATTCCTGGCCGCCACGCTCGACTTCATCGATCGGGCCAACCGCGACCGCAAGTCGTTCTTCGTGTGGACCAACTCCAGCCGCATGCACATCTGGACCCATCTCAAGAAGGCGTCGGAGGGCAAGACCGGGTTCGGCGTCTATGCCGACGGCATGGTCGAGCATGACGGCCAGGTCGGCCAACTCCTGAAGAAGCTCGACGACCTCAGGATCGCCGACAACACCATCGTGATCTACACGACCGACAACGGCGCGGAGGTCATGAGCTGGCCGGACGGCGGCACTACGCTGTTCCGCGGCGAGAAGAACACCAACTGGGAAGGCGGTTATCGCGTTCCCGCCATAGTGCGCTGGCCGGGCCTGGTGAAGCCGGGCACCGAGATCAACGACGTGTTCTCGGCCGAGGACTGGATGCAGACCCTGCTGGCCGCCGTCGGCGAGACCGACCTGCAGGCAAAGCTGATGCGCGGTGCGACGTTCGGCGAGAAGACCTTCAAGGTGCATCTCGACGGCTACGACCAGCGCGAGCTGCTACGCAACGGCACCGGCAGCGCGCGCAAGGAGTTCTTCTACTGGACGGACGATGGCGGGCTGGCCGGCCTGCGCTACGACAAGTGGAAGCTCGCCTTCATGGAGCAGCGCAGCCACGGCTTCGACGTGTGGCAGGATCCGATGGTGACCTTGCGCGTGCCGAAGCTGTTCGACCTCCGGGCCGACCCGTTCGAGCGCGCCGACAAGGAGGGCATGGGCTACGGCCGCTGGCGCATCGATCGCGTCTTCCTGCTGGTGCCGGCGCAGGCCTTCGTCAGCCGCTACATCCAGACCCTGGCCGAGTTTCCGCCGCGCCAGAAGCCGGGCTCGTTCAACCTGGAGAGCGTGCTGGACAAGCTGACGCGACCCCCGCAGGGCGTAAACTAGGACGCATGTCCGTCCAGGCCTCCCCTGCCGTCGCGCCTGCCGCGACAGTGGCCGACATGATCCGTATTCCCGGCGGCACCTTCCGCATGGGCTCGGACCGGCATTATCCCGACGAGGCACCGATCCACAGCGTCACGGTCGACGGGTTCTGGATCGAGCCCACCCCCGTCACCAACGCGCAATTCCGCGCCTTTGTGGCGGCGACGAACCATGTGACCTGGGCGGAGATCCCGCCCGATCCCAGGGACTATCCCGGCGCCCTGCCGAAGATGCTGAAGGCGGGCGGGCTGGTGTTCACGCCGCCCGACAAGGCTGTCGACCTCGGCGACTTCAGCCAGTGGTGGCGCTTCACCTTCGGCGCCACCTGGCGGCGGCCCTACGGCAAGGGCAGCCACATCGGCGGACTGGACGACCATCCCGTGGTGCAGGTGGCGTTCAGGGACGCCAAGGCCTACGCCCAATGGGCCGGCAAGGAACTGCCGACCGAAGCGGAGTGGGAGTTCGCCGCGCGCGGCGGGTTGGACGGTGCCGAGTTCGCCTGGGGCGACGAATTCACCCCGGGCGGCCGGCACATGGCCAACACCTGGCAAGGCAACTTTCCGAACGAGAACCTGCGCACCGACGGCTGGGCGCGGACCTCGCCGGTGCGCGCGTTCCCGCCCAACGGCTACGGCGTCCACGACATGATCGGCAACGTCTGGGAATGGACGACGGATTGGTATTCGACCAAGCACGAGGCCGACGCGGCCAAGGCCTGTTGCGTCCCCACCAACCCGCGCGGTGCCGGGCCCGAAGGCAGCTACGATCCGCGCCAGGCGGGGACCCGCATCCCGCGCAAGGTGCTCAAAGGCGGCTCGCACCTTTGCGCGCCGAACTACTGCCGGCGCTACCGTCCCGCGGCGCGCCATGCCGAGGATGTCGACACTTCGACCAGCCATGTCGGCTTCAGATGCGTCGTGCGACAAGCTTAGGCGGCCTCGCCTGTCACAAGCCGGCGCTCGGTCGGCAGTAGCACGGTCCAGATGCAACCAGTTCATCGAGGCACGAAAGGTCGGTTCCACGCCGGTCATCCTGTCGGACGCGCGAGGCCGGGTGTGCCGACTGCCGCGGCCTCAAAAGTCCGCCGTCAGGGCGAGACGGAACGTGCGCGGTGCACCGAGATACAGCCTGGTGGCGCCGCCGCCCCCCGCCCAGTAGTTGGCATCAAGGACGTTGTCGACGTTGAAGCGAATAGCTACGGGCTTGCCCGTAGGGCTCATGGCGTTCTCGAGCGTGTAGCGCACGCCGACATCGAACGTCGTCCACTCCGGCAGGAAGCGACGCGGAAACGTCGTGTCGACGTACTGATTGCCCGTGTAGATGACGCGCCCCAGCGCGGTGAGGCCTTTCGCGAACGGCAAGTCCCATTCGCCGGCGAGATTGAACTGCGCGCCAGGCGAGAACGGCGCAATCCAGCCGTCGGTCAGACCGCCCTGGGTCTTGGTCAGCACGGCGTTGAGGAACATCGCACCGCCCAGTACGCGCACGCCCTCGGCGACCTCGCCGAAGAAATTGAGTTCCAGTCCCTGGTTGACCTGCTCGCCGCCGAGGAACTGGGTATTGTTCGCCACGTTGGTGAGGATACTGGGCTGCGATATCTGAAAGATGCTTGCTGTCGTGGAGAGACGCCCCCAGTCGACCTTCACCCCGGCCTCGTACTGCGTCGACTTGAATGGCGGGAACACTTCGCCGGCGTTGGTGAAGGCGTTGGGCACCGTGCTTCCCTGCTGCAGGCCCTGAATCCAGTTGCCGTACACCGACACGTTCTGCCAGGGCTTGAACACCAGGGCGACCGACGGGCTCAAGGCGCTCTGGTCGTAGCTCGATGTCTGCGCGCCGGTGGCGGTGTTGAAATTGACGGCCGTCACCCGCTGCAGGCGCGCGCCAACCGTCAACTGGATGCGCTTGTCGGCAGCGGACAACGTGTCAGCAAGAGCAAAGCTCGTAAGCCCGTTAGTCGAGGTCTTGTTCGCGGCCGGGTTGGGGAGGTTCGGCCGCGCGATGAGGGTCGAATTGTAGATGTTCGTGGCGAACGAAGTGCCATTCACCGCCGCACTTCCGTTTTCCCGCTGCAGCGTCGTGGCGCTGAAGGCGAACTCGTGGCCGATCGGGCCGGTATCGACCAGGGCGCGCAGGCCCGCCTGTCCCGTCAGGTATGTCGTGTACTGATTCTGGAGGAATGGCGTCGAGACGGCGTTTCCGCTGAAATTGGTGGCGGTGGCGCCGATGGTGCCGACCAGCCGCGCGAAGCGATTGTCGTGGGCACCGAACGCAGCATAGGCGGTGATGCGTTCGGTCAAGTCGACTTCGCCTCTTACGACCCCGAACAGATCCTTGCGATCGGTGTAGTTCCAGGGCTGTCCCGCAGGGTTGTTCCTGGCGAACGGCGCCCACGGCAAGGAGACGCCGTTTGCCACGCCGAGATAGGGTATCGCGCCGCCATCATATTGGTACTGGTAGCCGAGATCGGCCGAGAGCCGAACCCGCTCGCCGCGGAAGTCCAACCCCAGCACTGCAAGAGCCCTCTGATCGGTGTTCCACTGCACGTCCGTCTGGCCGGCCTTGAAGACGCCGTTGAAGCGGACGCCGAACTGCTTGTCCGGCCCGAAGCGCCGGCCGACATCTGCATGGCCGCCGAACTGCGCAGCCGATGCATAGCTCGCAGTCACCTGCGTCAGCGGCTCGTCGGGCGCGCGCTTTGGCACCACGTTGACCGTGCCGCCGATGTTGCCGCCCGGCGCCATGCCGTTCAGCATGGCGTTGGGGCCCTTCAGAACTTCGACGCGCTCGGCGAGTTCCGCCATGACGGAATAGGTCGGGAGCATGCCGTAGAGGCCGCCATAGGCAAAGTCGGAGGTCGGCGCCTCGAAGCCTCGAATGCGCAAATTGTCGGCGCCCAGCCCGCCATCGGAGAAGTAGGCACGTACCGATGGATCGTCGTTCAGCACGTCTCTGACCGTTTTGGCCTGTTGGTCCTGCGCCTTCTTCGCCGTATAGCTCGTCTGGTTAAACGGCGTATCCATCACGTCGCGGTTGCCGAGCAGGCCGAGCTGGCCGCCCGTCGCCACCTGACCGCCAGCGTAGGGAGGCGGCAGATTGTCGATCATCGCCTGCGCCGGCACGGGAAAGCCTTGCACCTGCACCGGATCGAGCTGGATCGCCCCTTGGCCGGCGCCCGCCCCTCCGGGTCTCTCGACCGTAACGGTGTTGGCATTCGTGAAGCGGTACACGAGGCCGCTGCCGGCCAGGAGCCGGTTCAGCGCCTCCTGGCGACTCATCGTGCCGCGCACGCCGGGCGACTGGATGCCTCGCGCCACCGATGAATCGAGGAAGAGCTGAATGCCGGTCGCCTCGCTGAATCGGACCAGCGCCGTGCCGAGCGGCTGCGCCGCGATGTCGAAGGACTGGGTCGCCGAAGCCTGGGCCTGCGACGGTTGAGCGACTTTGTCCTCCGCGGTTACATCCTGCGCCGCCGCGGGCACCGCACCGGCCAGAACCACCACCGCCACCCGGGCGACATTCCACCGGCGGCCGTTCGCGAAAGCCGCTGCCTTCCCCCAAGCCATGCCTCGAACTCCCCGCACGCAACACTGCAAGCGAGACGCAATTGCGTCTCCACTCCTAGAACGGACGAAGGCCGCCATGGCATGAGGCCGGGAGATCTTTTTTTGACCGCGCGTTAAGCCTTGGGCGAGAGCACCACCAGCAAGCCAGTCAGGCGGTGGAGCCGGATCGGCAGCGAGCTGGCGATGGTGTCGAGCGCGGCGTCGGCCTGCCAGGCATCGAACACCGCCGTCACCGGGATGGCGCGCACGCGCGCGTCGGTCACGACGATTCGCCCGCCGCGGTAGCGTTCGAGATCGGCGATCACCTCGCCGAGCGGTGTTTCGTGGAAGACGAGCCGATCGCGTCGCCACGCCTCGACCCGACCGAGATCGGCGTCGTGCACCGCGCCCAGGCGGCGCGGCCCGTAACGGACCTGCTGTCCCTGTCCGACGACAACCTTCGTATCGACGGTCGACACCGCGACGGCATGCTCGGCCACCGCCACCGTCACCTCGTCGCCCTGGCGCTTGACGTCGAAGGCCGTTCCCAGGGCCTGCGTCCGGCCGGCCGCCGCCTCGACGACGAACGGCCGGGCCTTGTCGCGGGCGACGCTGAAGAACGCTTCGCCGGCGTGCAGGACCACGCGACGCGACGCGGCGTCGAAATCGACCGACATCGAGGAGGCTCCCGCCAGCTCGACGGTCGAGCCATCCTCGAGCGAGACCGTGCGCCGTTCGCCGACGCCGGTACCGTGGTCAGCGAACAGGCCGGGCTGCAACAACAGGACGGCGGCCGGCGCGGCGACGGCGGTGACGGCCGCCGCGGCATAGAGGAAGCGACGACGGCCGGGCATCTTCGCGCGCGATCTTGCGACGGGCCGCATCGACGGCGTCGCGGCAAGCGGTGGCGAAACGACAGCGGCCGACGCACGGGCGGCGAAAGCCGGGCCGATCTTGCCGACGCGCATCCACACGAGCCGCGCGCGCGCCCATGCCGCCTCGTGCCGCGGATCGGCCTTCAGCCAGAGCTCGAACGCGGCGCGATCGGCATCGCTTGCGGCCTTGTCCCTGAGGACGACAAGCCAGCGCAGCGCTTCCTCGATCAGCGGATCCTGATGCTGTTCCTGCATGACGCTCCGGGACGGGGGACCCGACCCGATCCCTCTACTGCTTAGACGGATGGAAAGCGATTCAGCATGAGCGGGCGCGTCACTAAAGCATATTACGTCCGGCTGGAATCAGCCGGACGGAATATGCCCTGCGAAACCAACACCGACCGCACGCTCTATTCCTCGCGGCCCATCTCCCGCTCGATCGCAGCCAGGGCGCTCACCATGTGACTGACGACCGTGTTGCGGCTGATGCCCAACCGCCTCGCGATCTCGGCATGGCTGAGCTCCTCGAAGCGGCAGAGCACGAAGACCTCGCGGCAGCGCGGCGGCAGGCCCTCAATGACGCGCAGCACCCGCGCGTACTCGCTGCGATAGAGCACGACGTTCTCGGGCGAAGGCTGCGGATCGGCGACGGCTTCGGTCGTTTCCTCGGCCGCCGGCAACTCGACGCGCAGGCCGACATGGCGCTGATGATCGAGCACCAGGTTCGACGCAATCCTGAACAGATAGCTGCGCGGATTGTCGACCGTCGCGCCTCCGCGCGCGTTGGCGACGCGCAGCCACGTCTCCTGCGTCAGGTCCTCGGCCAACGCAGCGTTGTCGAGCCGCCGCGTCAGGAAGCGCAGCAGCGCGTCACGGTGCTGGGCGAAGCTCTGCAGCAGGCTCTGGCGGCGGTCGTCCCCCATCCCTTGAGCCATATCGATATTGCGAATGATTCGCAAGTGTGAGCGACAGCAGGGATTGCTCGGCAAGGCGCTTGCACTCACGCGCAGAGCCCAAATCGCGTCTCACCCGCCTAATCCACCACTCCGCATTCAGCCGCCAACCGCGCGGCGTCGCGCCAGGCGATGCGGCTGTGTGGAACCTGCACGCCATCGATCTCGTCGAAGCCTCGGTCGACGATCTCGCCGCCACCGGCGACCCGTCGCATCGCCCCGCCCAGCAGGCGGCGGCCGAGGCCGGCGCTGCGCCGCTCGGGATGGACGTGCAGGTTGTCGACATACGCGCCGAAGCCCGGATCGCCCTTCGCCCAGACCGCGATGAAGCCCACGCCGTCGGCGACCAAAACCGTGTCGTCGGACCCCATGGCGGCGAGCTTGCCGCTCCAGTGCGCCCGCCTCTCGCCGTCGAGAGCAGGGCCGAGCGTGCTGTCCTTGAAGATGCCGCGATACGCCGAGCGCCAACTCACTGCATGGACAGCCGCGATGCCGTCGGCATCGACGACAGTCGCTGCGCGGATCGGCTGGCGGGTCACAGACCGGCGGACCTGGTCGTCGGATAGGCGGGCAGTCCGTCCGCGACGGTCACCCACGAAAGCTTCGACCACGCGAAGGTATGATCCCTGGGCGCCGCCTCGTCGGGCTCGTCGAGCGAGCAGGTCGTGATGTCGAGGTCGCCGGGAGTCCGCGTCGATTGATAGGTCAAGGTCGTGCCGCAGTTGGGACAGAAGGAGCGTGTGGCGTGCTCCGACGACTTGAAGTACTGCGGCTCGCCGGCGACGAACCGCACCGAGGCCGGCGGCACGCTGAACCACGCCACTGACGGGGCGCCGGCGGCGTGCCGGCACATCGTGCAATGACAGATCGTCTGGTTGGTGGGCTCGGCGTCGATCTCGTAGCGCACCGCGCGACAGAAACAGCCACCTCGCAACATCATCACCTCCTCATCGCCTCTGGGGCTTGCGCAGCATGGGCGTGATCACTGGCGAGCCGCCGGACTGGGCCCGGCCCACGATCTCGAAGCCATGCCGCTCGTACAACGCGATGTTCCGCGGATTCGACGATTCGAGATAGGCGAGCACGCCGTCGCGGTCGCAGCGGTCGGTGACGTGTCGCAGCAACGCGCCGCCAACGCCTTTGTTCTGGTGCGCCGGGTCGACGCCGAGCAACGGCAGGTACCAGTGCGGCTCCTTCGGGTGATGGCTCGCCATCTGCTGCATGAGCTGCGGGCCGTCGACGGCGGTCGCCGCGTCGGCCGTTCGCATCATCAAGTCATTGAGTGCTGCCTCGTCGGGATGCGTTCCCGGTGGCAGCCAGAGGGCGGCGCCGGCCGAGCCGACGCGAAGCGCGCTGCCCTTCTCGAAGGCCGCGCCGCCAAAGGCCATGGCAAAGTGCGGGAAGGCCTCGAGATAGGCCTTGGGATCGGGCCAGGTCCAGCGGCTCGCGGGGTCGCCGCTGAACGCCAGGGTCAGGATGGCATTGACGGCGTCCCTCTCGGCCACCGTCGCCGCTCGAACATCGTGTGTCGTCATCCTCCCAAGATTGGGCGCGACGACGGACCATGCAAGCCCGGCAAGGATCTCTCGCTTGCTGGCCAGGCCTACCGCGGCCGCGCCGGATAGGAGGCCGGAGGCGCCGCCAGCTTGAGCGTGCCGTCGGTGAAGGCGAGGATGATCTCGACACGCCGGTCGATGCCGTCCCTGTCGGATACCTGGGATTGGACAGGCTCGGGCAGCGGCACCTTGACCGGTCCCGGCCCGGCGCGCAGCGCGAGCTCCGCCGTCCCGCTCAGCTCTTCGGGCGGCATCACGCCGAACGCCCGGACGATGGCCTGGACATGCAGGACGCCATCGGCCGGCCTCGCGAGATCGAGCTCTATTCCTTTCACCTCTCCACTGTCGGCCGGCTGCGCGCCAAAGCTGCGCGGGACGCTGTCGATGGCGTAGTACGGCGGGGCCTGCAGCACGAAGTTGGCGCAATCCGGGAACGACGGCATCGGACGGGCAAGCGGTCGCTTCGCCGGCATCGTGCCGACGACGCCTGCCACGTCTATCCATTCGGGAGGTCGTTCCAGGAAGTGCTTGGTCGCAAACCGGGGCCCGATCTGCTCGATATTGTCCAGGACGATGATGCCGTTCGGCCGCATCACCCGCGCCGAGCCTTCGAGATCGAAGGCGGCGAACTCCAGCTCGTGGCTGCCGTCGATCAGCACGAAATCGTAGAAGCCGGCACCAGCAATGATCTGATCGAGATGAATGGCCGAAGACCGGGGTCGGAAGGTGATGCGCTCGCGCAGCTCAGGTGCGAACCCGGCGATCAGCGCCGGGCAGCGCTCGGCGCCGTAGGGGTCCAGGGTCTCGACATGCCCTCGCTTGGCTTCCCATGCGGCCCTCGCCAGGACCTCGGTGGTTCCCGCATACATCGTTCCGATCTCGAGCAGGCGTTCGGGGCGCAGCATGACGATCAGATGGTGCAGCAGCGCTCTCCCGTTGTCGCTGAAGAGCGAGCGTTCCGGGTAGCCGGCGTAGAATTTGGCGACGCGCCGGAAGCAATCGGACCGATACCACTCCTGCAGGCCGGTGGCCGTGATATCGAAACGTTCATCCGGACGATAAAGCGGCGCGACCGGCCGCTGCGATCCAACGACATTCATGGAGACTCATAGTGCACGGATCGCAGCGGCATGCCAGCGCGACAGTCGCGCGCGGTCGTGCCTGACGGGAACTACCTACCCGCCATGGTAGGCCTCGATGCGATAGCCGTCGGGATCGATGGCAAACGCCGCATAATATTTCGGCCCGTAGTCGGCGCGCACGCCGGGCTTGCCGTTGTCCTTGCCGCCGGCCTTCAGCGCGGCAGCATGGAAGGCATCGACCGCGGCACGGTCCTTGGCGAGGAAACAAAAGTGCAGCCCGGAGTCAATGTCGGCCTTCACCGGCTTCTTGGCGGAACCGAGCCAGAGCTGCACGGCCTTCTCGCCATAGCCCAGCGAGCTCTCGCCGTCGCTCAGCAGGCTGAAGCCGAGCGGCCTGAGCGTCGCGTCATAGAACTTCTTCGAGCGTGCGATGTCGGCAACGCCGATCGAAACATGGTCGAACATCGTTCTTTCCTTCAATCTAACTCATTAACCGGTTATTCGGTTAATGGGAGGCGTCGTGCTTGTCAACCGGTCAGCCGGTTACTAAGTCGGAATGGTGAACCGCCCCGATCTTTGCCTGGAGTTCGTCAACACCCGCTATTGGCGCGGCCAGGAGGCTCCGACCGAAACCCTGAACTCGGCCGAGGATCTCGGCGCCTGGACGGCGGCCAATGTCGCGAAGGAGGCGCGCCCGCTCGCCCGACGCGAATTCGAGCGGGCGATCGAGGCGCGCGAGACGATCTGGCGCGTGTTCGACGCCACGGCGCGCGGCAAGACGCCGGCCGCCACGGACCTCGAGGCGCTGAACGGACTGCTGGCCGCCTCGCCTGCCCGCACGACGCTCCGGCGCGAGCGCACCGGCTTCTCGTGGGACGTCGACATGCGCGGCTCGACCGCGCTCGGCCAGCTCGCGCCGGTCTTGTGGTCGGCCGGCGACCTCTTGACCGGAGCCAAGCTCGACAAGGTCAAACGCTGCGCCAATCCCGAATGCGGCTGGCTGTTCCTCGACGACAGCCGCGCCGGCAAGCGGCGCTGGTGCTCGATGTCGTCCTGCGGCAACCGCGCCAAGGCGAGGCGGCACTATCATCGCGGCCGAGAGCAATAGAACGAAAAGTGACGGCATTTTGCTGGCACTGGGGGTGCCGGCGACACAATACGTTGTGTTCGTGCGCGCATTTCTGCGCCCTACGGCATGCAAAAACTCAAGGGACGCGTCTCGCAGATCGAACGCTGACGCATCGGCGGCCTTGCCACCGTCGATAACCTAAGTTATCATCGACTCACAGTGAGGACGCCGTTGAACGCCCTCACCGCGACGTCGGAACTAGCGAAGGATGGTTTGCAGCTTCATGGCGACGCCCATGTCGCCTTCGATCTTGAGCTTGCCGGTCATGAAGGCCGTCATGCCGTCGAGCTTGCCGGCGATCATGTCGGAGAAGTCGCCGAAGTCCATGCGCAGCGTGCAGTCGGCGGCCTTGTCGTCGTTGGTGACGGAAGGCGGATTCTGGTTGCCGTCGATGTAGACGACACCCTGGTCGGTGGCGAACTTGACGGTGTTGCCGAAGGCCGACTTCTTCGAGGCGCCTTCCTTCATTTTCGCGGTGAGATCAGCCAAGGTCATGTGACGGTTCCTCCAGTCGGCCAGTGCTCCGGTACCTCGCTGTGGGGGCTTACTTGACCTTTACGTAAACGTCAAATACAGGCCGATGAACGGCCGTTCAGGTGAGGAAACATGTCGTATCACTCGGTCTTCAAGCCGGGGCTGTTTGAAGGCCAGACCATCATCGTCACCGGCGGCGGCAGCGGCATCGGCCGCTGCACGGCGCACGAGATCGCCGCCCTCGGCGCGCATGTCGCGATCACCGGCCGCAAGGCCGACAAGCTCGCCACGGTGAAGCAGGAGATCGAAGCCTCAGGCGGCACCTGCGAGACACATGCCTTCGACATCCGCGAGGAAGTGCAGGTCAAGGAAGCGGTCGGAGCCATCGTGGCGAAGAACGGCCGCATCCACGGCCTGTTCAACAATGCCGGCGGCCAGTTCCCCGCGCCCGCCGCCAACATGAGCGCCAAGGGCTTCGACGTGGTGGTGCGCAACAACCTCACCGGCGGCTTCATCGTGAGCCGCGAGGTCTTCACCCAGTCGATGGAAAAGCACGGCGGCTCGATCGTGAACATGGCCGCCGACATGAGGAACGGCTTCCCCAACATGGCGCACACCGGCGCGGCGCGCGCCGGCATGGTGAACCTCACCATGACGCTCGCCCACGAATGGGCCTATGCCGGCGTGCGCGTGAACGCCGTGTCGCCGGGCTGGATCGCTTCGTCGGGCATGGACACCTACCAGGGCGAGTTCAAGGAGCAGATCCCCAAGCTCAAGGGCTATTGCCCGCTGGGGCGGCTCGGCACCGAGAGCGAGGTCTCGGCGGCGGTCTGCTTCCTGCTGAGCGACGCCGCAGGCTACATCACCGGCACCGAGCTTCGCATCGACGGCGGCGTGCCGCTCGGCAACCGCTCGATGGAGCTCAGGCCACCCGAACGGACCCGTGAATTCAACGGCTTTCACCTCGCGGTGAAGCCCAAGGTATTGGGCGGCTGAAGGCCATGCCGATCATCGAAAGCCAGGTCGACCGCAACGGCGACGACTACAAGAAGAACCGCGAGAAAATGCTCGCCGCCGTCGCCGAGTTCCGCGCCGCCGAGGCGAGCGTGCAGGCGACGTCGGAGAAGTCGCGGGACCGCTTCGCCAAGCGCAAGCAGCTCATGCCGCGCGAGCGCATTGCCCTGCTGCTCGACCGCGGCGCGCCGTTCCTCGAGTTGATGCCGCTCGCGGGCTATCGCATGCACGACGACAAGGACGGTTCCAGCGCGGGCGGTGGCTCGGTCGCAGGCATCGGCTACGTCGAGGGCGTGCGCTGCGTCGTGACGGCCTCGAACAGCGCCATCAAGGGGGGCACGGTGGCGCCGTCGGGCCAGCGCAAGGGCCAGCGCGTCCAGCACGTCGTCATGGAGAACAAGCTGCCGGTCGTGAACCTGGTCGAATCGGGCGGCGCCAACCTTCTCTATCAGGCCGAGATTTTCGTGCCGGGCGGCCGCGGCTTCGCCAACCAGGCTCGCATGTCGGCCCGCGGCATTCCGCAGGTCACCGTGGTGCACGGCTCGTCGACCGCGGGCGGCGCCTATCTGCCGGGTCTCTCGGACTACGTCATCATGGTGCGCAACCAGGCCAAGGTATTCTTGGCCGGCCCGCCGCTTCTCAAGGCCGCGACAGGCGAGATCGCGACGGACGAGGAGCTGGGCGGGGCCGAGATGCACGCCACCGTCTCGGGCGTTGCCGAATGGATGGCCGAGAACGATGCCGACGCGCTGCGGATGGCGCGCGAGGTCATCGCCAAGTGGCACTGGAACGACAAGCTGCCGCCGCGCACGCAAAGGCCGTTCAAGGAGCCGCTGTACGACATCGACGAGCTCGCCGGTGTCGTGCCGCCCTCGCACAAGGATCCCTACGACGTGCGCGAGGTGATCGCCCGCCTGGTCGACGGCTCGGACTTCCTCGAGTTCAAGGGCCTCTACGACCAGCAGACGATCTGCGGCTGGGCCGAAATCGAGGGCGAGCCGGTGGCCTTCATCGGCAACAACGGGCCCATCACGACCAAGGGCTCCGTGAAAGCCGCGCAGTTCATCCAGCTCTGCTGCCAGCAGGGCACGCCCATCGTCTACCTGCAGAACACGACGGGCTACATGGTCGGCACCGAGGCCGAGCGCGGCGGCATCGTCAAGCACGGCTCGAAGATGATCCAGGCGGTGGCCAACGCCACGGTGCCGCAGATCACCATCGTGATCGGTGGATCCTTCGGCGCCGGCAACTACGGCATGTGCGGCCGCGCCTACGATCCCCGCTTCATCTTCGCCTGGCCCAACAGCCGCACCGCCGTCATGGGCGGCGAGCAGGCGGCCGGCGTGATGAAGACCGTGACCGAGCAGAAGTTTTTGCGCGAGGGCAAGGAGCCGCCGCAGGCCGAGATCGACAAGATGTACAAGGGCATCGTCGCCCAGTTCGAGCGCGAATCGACGGCGCTCTACGGTACGGCGCATCTGTGGGACGACGGCATCATCGATCCGCGCGACACGCGCCGCATCCTGGCCTTCACACTCTCGATCGCCCGCGAATCGATCGTGCGGCCGCTCAATCCCATCACCTTCGGCGTCGCAAGGATGTAAGAGATGAAATTCACGCCCGAGCACGAGGCCTTGCGCCAGACCTGGAAGACGCTGATCGATCGCGAGATCAATCCCAACGTCGACGAATGGGAGAAGGAAGGTGCCTTCCCCGCCCACGAGCTGTTCAAAAAGATGGGCGATGCCGGCCTTCTGGGCGTCGACAAGCCCGTCGAGTTCGGCGGCTCGGGCCTCGACTTCTCCTACGCCATGATCTGCTCTGAATCGCTCGGCCTGGTGAACGGCGGCTCGATCCCCATGGCGACGGGCGTGCAGATCTCCATGGCGACGCCGGCGCTGGCCCGTTACGGCAGCGACGAACTGCGCCAGGAGTTCCTGGCGCCCTCGATCAGCGGCGACTACGTCGCCTGTCTCGGTGTATCGGAGACCGGCGCGGGCTCCGACGTCGCCTCGATCAAGACCACGGCGCGCCGCGTCGGCGGCGACTGGGTGATCGACGGCGGCAAGATGTGGACCACCAACGGCGCCCAGGCCGACTGGATGTGCCTTTTGGCCAACACCGGCGACGGCCAGGCCCACAAGAACAAGTCGTTGATCGTGGTCCCGATGAAGACCAAGGGCGTCCAGATCGTGAAGAAGCTGGACAAGCTCGGCATGCGCGCCTCGGACACCGTACAGACCTTCTTCGACGAGGTGAAGGTGCCGATGCGCTACACGATCGGCGAGCCGGGCTCGGGCTTCATCTACCAGATGCAGCAGTTCCAGGAGGAACGGCTGTGGGCCGGCGCCGGCACGCTGATGGGCTGCGACCGCATCATCAACGCCACCATCGAATACACGCGCGAGCGCAAGGTGTTCAGCCGGCCGCTGCTCGACAACCAGGTGATCCATTTCCGCCTGGCCGAGCTCAAGAGCGAGGTCGAGGCGCTGCGTTCGCTGGTCTATCGCGCCTGCGAGGAATATCTTTTGGGCACCGACGTCACCATGCTGGCGTCGATGGCCAAGCTGAAGGCCGGTCGGCTCCGCCGCGAAGTCTCCGACGCCTGCCTGCAATACTGGGGTGGCGCGGGTTACCTCTGGGACAATCCCGTCGCCCGCAGCTACCGCGACGGCCGCCTGGGCTCGATCGGCGGCGGCGCCGACGAGGTCATGCTGCAGATCATTTCGAAGCTGATGGGCACGCTCCCGAGGCTGGGCAACCGATGAATACCGGAGCGCGGACCTCCAGGTCCGCTCATACGATGCGGACCTGGAGGTCCGCGCTCCGAAGAGGAGAACAACGTGCAATTCACCCCTGAACACGCCGAGATCCGCCGGACGCTGCGCGCCATCATCGACAAGGACATCAATCCGCACGTCGACAAATGGGAAGACGACGGCATCTTCCCCGCCCACGAGGTCTTCAAGAAGCTGGGCGATGCCGGGCTCTTGGGCATCAACAAGCCCGTCGAATACGGCGGCATGGGCCTTGACTACTCCTACGCCATGGTGATGGCCGAGGAGCTGGGCCACATCAATTGCGGCTCGGTGCCCATGGCGATCGGTGTGCAGACCGACATGGCCACACCGGCCCTCGCCCGCTACGGCAGCGACGACCTGCGCAAGGAATTCCTGGCGCCCTCCATTGCCGGCGACTACGTCGCCTGCCTCGGCGTGTCCGAGGTCGGCGCCGGCTCCGACGTCGCCTCGCTCAAGACCACGGCTAAAAGGATCGGCGGCGACTGGGTCATCAACGGCGGCAAGATGTGGACCACCAACGGCACCCAGGCCGACTGGATGTGCCTTTTGGCCAACACAGGCGAGGGTCCGGTCCACAAGAACAAGTCGCTGATCGTGATCCCGATGAAGACCAAGGGCGTGCAGGTCGTGAAGAAGCTCGACAAGCTCGGCATGCGGAGCTCCGACACCGCCCAGATCTTCTTCGACGAGGTGAAGGTGCCGGTGCGCAACACCATCGGCCAGGAAGGCATGGGCTTCGTCTACCAGATGCAGCAGTTCCAGGAGGAGCGGCTGTGGGGCGCCATCTCGGCCGTGGTCGGCATGGAGAGGTTGATCGACCAAACTGTGGAGTACACGCGCGGGCGCAAGGTGTTCGGCCGACCCCTGCTCGACAACCAGGTGATCCATTTCAAGCTGGCCGAGTTCCGCACCGAGGTCGAATTGGTGCGCTCGCTCTGCTATCGCGCCTGCGAAGAGTACCTCGACGGTACCGACGTCACCATGCTGGCCTCGATGGCCAAGCTGAAGGCGGGCCGCATGCTGCGCCTGGTGACCGACGGCTGCCTGCAATACTGGGGCGGCGCGGGTTACCTCTGGGAATCGCCGACCGCCCGCTCGTTCCGCGATTCGCGCCTGGCCTCGATCGGCGGTGGCGCCGACGAGGTCATGCTGCAGATCATTTCCAAGCTCATGGGCACGCTGCCGCGTCTGGAGAACCGCTGATGGGGGACGTCATGACCGAGTTCGCGTCCAAGTACGAGACCCTGCTGCTGCGCCGCGAGCGCTCGCGCCTGCACGTCACGCTCAATCGCCCGCAGGTCAAGAACGCCCTGAACCCGACCCTGATCGGCGAATTGCGCACGGTGTTCCAGAACCTGCACGACCGGCGCGACATCAAGGTCGTGATCCTGCGCGGCGCCGGCGGCACCTTCTGCGCCGGCGCCGACCTCAAGAACATGGAGCAGAGCTTCATCGAGAAGCGGCTCGGCGAGCGGGACCCGATCGCGCTCAACAACCGCGAATACGGCGCCTTCCTCGAGATGGTGAACACCACGCCACAAGTGGTCGTCGCCGCCGTCGAGGGCTACGCCATCGCCGGCGGCTTCGGCCTGCTCTGTGTCTCCGACGTGGCGATCTGCACCGAGGACGCGGGCTTTGCCATGAGCGAGACCGCGATCGGCATCGTGCCGGCCCAGATCGCGCCCTTCGTCGCGGCCCGCATCGGCGTACCGCAGACGCGGCATCTCGCGCTCACCGCCGCCCGCTTCAAGGGACCCGAGGCACTTCGGCTTGGCATCGTGCATCACCTGGTGAAGGACTCCGCCGCTCTCGATGCCAGGCTGGAAGAGATGCTGAAGCAGATCGACCGCTGCGCGCCGCTCGCCAATGCCTTGACCAAGGCCGTGGTGATGAAGGTGGGCAGCGAACCGCTGTCCTCGGTGCTTGACTTCGCCGCGGATCGGTTCGCCGAGGCGCGGCGCAGTCCCGAGGCCGCCGAAGGCCTGCGCGCCTTCGCCGAGAAGAGGCAACCGAAATGGGTGACCGAATGATCGCCATCGCAGCACTCGACCTGCCGGCCCGTCGGGGAACAGACTATCCCGCGCCGCACGACGCGCCCTGCCGCAACCGTATCCGCCGCGCGCTGGGCGATCCCTTCGGACTGTCGCAGTTCGGCGTCAACATGCTCGACCTGCCGCCGGGCACGTGGTCCTCGCAGCGGCATTGGCACGAGCAGCAGGACGAGTTCGTCTACGTGCTCGAGGGCGAGGTCGCGCTGGTGACCGACGAAGGCGAGACGGTGCTGCGGCCGGGCATGACGGCGGGCTTCCGCGCCGGCACGGGCAACGGCCATCATCTCGTCAATCGTTCGGACAAGACCGCGCGCGTGCTCGAAGTCGGCACGCGCACGACTGAAGAGGTCGCGTACTATTCCGACATCGACATGATGGTGCGCGAGAATGCTGACGGCTGGGGCTATTTCACCAAGGACGGACGGCCGCTGAAATGAGCTTTGCCAAGGTCCTGGTCGCCAATCGCGGCGAGATCGCCTGGCGGGTGATGCGCACGGCCAAGGCGATGGGCTATCGCACCGTCGCGGTCTACTCGGATGCCGACAGGGACGCCCCGCACGTCGCCTTCGCCGACGAGGCGGTGCGCATCGGCCCCTCGCCGGTCGGCGAGAGCTATCTCAGCATCGACCGCATCCTGGAGGCCGCGCACAAGTCGGGCGCCGACGCCGTGCATCCCGGTTACGGCCTCCTGTCGGAGAACGAGGCCTTCGCTGCCGCCTGCGAGAAGGCAGGCCTGGTCTTCATCGGCCCGCCGCCCGCGGCGATCGCCGCCATGGGCAACAAGGCCGCCGCCAAGCGGTGCATGATCGATGCCGGAGTCCCTTGCGTGCCGGGTTATCAGGGCGCCGACCAGAGCGACGCCAACCTCGAGAGGGAAGCGCGAAAGATCGGCCTGCCGGTCATGGTCAAGGCAGCGGCCGGCGGTGGCGGGCGCGGCATGCGACTGGTCGACCGCGAGGCCGATCTTCTGGAGGCGATCCGCACGGCGCGGACAGAGGCCGAAAGCGCCTTCGGCTCGGGCGAGCTGATCCTCGAAAAGGCCGTGGTCGACGCGCGACACGTCGAAATCCAGATCTTCGCCGACGCCTATGGCAACGTCATCCATCTCGGCGAGCGCGACTGCTCGGTGCAGCGCCGCCACCAGAAGGTGATCGAAGAGGCGCCCTCGCCCGCCGTGACTGCCGACCTGCGCCGGCGCATGGGCGCCGCCGCGGTCGCCGCGGCCCGTGCCATCGGCTATCGCGGGGCCGGCACCGTCGAGTTCCTGCTGGGCGCCGACGGCGCCTTCTATTTCCTGGAGATGAACACCCGCCTGCAGGTCGAGCATCCGGTGACCGAGGCGATCACCGGCCAGGATCTCGTGGCCTGGCAGCTCAAGGTGGCGACGGGCGAAAAGCTGCCGCTCACCCAGGAGCAGGTGGCCTTCGACGGCCATGCGATCGAAGTCAGGCTCTACGCCGAGGACGCCTATGCCGGCTTCCTGCCGCAGACCGGCCGCATCGACGTCTGGCGTCCGACGACGGGGCCGGGCGTGCGCATCGACCACGGCATGAGGGACGGGCTTCTAATCTCGCCCTTCTACGACCCCATGATCGCCAAGGTGATCGCCCACGGCGCCACGCGCGAGGAAGCGCGCTCGCGGCTGGTGCGCGCCCTGCACGAGACCGTGGTGCTCGGCCCGACCACCAACCGGCATTTCCTGATCCGCCTGCTGGAGCATCCTGAGTTCGCCGACGGAAAGGCGACCACCGCTTTCCTCGGCAAGCACGCGTTCGCCGCACCCGCCGTCAGCGATGCGCATTGGCAGCTCGCAGCCGAATTGCTGTGGCGCCAATCGGCTGCGCGCTATCCCGCGGCGCTGCGCGGCTGGCGCAATTCCAATCCCGAGGCGACGCCGATAAGGCTCGCGGTCGGCAGCAGCGAACGCCTGCTGCACGTGACGGCGCCCAATGGCATCGACGAGCATGTGCCGTTCCACATCGACGGCGACGACGTCATCGTCGACCTCGATGCGCTGACCGTGCGCTTCACCGACAAGACCTATGCCCCGCCCGCCGCCGCGGCGGCCGGCAGCGACGGCAAGCTGCGTGCGCCGATGGATGGCCGCATCGTCGCCATCAAGGTGGCGGCCGGCGACAGCGTCAGCAAAGGCCAGACCCTGATCGTGCTCGAAGCCATGAAGATACAGCACCAGCTCAAGGCGGCAACCGACGCCAAGGTCGAGTCGGTGGCGGTCAAGGAAGGCCAGCAAGTGTCCAACCGCGCGATCCTCGTCACGATGGCGGCCTAATGTTTCGACCCGGTAAGCATGCCGCTGCACATTGAGAAGGTCAGCCACAGCTACGGCACCGTCGAGGCGCTGTCGGGCATCGAGCTCGACATCGCCGACGGCGAGACGGTCGCGCTGATCGGCCCGTCCGGCTGCGGCAAGTCGACCCTGCTCGGCATCGTCGGCGGCCTGCTCGAACCCACCGCCGGCCGCGTCACCCTCTCCGGCCCGGCGCCGTCGGACTCGCTCAATCCCTTCACCTACATCTTCCAGGATTTCGCCCTGCTGCCCTGGCGCAGCGTCGCCGACAATGTTGGCCTGGCGCTGGAGCATCGCGCGCTCAGCGCGGCCGAGCGGCGCGAGCGCATCGCCGCGGCGCTGGCGCTCACTGGCCTCGTTGAGTTCGCGTCCGCCTATCCCAAACAGCTTTCCGGCGGCATGCGCCAGCGCGTCGGCATCGCCCGCGCGCTGGTCGTGCGGCCGGCGGTGCTGCTGCTCGACGAGCCCTTGTCGGCCCTCGACGCCCAGACCCGCGAGCTGCTGATGGAGGACCTTTTGGCCATCTGGGCGCGCGAGAAGAGCACGCGCGTCTACGTCACCCACAATCTCGAGGAGGCTGCCCGCCTCGCCGACCGCGTCGTCGTGCTGTCGCGCCGTCCCGGCCGCATCCGCGAGATCGTGGCGATCGACGTGCCGGTCGCCGAGCGGGCGCGGGCCGAGCATGCCGGGCTGGTGTTCGAGGTGCACCAGCGCCTGTGGTCCCTGATCCGCGACGAGGCCGCCACGGCCGAGCGCGAGATCCAGCCCATTCGAAGCCTGTGATCATCGCGAGGCGGGAGCCTGATCGCTTGACAAACATGGCGTGCCGTACGGATGCTGTCTGCAACTGCCGGATGCCGGGGGGCGCTCCGCATGGAATCCCTTGATGCACTGCTGTTGATGCGCATGGTCGAGCGCCTGCTCGGCCTGCTCGCCGGCGCGCTCTGCGTCGTGCTGGGCTATCGGCTGTTCATAAACCTCCCCGAGAAGACCGATTCCAGCGGCAAGGTCGTGCTGCCGGGTGGCGTCAGCATCTGGATGTCGCGCGTCGGCCCGGGACTTTTCTTCGCCCTGTTCGGCGCCGCCATCGTCGCCTACTCCTTCACGAGCGCCGTGAAGGTCACGAACGAGCAGAGCGCTCCGTCTGCGCGGACCGCGCCGGGCGAGGCGCTCGCCACGCACCGGCAGGAGATCGCCGCCATGTCGCCGCGCGCGACGCAGGCGGCCGCGGGCGACAAGACGCTCATCGAGCTGCGCGGCGCGCTTGCCGATCTCAACGCGACCATTGACAAGCTGGCGCGCGACGTCGCGCCGCCGGAACGCGATCGCCTCGTCGCCGGGCTGCAGAACGCCAAGATGCTCCTGCTGCGCAGCGCCTGGATTCCGGCGTGGGGTGATCCGACCCGCTTCCAGTCGTGGATCAACAGCGGCGCCATCCTGCCGGCGCCGTCCGGCATGGACGAGCCCGCAGGCCTATACCTCGCCGGCCAGACGCGATGAGGAGGTCGTCATGCGAGCCATCCTCGCCCTGTTGCTTCTGCTCGGCGGCCTCAACGCGGCTCATGCCCAGTGCGCGCCGCCGTTCAACTGGAGCGGCTTCTATCCGCCGCCGGCCCTCGATCGGGTCGCGCAGCGCACGACCCCTGGATTGAGGTCCAACTTCGAGCGGGTCCTGCTGCCGCGCCTCACCGATCGCGAGCGCCAGAAGCTCGGCGGCATCAGCCTCGATCTCAGCCGGCGGGAATACGCCGAGCATCCCCTCAACTTCTATGCCGCGACCGGCGGCAAGGTCGTGCTGCCGCTGTCGTCGGTGAAGCTGGTCAGCGATCTCTCGCTGGCGCTCGCCTGGTACAACCGCAATCGGCGGCCCGAGCAGCGCGTCTTCGACTACGCCGCCATGCTGGCCTTTCGCGGCCCGGCGCCGGATGGCGTGAAGGCCCTGCCGTTGACGGCGCTCGGCGTGCCGGATTCGGCAGACAACGATCCCGCCGTCGAGTCCCTGTTCCAGAAGCTGTTCGGCACGACCATGGTCTTCATCATGGCGCACGAGACCGGCCATCTCTTCCACGGCCATCGCGCCAACGTCGGCGAAGCCCGCTCGCGGCAACAGGAGGGCGAAGCCGATGCCTTCGCCGTCGAAATGATGGCCCGCATGGGGGCACCCCCCATCGGCATCAGCTTCTATTTCATGATGGCGGCACCGTTCGAATGCGCCGATCGCAGCACCCATCCGCTGTCCGGCGAGCGCATCAACCGACTGGTCGCCGCGCTTCGCGACAACGCCCCGTTGTTCGCGCGCGACAAGCCGTCTCCTCAGCAGGAACGGCAACTCGTCGAGAGCATCGCCCAGGAGCTCGCCAAGGTGGCCAAGCTCGTCGACGATCCCGACATTCGCGCCTCCATGCGCCTGGTCGGCCAATCGTCCAAGGTCGCCGACTTCGCCGCCACCCGGCCCGGCGCGAGCCGTCCCGGTGCGGTGCGGCAGGCGTTCGACGGCAACTATGCCGGTCAATGGACCGACGCCAAGGGCGTTTCGCTCGACTTCCGCATGTCGTTGCAGCGGCAGGGCGCGACCGTGCGCGGCACCTACGAGTTCGGCATGGGAGCGGCCGAGCTCGAAGGCACTGTCACGGGCGATCAACTCGACTATGCTTGGCGCTGGGGCACCGACTATTTCGGCCGCGGCAAGATGCAGAGCCTCGCCAACGGCGCGCTGCAGGGCACATGGGGGTACACCCGCCGCTCCGAAGGCGGCGGTACCTTGAGCGCCACACCGCGCTGAATCGTGATACAGGGATCGTGATGTCCGATCCCGCCAATCGCCGTGCCGTGCCGTTCCGCGGCGGTGGCTTCAATCCCGTGCCGCGCCGGCTGCTGCCGTGGCTCGTGTTCTTCCTGCTGATCGCGGCCTGGCAGGCGGCCTCGAGCGCGGGCCTGCTGCCGGCGCTGTTCATGCCGAGCCCGGCCGCCATCATGCGCGCCCTGGTCGAGCTGTGGGTGAACGGCACGCTGGTCGAGCATATCTCGGCCTCGCTGCAGCGCATCGTTCCCGGCTGGATCATCGGCACGGCGGCGGGCCTCGCGGTCGGGACGGCCATGGGCATCTTCTCGGCCGCGCGCGCCGCCGGCCTGCCGGTCGTGTCGGCGCTGTTCCCGATCCCCAAGATCGCGCTGCTACCGCTCCTGATCCTGTGGTTCGGCATCGGCGAGCCATCCAAGGTCGCGACCATCGCGCTCGGCGTGTTCTTCCCGACGGTGATCTCGGCCTACAGCGCCTGCGACTCCGTTCCGCGCAACCTGATCCAAATGGGCCAGAGCTTCGGCCTGCCCGCGACCGACATCGTGCGAAAGATCATCCTGCCCGGGTCGATGCCGGGCATCCTGGCGGGGTTCCGCATCTCGGCTTCGGTGGCGCTGCTGCTGGTGGTCGCGGCCGAGATGATCGGCGCGCAGTACGGCATCGGTGCCTTCGTGCTGGCGGCCGGCAATCTGATGCAGACCGACCAGCTCATGGCGGGCGTGGTCATGCTGTCGGTCCTCGGCCTTTTGATCGCCTGGGGGCTTGGCATGGTGGAGCGTTCCGTGCTGCGTTGGCGCTAACGAAAAGCCAGGGAGGACTTTCATGCTGCGTAGAGTCGTACTTGCCGTGATCGCCACGATCGCGGCGGGGCCGGCCTTCAGCCAGGCCTATCCGAGCAAGCCGATCACCATGATCGTGCCCTTCGCCGCTGGTGGGCCAACCGACTTGCTGGCGCGCATCATCGGCGAACGCATGGGCAAGGAGCTCGGCCAGCAGTTCATCATCGAGAACGTCACGGGGGCGGCCGGCACCATCGCCATGGCCAAGCTCGCGCGCGCCGCGCCGGACGGCTACACGATCGGCATCGGCCATGTCGGCACCAATGTCGCCAACGCCGTGATCTACACCAAGCTCGGCTTCGACCTCGTGAACGACCTCGAGCCGATCGCCCGCCTGCCCGCCAACCCCATGCTGGTCGTCTCGTCCAACAACGTACCGGCCAAGACGCTGAAGGAGCTGGTCGAGTACCTCAAGGCCAATCCCGACAAGGTGTCGGGCGGCACCGCCGGCATCGGCTCGGGCTCGCATCTCGGCGCGCTCGCCTTCAACAAGGCGACCGGCGCCACCTACCAGCTCGTGCCCTATCGCGGCACCGGCCCCGCCATGCAGGACCTGATCGGCAACCAGATCCAGGTCATGGTCGACCAGTCGTCGAACTCCCTGCCGCAGGTTCAGGCCGGCAAGATCCGCGCCTATGCGCAAACGTCGGCCAAACGCTCGCCCGCCATGGCCGACATCCCGACGGCGGCCGAGGCCGGCTACCCAATGGAGATCATGATCTGGAACGGCCTGTGGGCGCCCAAGGGCACGCCCAAGGACATCATCGACAAGTTGAACGCCGCAGCCGTCGCCGCCTTGTCCGACCCCGCCGTGCGCAAGCGCATGGAGGAACTCGGCCAGGACCTGCCGACGGTCGAGGAGATGAAGCCTGCAGCGTTTGCCGCCTTCCAGAAGGCCGAGCTCACGCGCTGGAAGCCGATCCTCGAAGCCGCCGGCGTCAAGTTCGAGTGAACCGGTAACGACAGCACTGCCTGCACCACAAGCCATGGTGCGGCCTCAGCGTCACCCCTCAATGTGCGGCCCTCTATGGAGCGCAAAAAGTCGCTTGGGAGGCAGTTGGCGCTAGTTCCTGTAGTTCGGCGGCACGGGACAGGGCGGCAGGAGCTTCTCCAGCGCCTTGGCGACGCCGAGCAGGCGCGCGTCGGCCCAGCGCTTGCCGGTGAGCTGCAGGCCGATCGGCAAACCCTCCTTGGAGAAGCCGCAGGGCAGCACAACGGAGGGCTGGCCTGTCAGGTTGGCGAGGAAGTTGTAGGACGTGCCGGCGAAGAAATAGGGGTGCGGCGTGCCGTCGATGAGCAGCGGCTCGCTCTGCTTCTGCCGGATGAAGGCGGCATCCGGCATCACCGGCATCAGCCAGGCGTCGTAGTCGTCGAGGAAGGACTCGCATTGCCGCATGATCAGGTCACGGCGGTCCAGCACGGCCATGAACTCGGCAAGATCGAGCCGCGCCGTGCGGCCGGCCGAGCGCGCGGTCGGATTGGACGAATTGACCATCTCGAACGTGCGCTCGCGCTCGGCCAATGGCTGCAGGGCGCGCACCTGGTACTGGAAGAGATCGGCCCAGTCGTCCCAGCCCTGCCGCCAGTCGAGGCTCTTGGGCTCGGCGCGTTTCACTTTCGCCCCTGCCTTGCTCAGCAACCGCACCGTCTGCGCAACGACAGCAGCGGTATCGGCCGAGACCTTGACCAGAGGATTGCTGTCGATGAACGCGATACGCAGGTCCTTCGGCTTCGCGGCTGGCGCCGGCCCCAGCGGCACGGGTGCTGCTTCGGCGTCGTAGCCGTCCGGTCCGTCGATGATGCGCAGCGCCGTCTCGAGATCCTCGACCGAGCGCGCCAACGGGCCGAACACGCCCATCCAACGGCCGGTGCGGGTCTGGCCCGGCAGGTTCGGCACATGGCCACGGCCGGGCACGCGCCACTCGGTGGGCTTCAGCGAAAAGATGCCGTTGTAGTGCGCGGGATTGCGCACCGAGCCGCCGATGTCGCTGCCAAGCTCGAGCGGCGACAGGCGCGCGGCGATGGCGACCGCGCCGCCGCCGGTCGAGCCGCCGGCCGTGCGCCGCGCGTCCCAGGCGTTCTTGGTCGTACCGAACAACGGGCTGTCGGTCTGAAAGTCGGCGCATAGTTCGGGCACATTGGTCTTGCCGAGGATCACCGCACCGGCCGCGCGCAGGCGGGCGACCAGGCTCGCATCGCCGAGCGCCACATTGTCCTTGAGCGGCGGGTGGCTGGAGGTGGTGTGCAGGCCCGCGACGTCGAACGCCTCCTTGATGGTGATGGGTACGCCGTGCAGCGGGCCCAGTCGATTCTTCTTTGCCCGTGCACGATCCGCCGCGCGCGCCGCCTTGAGCGCCCCATCCCGGTCGACGACCACAAGGGCATTGATTGGTCCATTCAGCCGGGCGATGCGCTGCAGATGCGCCTCGGTCGCCTCGACCGAGCTCAGCCTGCCGTTTCGTATGGCGCGGGCAAGGCGCGTTGCCGTCTCAAAGCACGGATTCATGCATGTCCCCCTTGCACGCCTCGGAGACTAGCCGCCCCTCCCACACCCGGCTATAGAGCCCGAGGTATTCTTGGGGGCGCCATGAGTTTGACTCGCAAAACGCTGTTCGTGACCGGCGCCAGCCGGGGCATCGGACTTGCCATCGCGCTGCGTGCTGCGCGCGACGGCGCCAACGTCGCCATCGCCGCCAAGACGGTGAAGCCCGACCCCAGATTGCCCGGCACGATCTTCAGCGCCGCCGAGGAGATCGAGAAGGCGGGCGGCAAGGCCCTGCCGCTGCCGTGCGACATCCGCGACGAGCAGAGCGTGGAGAAGTCGGTGGCCGAGACCGTGTCCAAGTTCGGCGGCATCGACGTCCTGGTCAACAACGCCAGCGCCATCAGCCTCACCGGCACGCTCGCCACGCAGATGAAGCGCTACGACTTGATGCACCAGATCAATTCGCGCGGCACCTACATGGTCTCGCAGAAGTGCATCCCGCATCTGCTGAAGGCCGAGAACCCGCACGTCCTCAATCTGTCACCACCGCTCGACTTCGACGTGAGGTGGTTTGCCAACCATGCGGCCTACACGCTCGCCAAGTTCGGAATGTCGGTCTACGCTTGGGCGATGGCCGAGGAGTTCAAGGGCAAGATCGCCTTCAACTGCCTGTGGCCGCGCACCGGCATCGCGACGGCCGCCATCCAGAACTTTTTAGGCGGCGAGGACGGCATGAAGCGCTGCCGCAAGCCCGATATCATGGCCGATGCCGCCTACGCCATCTTCAATCGGCCGGCAAAGACGTGCACCGGCAACTTCTTCATCGACGACGAGGTTCTGGCCGCCGAGGGCGTCACCGATTTCGACAAGTACGCGGTGTCGCCCGGCACCCCCCTGATGCCCGACTTCTTCGTGCCCGCGGAAGGCGCGCGCACCGTCGTCGGCCGGACGTAGACGCGTGGCGACGTTCCTCTTCATCCACGGCGCCTGCACCGGCGGCTGGATCTGGGAAAAGTTGGCGCCGCTCCTGGAAGCCAACGGCCACAAGGTCTGCGCGCCGGACATGCCGGGTCTGGGCAAGGACCATACGCCGCCCGCCAACGTCACGCTGGCAGACAATGTCGAGAAGGTCTCCCGCCTGCTCGACAAGATGGAGGACCAGGTCGTGCTGGTCGGTCATTCGCTGGGCGGCATCACCATCAGCGCGGTCGCCGAGGCTAGGCGCCGCAAGCTCAAGGCGCTGGTCTATCTCTGCGCTCTGCTGCCGACGCCGGGCAAGTGCGGCCGGGACATGACCTCGCTCGAGCCCGACACGATGTTCCGCCTGTCGCGCCAGGTCAGTCCCGATGGCTTCACCTACACCTTCGCGCGCGACAAGTTGCCGGCCATGTTCTACGCCGACGTCTCGCCGGAGGATCGCTACAAGGCGATGGAGCGACTGCGGCCGCAGCCGCTCTCGATCTCGACCACGCCGGTGACGCTGACCGAGGACCGCTTCGGCTCGGTGCCGCGCTGGTACATCGAGTGCACGCACGACAACGCCGTGCGCATCAAGCTGCAGAGGCTGATGGTGAAGATGACGCCGTGCCAGGTCGTTACCATGGAATGCGGCCACTCGCCCTTCTTCAGCAACCCCGAGGAGCTGGCTGAGCACCTCGAGGCGATCGCGCGGTCTTAGTCTTCCGGACCGCGCGCGGCCCGGAAGAAAATTAGTCGAAGAACGCGAAGGTCCGCGTCTCGATGCTCTCGCGTGGCTTGGGGTTCTTGGGCGAGGTCGGGTCGTCGAACGCCGAGTGCAGCGAGAAGCGGGCGCGGCCGTCCTTCATCGAGTCGTAGCACTTGATCAGCACGGCTTCCTCGCGCGTCATGCGCGGGAAGTAGCACCAGTGGTGGTCGGCGTTGTAGACGCCGATATAGATCTCGCCGGTGCGATCGGCATAGACCAGGTCGCAGATCGCGAGGTCGCGCGGCGCGATGCTTTCGGAATCGACGAAGCCCAAGGGCGACATCTCGACCGGGTCATGGGCGATGTTGCGCCACACGTTGATCTCGACGAAGCGCTTCTTCAGCCGCGCTTCGGCCTCGTCCGGCGGCAGGAGGTCACGCACGCGCTGCGGGCCAGACTTCTCGGTGTAGTCGTTGTGCACCGAGCGCACCGGCGCGCGGTGGCCGCGCTCCACACCGCGATCGGCGGCGCGGATGGTATGGTCGAACACCACGACCTTGGCCGCACCGGTCTGGCGCTTGATCAGCGCCTCGACCTCGGGCTCGTAGACGCGGCGGATCTCGTCCTTGTCGTAGAAGTCGCGCACCTGGGTCTCGTGCGGCGCCAGGACGAAGGCCTGGCGGTCGAGCGACAGGTCCTTGATCAGCGGTCGCGCATTGTGGATGCGCACCTTGAAGTCGCGGTAGTTGCCCTCGCGCCGCGCCACGCCGGTGCCGATCGGCGGATTGTAGGTCACCGGCTTGATGCTGAGATCGGCCAGATAGGGAACGTTGGCCTCGACCCAGGCGGCGAGCGGCGGGGTGGCAGAAGTCGATGGAGCGGTCTGGACAGAAGGCATGATGGATCCTCGTCCCAATAAGGTCGTATCGAGCTTACGCCTTTCGAGCGGGCTGCCTCATGAAAAGACCTCATGGGCTCAACGGTAAAGCTTGTCGATCAGCCCGGCGCCCAGCCCGACCTTGTCGTAGTGGGCCTTGCACAAGGCAATGTACTGATGAACGTCGAAGTAGCCGTCAGGCTCCCCCTTGTCGTCCAGCCAGACCAGCGGGCCCTTGACGATGAAGAACACCTTCATGGGGTCGGAATGGTAGTGGGCGACCAGGGTGTGGGCCTCGCCCGGCGTCTCGCAGATGAAGTCGCCAGCGGTCGCCACCCAGTCGCGCTCGAGATAGCCCCACTTGCCCGAGATCGTGTAGACGAAGACCTCGTGCGGATGGTAGTGCCGGTTCACCAGCTCGGCCGCCTTGGCCATCAGGATGTCGCACCATTTGTTCTGGCTGGGCGAGATCCACAGCGGCCGCAACGACACGGTCTCGGTGAAGGGTACGTAGTAGCGCTCGTCGTCGGTCGTGGCGTTGGCGGTGTAGACCTCCGGCAACGCATCGAGTTGGAAGACCTTCTCGATGGGTTTCAGGTTGCGCCAGAATTCCATCCCTTCCGCCTTTTGCTTTGTTTCAGATGTGCATGCCGCCGTCGGCCATCACCACGCTGCCGGTAGTGAAGGCGCTCTTGTCCGAGGCGAGGAAGAGCACGGTCTCGGCGACCTCCTCCGCCCTGGCATGGCGGCCGAGCGGGATCACCGAATCGAGGAACTTGCCCGCATCGGTGCCCAGCGCCTCGCTGAGCCCGCTCTCGACGTTGCGCTGGAACTCGTTGTCGATCGGCCCCGGCGCTACGACGTTCACCCGGATGCGCCGGGACGCCGCCTCCTTGGCGACGGTACGCATCAAGCCGATCAGCGCGTGCTTGGAGGCGGCATAGGCGGCGATGCCGGGATCGCTGGTCACACCGACCACGCTCGAGGTCATGATGATGCTGCCGCCGTCACGCATCTTGGGCAGCGCATGCTTGCAGGCCAGGAACGAGCCCTTGAGGTTCACCGCCACCACCGCGTCGAACACGTCCTCGGGGTAGTCGGTCACCGGCCGGATGACGCCGCTGATGCCGGCGTTGCTGAACAGCACGTCGATCGGCCCCCAGCGGGCAACCGTGGCGTCGACATAGGCGGTCGTTTCCTTGGCATTGCTGACATCTGCCAGCATGGCCGTGGCGCGCCCTTCAGGCAGCGACTTCAGCACGGCGTCGAGGCGTGCGCGGTCGCGATCGACCAGCATCACCTTCGCGCCCTCGGCAACGAAGCGCGCAACGCTCGCCCGGCCTAGACTGCCGGCGGCGCCGGTCACGATGCAGATCCTGCCGTCGAGCATGCCCATGCCCCCTACCTTGCACCGCCGGATCGCTGGCCAGCGTCACCCCGAGCAGCATCATCCCTCACGGGTCCAAGACAGGCGACATGATCATGGCCTCGGGATTTTCCGGCATTTCCGGTAATTCCGGCGGACCCTCTTGTTTGGAGTGCACCCCTCGGATGAGACGGCAAAACCCCGGACAGCTGGTTGATCATTGATCGGGCCTTTGAAGCTTGAGGTCAAGGAGGTGCTCGGGCGGGGGCGGCGCGAAGCCGTCAGTTCGCGCAGCGCCGCGCCCGCCCGGAAGACGATGAATACGACCTAGACGACCGATTCCATGAAACCGATCCTAACGACAGCATTGCGGAAATCTCTGCAAACTGGCTTGGCATGCCGCTTCTCGGGCCGAACAGTTTCGGACAGTTTATGATTCGAATCATGGAAACGTCCGACTAGTTCTTCCAGGCCGGCTTGGGCACCACGACCGTGCCGACGCCGGGACGCTGCGGTGCCGCGCCGACGAAGAGAAGCCATCCTGCCACTGGCCGATCAGCCAGAAATTGTCCTGCATCATGTTGTCTACAAGCTTCACCTTGCCCGGCACGGTGTCGAACGTGCCGGTTCTGCAGCTCCTTGATGATGGCGGCGTGATCGATCTTGCCGACCCGCTCGATTGCCTGCTCCAGCATCTGCAGCGAGCCATAACCGATCTGGCTGCCCCAGCGGTCCGGCCCGCGCTTGAACATCTCTTCGTGCTTCTTGGCATAGGCAGCCGTCGATGCGTTGTCCTTAGACCAGCCGCCGAGCGACATGATGCCCTCGGCGTTGGCACCGAAGCGCTGCGGGTACATGGGAAAGCCGATGCCGACGCCGCAGTCCGAGTCCGATCATGGGCAGACGACGAAGACTTTCATGCTGCGTTTCAATCTCACGTCGAATTGAGAGTCTGCTGGCTCGACCTTAACCGACGTTGAACAGGGAAAAAGTGCAAATCGAAGCGACGCTGCACCGTACCCCAGATACCGCCCTTCAAAGTCAGCATGACCGTGATGGCGAGCAGGCCGAAAACGATCATGTAGATGGCGCCGTAGTCGGCGAGGTATTCGCGCAGCAGGAAATAGAGGACGACGCCGATGATCGGCCCTTCGATTGTGCCGATCCCGCCGACCACGACTATGAAGACGATGGTCACCGACCAGTTGATCGAGACCGCCGAGTCTGGCGAGATGCGGAGCTTGGTCAGAAAGATCAGCCCGCCGACCAGGCCGAAAGCCGCGGCGGCGACGACATAGACCCAAGTCTTGAGCTGCGTCACCGAGATGCCGATGCTTTCGGAGGCGACCTCGCTGTCGCGCAGCGCCATCAGCGCCAGCCCGAAGCGCGAGCGCAACAGGAGGTAGACGCCGGCGATCGAGCCGAGACCGATCAGCGCCGCGAGCCAGAAGGCGAGCGCCTCACGCCACCATGGTTCGATGCCGCGCACGGTTGCGGTGATCGAAATTCCCGAACCGCCGCCCAGCCACGACCAGTTGGCGAAGACCAGGCGCCAGCATTCCGCCACGATCCAGGTGCCGACGGCGAAATAGGCGCCATGCAGGCGGAACAGCAGCTTCGACATCGGCCAGGCGAACAGGCCGGCGAGTGCCGAGCCGATGGCAAGGGTAAGATATGGATCGAGGCCGAGGCGATAGGCGAACAGCACGAGAGCATAGCCGCCGATGCCGATGAAGGCCTGCTGGCCGAAGGAGATCAGACCGCCGTAACCCGCCATGAGATTCCATACCTGCGCCAGCGCGAGGTAGTAGAGAAGCTCGACGCCGGTCCGCATCGTTCCCGAGCCCGCCCACCACGGCATGGAAGCGACCGCGGCGATCACCCCGATGGCCACGACGGCGCCGGTGCGACTGGCCCTGGTTGCGGTTTCGATGACGACGTCAAGCCGCATGATCAGGCATCCCGCGTCCGCGGAAAGAGGCCCTGCGGGCGGACTGCGAGAATGATCAGGAACGCCGCATGGCCGAACAGGATTCCCCACCCCGGATCGATGCGAAAGCCGATCGCCTGGGCGATGCCGAGGACCATGCTGCCGGCGAGCGTACCCCACAGCGAGCCCATGCCGCCGATGATCACCGCCTCGAAGGCGAAGAGAAGCTGCGGCGGACCGAGCGCCGGATCGAAGATCGTGCCGATGCCGAAGAACGTACCGGCGATACCAACCGTGGCAAAGGCGACCGCCATGGCGAGCGCATGGACATGACGCGGATCGTAGCCCATGAGCTGCACGATCTCCGGATCGTCGGAAACGGCGCGAAAAGCACGGCCAAGCCGGCTGCGACGAAAGAACTGTTCCAATCCCCCGATGGTCAGGGCGGCGGTCGCCAAGGTCATGAGCGGAAACCAGCCCATCGAGATCCCGTCAGCAAACGAAACTCCCGTACTGCTGAGATTGCCGGCCTGCAGGCGCCTTGAATCGGCCGAGAAGACCTCGAGCAGGCTGTTCTGGATGATCACCGACAGGCCGAAGGTGATCAGCAGTGCCGGCATGATGTCTCGGCCGATGGCGCGGTTAAGCAAGCCGCGTTGCACGGCATAGCCCAACATCGCCATCGCCGGCACGACGATCAGCAGGGCCGAAAGCGGATGCAGGCCCAACGCATTGACCGTCACCAGCGCCAGGTAGGCGGCGAGCACGATGAAGTCGCCATGGGCAACGTTCACCAGGCGCATCACGCCGAAGGCGAGCGAGAGGCCGATCGCCATCAAGGCATAGCGGCCGCCCAGCAGCGTGCCTTGCAGCAGGGTGTCGAGCAGGTTCGCCATGTCAGTGCAGACCGAAATAGGCTTGCGAGATTTGCTCGCGGCTCAGTGCCCCGGCGCGGCCGGTCAGCGACACCCTGCCCTCCTGGAAGCAATAGAGGCGATCGGCGGCGCGCATTGCCTGGCCGACATCCTGCTCCACCAGCACGATGGCGGCGCCCGCCGCGCGGATTTGCGGGAAAACGGCGTAAATGTTCCTCACCGCCGCCGGTGCCAGGCCAAGCGACAGCTCGTCACAAAGCAGAAGCCGCGGATTGCCCATGAGCGCGCGACCGATCGCAACCATCTGCTGCTGTCCGCCAGACAGGGCCGTCGCCGGCGCTGTACGGCGCTCGCGCAACATCGGGAAGAGGTCGTAGACGGAAGCGAGCGTCCAGGGACCCTCACCGGCCTGATCGGCGCCGATCGCCAGGTTTTCCTCCACACTGAGGCTTGGGAAGAGGCGCCGTCCTTCGGGCACCAGGGCCATGCCGAGCCGGGCGATGACATGCGCCGGCAGGCTTTCGATGCCGGCGCCGCCGAAACGGATGCCCTCGCCCGCGCTTTTCACCAATCCGACCAGGCTGCGCAGAAACGTCGACTTGCCGGCGCCGTTGGCGCCGATGATCGCCACCACCTCGCCTGTGGCGACCTCGAAATCGATACCGTAGAGCGCCTGGAAGTCGCCATAAAAAGCCGTCAGGCCGCGGGTCTCGAGCAGCAGGGTCATGCCGAGGCGTCCATGCCCATATAGACCTCGCGCACTTCGCGCGACGCCATCACGGCCTGCGGCTCGCCCTCCTGCAGCAGGGCGCCGAGATTGATCACCACCAGCCGGTCGACCACCCGCAACAGCGCCCGCACGACATGCTCGATCCAGATGATGGAAACGCCTTCCCGCCTCAGGCCGTTGATGGTGTCCGTGAGAAGGAGCGTCTCGTCGTCGGTCAATCCACCGGCGATCTCGTCGAGTAACAGCAGGCGCGGCCGGGTCGACATGGCGCGCGCCAGCTCCAGCCGCTTGCGATCGAGCAAGGTGAGGCTTCCAGCCAGCCGGTTGGCCTTAGCCGCGAGGTCGGTGCGCTTGAGGATGGCATGACACTCTGCTGCCCCTGCCCGCTCCGTCAGCCCGCCGCCAAACACCGCGCCGACCAGCAAATTCTCGAACACGGTCATGCCGGCGAAAGGATGTGGAATCTGGAACGAGCGGCCGATGCCAAGGCGGCATCGTTCGGCCGCCGGCTGCGTGGTGATGTCGTTGCCATCGTAGAAGATCCGTCCGGCATCGGGCCTCATGTGGCCGGCGATCAAGTTGAACAAGGTCGATTTGCCGGCACCGTTCGGCCCAAGAATGCCGAGCGCCTCGCCTGTCTGAAGCGAGACGCTCAGCCCATCGACTGCCTTGAGCGCGCCGAACGACTTGGAGACGTTGTCGAGCCTGAGAAGCGCGTCCATCGCGCGGTCACGTGATCGGCTTCAGCTTGTCGGCGACCGGGATCGCGGGCGCCTGGGAATTGTCGATGATCACCAGCTCGTACTTGTACTTGCCGCTGCTTCGCCGCCACTGGCCGCCGGCCAACGGTGTCTTGGCGACGTTCTTGAAAGGCGGCATCTTTCCGAATTCGACCTTGCCGACGATGGTGTCGAGCGCGGTCGCCGCGATCGCGTCGCGAATCGCCGCCGGTTGGCCCAGATCCTTGGTGCGCTTCAGCGCATCGGCGGCGACTTCGAACAGGGCATGAGCAAAACCAATCGGCTGAGTCCATTGCTTGCCCGTCGCACTCTCATAGGCGGCAGCGAGCTCGCGACAGCTCTGCCCCGTCAAGGTCGACTTGAAAGGATAGGTGGGAGTCCACCAGACCTCCGTCGACAGGCCGTTGCCGTTGTCGCCCAACGCCTCGACCGATGCCGGGAAGAGCAGCGCCTTGCCGACACTGGCGATCTTCGGCCTAAAGCCTTTCTGCAGCGCCTGGTTCCAGAAGGTCGTAAAATCCGGCGGGATCGGCACGCCCGTCAGGATCTCGGCCTTGGCATCACGGAAGGCCTGGATCTGGGCACTGAAATCCGCCGTCAGGTTTTGATAGCGGCCCGGATCGGTGATCTTGTAGCCGTCCTTTGCCAGGACGGGCGGGAAGCCGAGTGTCTTGTCGCCCCAGGCATTGCCGTCGCCGTCGTTGGGGAACAGCCCGCCGACCATCTTGTTGGTGGGCAGCGAATTCCACATCGAGACGAACGTGCCGATGATGTCTTCGAGGCCCCAGAAGAAGTGATAGGTGTAATCGAAGCCCGTGCCTGGCTTTCCCCCGCGGCCGAAGAACCAGGGCTGCCACGGCGCGACGGTCGAGATACAGGGCTTCTTCTCCAGTTCGCACTGGTCGGAGACCGGATTGGTGGTCTCGGGCGTCGAGGACACCAGCATGAGGTCGATCTTGTCCTTGAGGATCAGGTCGGCCGCGACATCGGCGGCGCGCGCCGGATTGGACGTCGAGTCCTTGACGATGATCTCGACCGGGTAGCTCCTCCCGCCGATCGCGAGACCGTTGACCCACAACTTTCTCATCGCCTCGACCACGAAGCCGTCCGCCTCGGCGAACGGCGCGAGCGGCCCGGTGCGCGGCGTCACCAGGCCGAGCTTGAGCGTGCGCGTCGATTGCGCGTGTAGCGCTGTCGTCCAGTTCGCAGCGGAGCCGGCTGCGCCGATTGCCGCCGCACTCTTGAGAACGGTCCGCCGCGACGGACCCCGTGCCTTGCGGTTGCTCATGGTCGGTCCTCCCCGTAGACGCGTTTCAACGCTTGTAGAATGGCGGAACCTGCGCATCGACATTGACCCAGATCGAGCGCGCCTCGGTGTAGTCGTGCATCGCCTCGAAGCCCATCTCGCGGCCATAGCCCGACTTGCCGACACCGCCGAAGGGCGAGCCGGGATTGACGCGCTTGTAGCTGTTGATCCAGCAGATGCCGCCGCGCAGCCCGCGCGCCATCTTGTGGGCGCGCGCCAGATCGGCCGTCCAGAGACCGGCGCCGAGGCCGTATTCGGTGGCGTTGGCGATCGACAGCGCTTCCTCGTCGCTCTCGAAAGTGAGGACCGTGACGAAAGGACCGAACACCTCTTCCTGGGCGACACGGTCGGTCGGCTTGGCGCACACGACCGTCGGCAGCACATAGCAACCCTTGGCCAAGGCCGGATCGGCTGGCGCCATGCCGCCGGCCAGTATCGTTCCGCCTTGGTCCTTCGCGACCTTGATGTAGTCGACCACCCGATCGCGGTGCAGTGTGGAGGTCAGAGGGCCCATCTCGGTCGTGAGTTCGCACGGGTCGCCAACCTTGATCGAGCGCGTGAGGGTCAGGAACTTCTCCAGGAAAGAGTCGGCGATGCGCTTGTGCAGGATCAGCCGTGAACCGGCGATGCACGCCTGGCCCTGGTTATGAAAGATCGCCCACGCCGAGCCGTTGACCGCCGCCACGATATTCGCGTCGTCGAAGACAATGTTGGCGCCCTTGCCGCCCAGCTCGAGCTGCACGCGCTTGAGATTGCCCTTCGACGCCTCGACGATCCTGCGCCCGGTGGCGGTGGAACCGGTGAAGGCGATCTTGCCGATCCGCGGATGTTCGGCCAGGCGCTGGCCGACGGTGTGGCCATAGCCTGGGACGATGTTGACGACGCCGTTGGGGAAACCGACCTCGCTCATCAACTCGGCGACGCGCAGCGTCGACAGCGGTGTTATCTCCGATGGCTTCATTACCACCGTGTTGCCGGCGGCAAGAGCCGGGCCCATGTTCCAGCTCACGAACATCAGCGGGAAATTCCACGGCACGATCTGGCCGACCACGCCGATCGGCGCGCGCAGCACATAGTTGAGAAACCCGGCCTCCACCGGCACGACGCTGCCCTGGAACTTGTCGGCCATGCCGCCGAAGTAGCGGAAGCACGCGGCGGTTCGCGGCACGTCGATGAAGCGTGAGTCGCGGATCGGATGGCCGGTGTCGATGGTCTCGAGCATGGCGAGCTCGTCGCCATGAGCCTCGATGGCGTCGGCCAGCTTGAGCAGCAGAAGGCCGCGGTCTGCAGCCGCCATTTCTGACCAGGCGGGAAAGGCCCGCTCGGCCGCCGCCACGGCGCGATCGACATCCTCCACCCCACCCTCGGCGATGGTCGCAATCAGCGCGTTGTCGTGCGGTGACAGGACGTCGAGGGTGCGCCCATCGGCAGCGTCGACGAACGCGCCGTCGATGTAGAGCTTGTCGCGGATCCCCCGGACGGCCTCTTCATGCTCATTCGGACCGCGCGCATCTTGCGCGCTCATGAGCGAGCCGGAGGCTCGCGGTCCGGAAGACGATGACATGACCTAGAAGTCGACCGGATAAGGCGACAGCTCGCCACTCTCATAACGCTGAGGCAGTCCGGGCGTGACGTTCTCCCAGACATAGAGCATCGAGCGCTTGGTCGAGTATCCCTGATGGCGGATGTCCGCCGGCATGGCGGCGACGTCTCCCGCCTTCATCGTGACGCGCGACCGCGGGGCGCCGGTGTTCTTGTCGCCGACGTCCCAGACGATCTCGTCGGAGAGCTGGATGAACCACTCCACCCTGTCGTTGCCGTGGAACACCGGCAGGATGAATTCCTCGGTAGTCGGACAAGCGAGCGAGGCCTTGCACACCGCCGTGACGGAGGGGTTCCAGGTGACGTCGGAGCGGCTGAGATACTTGAACAGGCTGAAGGCGTGGAGTTGACCCTTGAAGCCCGGCTCCTCGTGGATCTCGGGTTCGTCCTGCGGCACGTCGGCGAACGCGCGATTGACCGGCATGTCGTCGCGCAGCGGCGAGTCGCCCGGCAATCCGGGCATCAGCTTGGTGGCGATGCGGGTGCGCTCGATGGCCTCGATGTTCTCGCCCTGCTTGGGGCCGAAGGCGGTGCCTGTCTCGACCGGCGCGGCGAAGGGATCGAAGCCTTCATTCACCCAGTCGCGCAGGATGGCCTTGAAGGTCGCCATGATGAGGTTCGCGTCGAACTGCTCGACATAGTCGACACCGGCAGCCTTCAAGGTGCCGTTGAACGTCCCGGCATAGAAATCGACATTGCCGTAGTGATTGCGCGTGCCGATGACGTGGTCGAAATTCACCCAGCCGTAGAAGAAGTTCCAGGCAACGTCGCGCATGCAGGCGCGCAGGAAGGCGTCCGCCGGCATCTGGTGCGAGCGCCTTGCACCCTTGGCGGGCCAATGCACGGTGACGAAATACTCGTCGCGCGATAGCTCGAACTTGCCGAGCTTGAAGCTGCGATAGCCGTTGCGGTTGCTGGGCTCGGTGGCGACGACTTGGGTAAGGGCGGCGGACATGCGGAAATCTCCGGCGGGAGTTGGAATCTGTGTCAGGTGAAACAGATCTCGCGCCATTTCTGAACGCTGAGATCACCCAGCACCGTCTGCTGCATCAGCACGCCGATCCTGGCGGCGGAGAAGCGATAGGCGTTGCCGGCGCCCAGCAGGACCTGATGGCCGCGCTTCAGCTTCACATGGCCCATGCGCTGGCCCTCGGGGTTCTCGCCGGCGAGCACGGCGCCGTTCTTGGCCGTGCTCGGCGGGTTCTTCATCTTGATGAAGTCGACGGTGACCTCGCCGTCCATGCAGAGCGCAAACTCGTCATGGCCGCAGGCGAACCAGGGCGAGACGCCTTCGGCGCGCATGACCTCCTGGACATATTCCATGTTCTTGGCCACGACGACGCGTTCGTAGGGCTTCGACTTGGCGGCAACGTCGAAGATGTTCGAGAAGACGTAGTGCCGGGCTTCGCCCGACACCAATTCGATGCTGCCCTTGGTGTAGTCCGTGATGGACCCGAAGACGGTGTGAACCTGCACCGCTATCCTCCCTTTCTTTTTTCGGCAAAGGCTAGGAGCGGCCTGCCGGCCGGACAATCGGCCTGCGGCCGAACCCGTTGTTCGGGAATCCCGAACAACGGGTTTCAGGAGCGCCGCAAGCGGCTGCGGCTGGTGACGATGTCGTCGTGAGGCAGGAAGCCGTTGGTGATCAAAAGCTGATCCCAATGCGGCTCGCCGCGGAACTTGCGCTGGATGAAGTCGACGAACAGACGGACCTTCAAGGTATAGCGATGCGTGGTCGGAAATACCGCCGTCAGCCAGTACGACGACAGCCGATAGCCGTACAGAACGGGCGTGAGCCGCCCCGCCACGATATCGTCGGCCGCGGCAATGGTGGGAATGCAGACCACGCCAGCGCCCGACAGGGCATATTCCCTCAGCAGATGGACGCTGTTCGACCGCAGGCTGGCGGGCAGCTCGATCTCGATTTTGTGCTTGCCCCGCCAGAACTGCCAATGATCGCCCGTTGGATAGCGCGCATAGACGCCGAGGCGATGACGCAGCAGCTCCTCCGGCCGCCGCGGCATGCCGAGGCGGGCAATATAATCCGGCGAGGCGAGAAAGAGCCGGCGGATTGGGAAGAGGCGCTTGGCGATCAGGACGTCGAGCGCCGGCTCGAAGATCTGCAGCGCCACGTCGTAGCCCTCGTCGACCGGATCGACGACGCGGTCGTTGACCACGATGTCGAGCCGCACGTCGGGATACTGATCCTGGTATTCGCGCAGCACCAACGAAAGGTGGCCGAGGGCAAAGCCGGGCAGCACGTGCAGGCGCAGCACGCCTTTGGGCGAGCCCTTCAAGTCGCGCATCTGATCCGTCAGCCCCTCGAGCCGGGTGACCAGCTCGGAGCATTCCTTGAAGAAGGCAGCGCCGATCTCGGATAGCTTCACCGAACGGGTGGTGCGGTGAAACAGCGGCGCTTCGACGAAGCTTTCGAGTTGCTTGATGCGCTCGGTCACCACGGAACGAGCGACGCCGAGCTGACGCGCTGCCTCGGCGAAGGACTCCTTCTCCGCCACTTTGACGAAGGCCTGGATGCTGAGATACCGATCCATGAGCGCCCTGAGTAGCGCCTCATCATAGCAACAATCGGCCCGGTGACGCCAATCCACTACCTCAAAGCCCGAGATAGGACCTCCGCAGGCTGTCATCATCGCGGATGGCGCTCGGTGCGCCTGATTTGGCGATGCGGCCGTTCTCCAGCACGTACACCCAGTCCGCCAGCCGCAGGCTGAGGTGCGCCGCCTGCTCGACCAGCAGGATGGACTGGCCCTCGCTCGCCAGCCGCCGCAAGGTCGCGAACAGCTCCTTGGCCAAGCGAGGGCTGAGGCCGAGCGAGGGTTCGTCGAGCAAGAGGAGGCGCGGGCGCGACATCAGCGCACGCGCGATCGCGAGCATCTGCTGCTCGCCGCCGCTCATCGTCCGGGCGGTCTGCTGGCGGCGTTCGCCCAGGCGTGGGAATACCGTCAGCATCTCGTCGAGCCTGGCTGCCTCATCGCGCCGTGCGCGTTGCGCATAGGCGCCCATGCACAGGTTCTCGATCACTGTCATCTCGCCGAACAGGCGACGGCCTTCAGGGACCAGGGCGACGCCGCGCTCGACGATGCGATGCGCGGGCTCATCCTGGATTCCCTCTCCGTCCACGGTGATGCGGGCACCAGGCCGTGCGCGGATGATGCCGGCGATGCTGTTGAGCAGGGTCGTCTTGCCGGCGCCGTTGGCGCCCAAGATCACCACTGTGCGGCCGAACTCGACACGCAGCGCGACGTTGCGCAACGCCTCGTGCTTGCCGTAGGCGACGCTGAGGTTCTCGACCTCAAGCATCGTCATCCCCCAGATAGACGCGCGCCACCTCGGGGTCGTTCAGGACGGAATCGGGCGCACCGGCGGCAATCAGGCCACCGGCGCTCATCACCACCACATGGTCGCACAGCGCCCGGATCGCCTCCATGACATGCTCGATCATGACGATTGTCATGCCCTCGTCGCGTATCCGGCGGATCAGCTCGATGCCGATCTGAAGCTCACGCGGATTGAGGCCGGCGAGCCATTCGTCGAGCAGGAGCAGCCGCGGCTGCGTGGCAAGTGCGCGGGCCAGCTCGACCCTTTTCTGATCGATATAGGTCAACTGCGCGCCGGTCTGGTCGGCAAGATCCGACAGGCCGACCCGATCCAGAAGCGCATCGATCTCCTTTCGTGCGTGCTCGGGGGTCGCTGGAGCGGAGCCGAACAGGCGCCCGATCAGGACGTTCTCGCGCGTTGTCATCCCTGGCAGCACGCGCACCAGCTGGAAGGTGCGCGCGATCCGCGCCCGGCAAACCCGGAAAGCAGGCCGACCAAGGATCTCCCGCCCGTCGAGCCGGACAGAACCGCCATCGGCGGCGATCTCTCCCGTGACGAGGTTCAGCACGGTCGTCTTGCCTGATCCGTTGGGACCGATCAGACCGACGATGGAGCGCTCGGGCACATCGAGATCGAAATCGCGCACGGCCTGCAGCCCGCCGAACGATTTGCTGAGACCCTGGATCGCAAGCAGGGGACCGGCGGTCACGACTCCTTTCTCCGGCGCAGGGCAGACCGAGGAAGCCACGCCGACCAGCGATCGACCAGGCCCATCACGCCACCGGGCAGGAAGAAGACGATCACCACAAAACAGATGCCCAAGGCGATGCCGAAATGGTGCGGGAACGTGCCCGAGAGCAGCTCGGACAACAGCACCAACGGCACCGCGCCCAGCGCCGGACCCCACGGCCGGCCGATGCCGCCGAGCAGGGCCATGATCAGGACCTGGAAGGAGACCAGGGAGTTGAACGCGATGTTGGGATCGACGTAGGTGTAGCGCAGCGACAGCACGGCTCCGACCATCGACATCACCGCCGATGTTGCGGCGAAGACCAGTACCTTTACGCGCGTCGTGTCGATGCCGGAATGGCGCGCCACCATCTCGTCCTCGCCGATGACGCGCAGCGCGTAGCCCACCCGCGAACGCGACAGCCACCAGACCCCGGCGATCACGATGGTCGCCGTCGCCAGCAGCAGCTCGTAGATCAGCGTCCCGCTGGCATTGACGAAGATGTAGCGAGCCAGCGTCTTGGTCTGGTTGATCTCGAACCAGATCACCAGCTGCTTGATCAGCTCGGTAAGGCCGAAAGTGAAGATCACGAAGTAGATGCCGCTCAGCCGCAAGGTCGACAAGCCGACGCCGAGCGCGATCACGAAGCCGATCATGTGGGCAATGGCGAGAACCACCGCCAGCGGCAGGTGATCGCTCAGCAGGGCGACGGTGTAGGTCCCGATGCCCACGAATGCGGCCGTCGCCAGCGAGATGTAGCGGGTCGTGCCCGAAAAGAACGCCCACGACGTGGCGAGCGATGCATAGGCCAGCACGCTGATCAGCAGCGACACGGTATAGGCCGACAATAGCAGCGGCAGGCCGGCGAGGAAGGCGACGCCGGCGGCGGCCGGTGCGATCCACCAGCGCGAGGCAGGCTTTTCAGCCACGGCTGAACAGGCCTTGCGGGCGCACCAGCAGCACCAACAGGAACAAGGCGAAATTGATCGCCAGCGTCAGGCCGGGATCGACAAGATAGGCGCCCAGCGCCTCGGCCAATCCGAGAAGGAGGCCAGCCATCAGGCAGCCCAGCATCCGGCCGACCCCACCCATGATCACCACGATCAGCGCCTTCAGGGTATAGACGATGCCGATCGAGGCATTGAAGGACAGGAACATGCTGACCAGGGTTCCGGCCGCCGCCATGATGGCGCCGCCGGCGGCGAAGGCGAGCGCCGACAGGCGCGGCACGTCGACGGCGACGAGTTGCGCCGCCACCGGATCGATTGCGATCGCGCGCAGCGCGCCGCCGAGCCGGGTCGAGCGCAGCAGCCAGTACAACGCCAGCGCCAGCACGACCGCCGCGACGAATGCCATCAGGCGGTTGAGCGCGACCGTCGCACCGAGCAGGTCGATCGGGACCGCGAGATAAGTGTAGCCGCGGTATTCGCCACCCCACTGGACCAGCGCCAGACCCTGGAAGACGAACAGCAGGCCGAAGGTCACCAGGATCGTGTCGGCCTCGAGAATCTCCTGATTGGCCGCGCGGCGAATCAGCGGGGACAACAGGTAGCGATAGATCAGCCAGTTGCCGCAGAACGCCACAGGCACGCTGAACAGCATGCTGGCCAGAGGATCGATCCGCCACAGCATGAAGAACCAGAAAGCCGTATAGGCGCCGCCCATGAGCGCCTCGCCATAGGCAAGGTTCATCATGCGCGCGATCCCGTATTGCAGGTTGAGGCCAAGTGCGATCAAGCCGTACATGCCACCGACCAGCACGCCGCTCAGCACGACCTCAAAGAGGATCACGAAGCCACCCCCGATCGGGCGCCCAAGCCGGAACCAGCCGGCAAGAGCCGGCCGGCTCGACGATCAGAATTACCACTTGGGCTTGGGGAACATCAGGGGTTTGGCACCGCGTTTGTTCTCGGGGTAGACGGCGACGACCTCGTCGCCCTGCCATTGGCCCACCGCCCAGGCATTCTGGTGAAGCTGGCCCTTGAACGAGTAGACGTCTGCGATCGTCTCGAACGTACCGCCGGCGATCGCGTCGCGGATCTTCTTTCGATCGATCTCGCCTACCTGCTCGATTGCCTTCTGCAGGATCTGCATGGTGGCGTAGGTGCCGATGGACCCGATCTCGACGTCGCGGTTGTACATCGCCTTGTGGCGCTCCCTGTATTCCTTCTGGCCCGGCGCCGTCGAATCGACCGCGCCGTAGATGAGCACGCCGTTCTTCTTGGCCCCGAATTTCGCCGCGTAGGCCGGAAACGGGGTGCCGACGCCCGTGTAGTATATCGGTGGGCTGAAGCCGAGCACATGCGACTGCTCGGTGACCATGAACGTGTCGGATGGATAGCTGAAGGCGAAGAAGGCGTCGGGGTTGAGTGCCATCATCTCGCGGATTTGCGGCGAAAGATCCGAGGCACCCAGCGGATAGCTCTTGAAGTAGACGATTTCGACGCCTTCCTTCTTGCAAGCCTCCTGCATCGCCGCCGCCATTTCGACGCCGAGCTGGTCGGCGACGTGCATGATGGCCACGCGGCCCTTGATCTTGCCCTCGGTGGTGAGCTTCTTGACCATCGTAGCGAGCGGCGCCGTCGCTGGTTTGGGCTGCACCAACGCCCAGAAGGAGTAGGGCCAGCGCGGCCCGAGCTGGGCCACGCGGTCGGCGGACGCCGTGAAGTGGATCACCGGGTATTCGTACTTGTTGAACACCGGAGCGGTCGCAAGGTTGGTGGCGGTGCCCCAGGGCGCCAGCACGAGGTCGACCTTGTCGTTGAGGATCAGGCGCTCGACCAGACGGATCGCTTCTTCGATCTGGCTGCGATCGTCGTAGTCGATCAGCTCGACCGGAACTTTGGCACCGTACTTCTTCAGCATGATGCCGCCAGCGTCGTTCACGTCCTTGGCCCACAGCTTGTACTGCGACCATGTGGTCGACTGCGCGCCCGGCGCGTACGGCCCCGACAGGGCCACGGCGTAGCCGATGCGGATCGACTTCGGCGCCTGGGCGCGTGCGATTGTCGGCAGACTGCCGGCACCGATCAATGACGCGCCGCCCTTTAGAACTGTTCGCCTTTGCATGGTGTCCTCCCGAGACGTGGCAGTTGATTTCTTGTTGGCGAACATTTGTTCGCATTGCGCACACAAAGCGTAGCCGGGGCACTCGCCTCCTGTCAATCGGCGAACGCTCGATGCCCGACCATTTGCAACCGTCCCGACGCTGCAATCCACCCGCCGGTCCGCCGGTCCGCCGGTCCGCCGGTCCACCGGTCGCGCAGCGCACGCAACCCTCGCGCTCAGCGCGACGTCGGCCGGCCGGGCAGATTGCGAATCGCCATCTCGATGTTGCGCGCCGCCTCGCGCAGATCCGGCAGCAGCTTGCCGACCGCCTCGCGACGGCGCAGCCGGCTGCTCGGCGCGCTCAGGTTCAACGCCGCGACGGCCGCTCCCGTGGCGTCGCGAATCGGCACGGCGATGCAATTCACGCCGTAGTCGAGCTCCTCGTCGGTAAAGGCGTATCCGTCGCGCTTCGCCTGCTCCACGATCTTGCGTACACCGGCCGGCGTGTGCACCGTGTGCTTGGTCAACGGCCGCATCACCGCCGCGGCGAAATATGCGTTCAGCTCGTCCGTCGACAGGCCGCCCAGCAGCACCCGTCCCGGCGAGGTCGCGTAAGCCGGCAGCCGCCCGCCCGCCGGCACCAGCATGACGCCGTGGCGGCTTGCTGGAACGCGCACCGCGAAGGCGATGTCCTGGCCGTCGAGCACCGATACCGAGCACGTCTCGCCATGGATCTCAGCCAACTCGCGCAGGTGCGCCAGCGCCACCTCCGACCAGCCCATCGACGACAGGTACGCGTAACCGAGGCGCAGCGTGCGTGGTCGCAGGGTGAAGTGCTTGCCGTCGTTGGAGGCATAGCCGAGGTCGCAAAGCGTCAGCAGCAGCCGCCGCGCGGTCGCGCGCGTGATGCCGGCGCGCTTGGCGACGTCGCTGAGCGTCAGGGTGCGCGCATCGGCGAACACCTCGATCACCGCCAGTCCACGGGCGAGCGCCTGCACGAAGTAGCGCGAGCTGTCCTTCCGGCCGCGCGCCGCGGCGCGCCGCCTCGAAGATTCGCTGGCCGGTCCGACAGGTTCGGCGATGCTAGACATTCGATCTCTCCCTGACGTGGCGTCGCCGCGGTCAGCGTTGACTCCGTCTCTGGTCACGGCGTAAATTGTGCCAAAGCGAACAAAAGTTCGCAATGCGCACAACAAAAAAATCGGCATGACAGCCGATGAATGCGGCGGCGGGAATGAAGCTGCCGCGGTACCGGGACGGAGGACGCGATGCCCAGGCCGGACGACCTGCAATTCAACATGTTTCACTTCATGCCTTATATCCACCTGCCGGAGGATCATAAGAAGTATGAATCCGTCTGGGTCGATTTTCCCAACTCGATCTACGACCCAGTGAAAGGCAACAAGCTCTACACGCGCTACCTGCGCGAAATGGTGCTGGCCGACAAGCTGGGCTTCGACGGGCTGGTCGTCAACGAGCATCATTCGACATCCTACAGCATGATGCCGGCGCCGAGCCTGATCGCCGCCGCGCTGATCCCGCAGACCACGCGGGCCAAGCTGTGCGTCTTCGGCACGCCGCTTAACCTCGAGTACCCGCACCGCGTCGCCGAGGAGTACGGCATGCTGGACGTGATGTCGGGCGGCCGGCTCGAGGTCGCATTGCCGCTCGGCACCGGCATGGAATACTGGGTGAATCCGATCAACCCGGCGACGGCGCGGGCCCGCTTCCGCGAATCGATCGACATCCTGCTCAAGGCCTGGCGCGAAGACGGACCGATGGCCTACGAGGGGGAATTCTACACCTACCGCTATCTCAACGTCTGGCCCAAGCCGTACCAGAAGCCACATCCAAAGATGTATCTGGTCGGCACGGGCAGCCCGGAAACGATCCAGCTCGCCGCCGAGCTGGGCATGGGCTACTCGTCGGTGTTCGTGCCGATCAGCAGACAGATGCAGGCGCTCGCCGATTTGCGCGAACAGTCGCCGAAATACGGCCATGCCTTCACGCGCGACAAGGCGATCATCGGTGTCATGTGCTATGTCGCCGAGACGAAGGAGAAGGCCGAGCAGGAGTGGATGGAGCACCTGTTCTTCTTCTTCAAGGACGCGTTGCGCACGACGCCGCGTTATCTCGTGCCGCCGGGCTACGTCACGCCGGCGGAGTTCCGCAAGCGCATCTCCGGCCCGAACCTGCACGGCGATCTCTCCTGGGATGCACTGACGCAGCAATTCTTCGTGGTCTGCGGCACGCCCGACATGGTCGCCGAATCCATTTCCACATGGGCCAACGAGGCGCAATCCAGCCGCATCAACTGCTTCCTGCATCTCGGCACCATGCCGCACTGGATGACGGTCAAGAACATGACCCTGTTTGCCGAGGAAGTGATCCCGCAGCTGCGCAGCAAGGCGCCCGAGTTGCAGGACACGCTGCCGAAGGCAGCCGAGTAAGGGAGCTCTGCGATGACCAGCTTCGCGCGCGAGGAAGTCACCATCGGCGGGGTCAAGACCGTCTACCTGACTGCCGGTTCCGGCGAGCCGCTGCTGTTCCTCCATGGTGGTGGCACGTTCCATGGATTCGAGTTCGCCAAGCCATGGACCAAGAATTTCAAGGTCCTGTTGCCTTATCATCCGGGCTTTGGCCAGTCAGGCGACGACCCCGGGCTGTCGTCGATCCAGGACTATGTGATGCACTACATCGAGCTGCTGGATCACCTCGGCCTCGACAAAGTGAACCTGGTCGGTTTCTCGCTTGGCGGCTGGCTGGCGGCCAGCTTCGCGACCCAGCACGCCAGGCGCATCAAGAAGCTCGTGCTGGTGGCGCCGGCTGGCCTGCGCATCAAGGAGGCGCCAACGGTCGATCTGTTTCGGATTCCCGGCGAGAAGATCCCGGAAATGCTGGTCTACGATTTCGAGGTGATCAAGCCGCACCTGCCGGCCGGCTTCGACGTCGACTTCACCGTCGAGCGTTTCCGCGAGATCACCACCGTGGCCCGCATCGCTTGGGAACGCCTGCACGATCCCAAGCTGCCGCGCTGGCTGCACCGGGTGAAGGTGCCCACGTTGCTGGTCTACGGCGAGGAGGATCGCATCGTGCCGGCGGCGCAGGGACCGCACTGGGCGAGACTGATCCCGGGCGCGACGGTAAAGACGTTTCCCAAGGCAGGCCACCTTGTGCTGGACGAGAGGCCGGAGGCGGTGGAGGCGGTGCAGCGCTTCCTGCAGTGAGGTGCCAACGGGGTGCAACGGGGCGGGCACATCGCCGCAACCGCCGTGAGAGGCCGAGGAGGAAGTTGCCGCCCCTGCCGGACCTTCGATGCTCACGCCGCCAGCTCCAGAATCTCCATCACCTGCTCGGGGCCGGCGATCGGGCGCGGATTGTTGAGCACGGCCCGGTCGTGCATCGATTTCTCGGCGATCTCGCGGAAACGGTCGCGGCCCACGCCGACGGCCGCCAGCCGCCCCGGCAGGCCGAGCGACTGCACCAGGCCGGCCACCAGATCGGCCGCCGGCACGTCGGGCTTGCCAAACGCATCGCTCACCCGGCTCTGCCGTTCAGCGTTGGCCGGCAGGTTCCAGCGCAGCACCGAGGGCAGCATCACGCAGGAGGTGTGGCCATGCGGCACGTGGCAGGCGGCGCCCAGCACGTGGCCGATGCCGTGGCTGGCGCCGGTGCCGACGCCCGAGGTACCGGCGCCGATCGACAGCCACATGCCGAACTGCAGATCGAGCCGCGTCGGCATGTCGTCGGGCTGTGCCGCATGGGCAGGCAACGCCTTGGTCAAGAGCTTCAGCGCTTCGGTCGCCGTGCCCAGCACGAAGGGGTGAGCCTGATGCGAGCACAGCCGCTCGACTGCATGATCGACCGCCTTGATCCCGGTCGACAGCATCAGGTCCATCGGCGTGGCGAGCGTCGCCGCCGGATCGAGCACGATGACGCGCGGCACGACCAGGCGATGGCCAAAGCTTTCCTTGATGCCGTGTCGAGGGTCGCTGATGCCGGCGAAGGGGTTGAACTCTGCCGCCGACAGCGTGGTCGGCACGGCGACCATGCGGACGGCATCGGCCGGCGGCCTGATCGCCTCCGATGGCGGGGCGTGTCCCTCCTTCGGCCGGCCGGCGCGATAGAGGTCGAGAGCCTCGATCGTCATCGCGCCCTGCCACAGCGCGATCAGCATCACCTTGGTGGCATCGATGACCGAGCCGCCGCCGACGGCGACGATGAGATCGGCGCCGACTTCGCGCGCGAGCTTCGCCCCCTCGATGACGCACGGCCGTGGCGAATGGGCGGTGATGCCCGAATAGACTCCGACATAGCGATCGCCCAGGTCGCGGATCACGTCGGCCAGCAACGCGCTCTGCGCCACCGACTTCGAGGTCGTGACGAACACGCGCTTGGCGCCCAGGCGTTCAGCCTCGGCGCGCAGCACCGGCCCCGCCGGCTTGCCGTAGACGACGCGCTCGATGTCCTGATGGCCGTGAATTCCGCTGAGCATGGGATACCCCTCATGTCGGAGCGCGGACCTCCAGGTCCGCTCAAAATCATGATGCGGACCTGGAGGTCCGCGCTCCCATGACCGTATCGACACCCCGGGCCATGGTCTATAACGCCCGCTCTCAAGCATGTCCGAGGAGTGGAACGAGATGCCGGGGGCGTTGGAAGGGCTGAAAGTCGTCGATCTGTCGCGGGTGCTGGGCGGGCCGTATTGCGCCCAGATGCTGGCCGATCACGGCGCCGAGGTGATCAAGATCGAGCCGCCGCAGGGCGACGAGACCAGGCTGTGGGGTCCGCCGTTCGACCAGGAGGGCATCTCCGCCTACTTCGCCGGCATCAACCGCAACAAGCGCACGGTGGCGCTCGACCTCTCGAAGGCGGAAGGCCGCGAGGTGCTGCTGAAGCTGCTCGAGACGGCCGACGTGCTGATCGAGAATTTCAAGACCGGCACCATGGAGAAGTGGGGCATCGGTTACGAAGTCCTGTCGCAGAAGTTCCCGCGCCTGGTCCATGCGCGGGTCTCGGGCTTCGGCGCCGACGGCCCACTGGGCGGCTTCCCGGGCTATGACGCGATGGTGCAGGCTTCGGCCGGCCTGGTCTCGGTCAACGGCGCGCCCGAGGCGGGTCCGGTGCGCATCGGCGTACCGGTGGTCGACCTGTCGACCGGCATGAACGCCTGCATGGGAATCCTGATGGCGCTCTACGAGCGCAACCGCTCAGGCCAAGGCCAGTTCGTCGACGCCACGCTCTACGACAGCGCCGTGGCGCTGCACCAGCCGCACGCACCGAACTACTTCATGGCCGGCCTGAAACCCAAGCTCTACGGCAACAGTCACGGCAATCTCGCGCCCTACGCCAACTTCCCGACCAAGGGCCGCAACATCGTGATCGGCGCCGGCAATGACGGGCAGTTCCGCAAGCTCGCGCAAATGCTGGGCAAGCCCGAGCTGGCCGACGACCCGCGCTTCAAGACCAACAAGGACCGCGTCGCCCATCGTGAGGAGCTCGAAGCCGAGCTCAGGGCGCTGACCAAGGACCGCAACGGCGAGGAATTCGCCAACGAACTGATGCAGAACGGCGTGCCGTCGGGCGCGGTGATGGAAGTGCCCGACGTCATGGAGCATCCGCACACCAAGCACCGCAACATGGTCTGGGAGAAGGACGGCTGGCGCAATGTCGGCAACCCGGTGAAGCTCTCGCGCACGTCGGCCAGCCCGCGCAGCAAGCCCAGGACCTTCGGCGCCGATACGCGCAAGGTGCTTGGTGAAGTGGGCTACACGGCGGCCGAGATCGACGGGCTGCTCGCCGCGGGCGTGGCTTTCACCGAGATCCGGAAGTAGCCGTGTTCCAGCCCGACCTGCTCAAGGGCAAACGCATCCTGGTCACCGGCGGCGGCACCGGTCTCGGCCGCTCGATGGCGCATCGCTATCTCGAGCTCGGCGCCAACGTCGTGATCTGCGGCCGGCGCGAGGACGTGTTGAAGCAGACGGCCGAGGAGCTTGCCAAGGAGACCGGCGGCGAAATCGAGACCGCGGGCTGCGACGTGCGCGTGCCCGACGCCGTCGAGGCCATGATGGACACGATCTGGGCCAAGCGGCCGCTCGACGTCCTGGTCAACAACGCGGCGGGCCAGATCCTGGCGCAGACCCACAAGATGTCGACTCGCGCCATCGATGCGGTGCTGGGCATCGTGCTGCACGGCTCGGCCTACTGCACCGTCGCGGCTGGGCGGCGCTGGATCGACCAGGGGCTGCGCGATCGCGTGGTGATGTCGATCCTCACCGTGTCCTCGCTGACGGGCGCGCCCTTCACCGTGCCGTCGGCCATGGCCAAGGCGGGCGTCTTGGCCATGACCAGGAGCCTCGCCGTCGAATGGGGACCCAAGGGCATCCGGACCTGCGCGATCGTGCCCGGCCCCTTCCCCACCGAGGGCGCGTGGAGCCGGCTGATGCCCAAGGAGCGCGGCGGCAACGAGGCACTGGTCAAGACCATCCCACTGCGGAGGGTCGGCGAGCACGCCGAGCTCGCCAATCTCGCAGCCTTCCTGGTGAGCGACGGCGCGGCCTACATCAACGGCGATGCGATCGTCATCGACGGCGGCAAGATGCTGCAATCGGGCGGCGGCGGGGCCAACACCCAGGCGATGATCGACTGGACCGACGAGCAGTGGGAGGCGATCCGGCCGAAGCGGCAGTGACGCTCCTACGCCGGGTGATCAGGCGCCCGTATGATCATGCGATAGCAGTCAAGGCTTCGGCTCAGGAACTCGTAGGCAGCGCCCCAGAGGTACAGTCGGAACCGCCGGTAATTGAACTCGCCGAAGCGTTCGATCACGAACTGGCGATTGGCGTCGAAGTTCCGGGCCCATTGCTGGAACGTCAGGAAGTAACTCTGCCGATCGCTGAATATCTCCAGCACTTCGAGGCGCGTCTTCGCCAATTGCTCGAGGAAATCATGGAGAACGAGAAAAGAATGATTGCCGCCGTAGATGTACTTCACCATGAAAGACGAAAGTTCATATTTCTTGGTGCAGGCGCTGCCGTCCAGGAAGATGCGCCCGCCCGGTCTTATGAGTGACGCAAATTTCTGGAGAACTTGCTGATAATCGGGAAGGTGCTCGATAACGCCCATGATGACGATCGCGTCGTACTTTCGATCGGTCGTGTATTCCAGGAGATCGGCGTTGATCAGCTCCCAATCGCGCCCAAGTTGCTTCGCTCTTTTCTCGAGATACTCGATCGACACTCTCGAGATCGTGATGCCTGTGCATTTGATGCCGCGCGCTGACGCGTACTCGAACCACGCTCCCCATCCCGGCCCGATTTCAAGTATGTGGTCGCCAGGCTTCAGCTGGCAGTGCTGGAAGCAGTAGTCGAACTTTCGCAATGTGGCGACGTCGAGCGTCTCACCCGCTTCCAGGTAGACGCCCTGCGTGTAGCAAGGTGTTTTCGGGTCGAGAAAGCTCAGGAAGAATTCCGGATCGATGTCGTAGTGAGCCGTGATCGCCTGACGGTTCGTATGCACCTGCCCGAACAATAGCGGCTGGATGAACCGCCATGCGGCCGTGATGAGATGGAAATCCTTCATCGACTGCCGCAACTCGAACGGGCGCAGCATGTCGCCTTCCAGATCGATGTCGCCCCGCAAGTACGCGTCGGCTATGAGCCCTTCGTCGGTACTTGCGATCGCCCGCAGGCCACGCTTGTTGTTGAGCCTCACGGTGAAAGTTGGCTGTCCCCGCCCGAAATGCTGAACGGCACCGTCGGGAAGAACGACTTCGAATGGTACCGCTACGTCGGAAAACTGGCTCGCGAAGCGCCCAAGCAACGACGATCCTCCGCGGGCACGAAGCCTCGCGCCGTCAGTGGCCGCCGTTGCAGGTGTCCCGGCTCTTTCGGTCATTTTGTTTACCCCGTTCATGATCTCAGCAGAATTCGTCGCCTTGGCATTCCCAAACGGTCGCCCGAGGGCAACATCACGGATGGGATGCAGAACACTAGAGCGTTTTCCGATATGGTGGAACCGCTCGCGGTTCCACCATATCGGAAAAGCGCGCGCGGGAGATCGGAGTTTCAACGGGCACATTCCGTTCGGCTGATTCCAGCCGAACGGAATGTGCTCTAGCTCAACCTTGGGAATGGTGCGATGCCCCTCCGGCTTGGTTTCGGCGGAGGCGGCACGGCGCGACAGCGAAGAAGGACAAGGTCGCTGTCTTGATTGTCCACCGCGCGGAGTTCTAGGCTTCATGGATATTGCGGGGGAAGGGAGGTCCATGACTCCACCCGACATATCCGGGTGACGCGGCACCGGAACACGGCAGCAAGACCATTCACGGCATCACGCCGACCTCCTGGTGAAGCGGAGGGGGCCATGTCCCGAGCGAACCCCGCCCGCTGCCCGTGGGCGGGGTTCCTTCGCTACGGCATCTCGGTCGCCTGCCGTCCGGCTATGATCCAGGCCGTCACGAGCTCGTAGAAGACGGCGAGCACGACCGGCCCGATGAACAGACCGATCAACCCACCGGCCAGGGTCCCGCAGATCACGCCCGCCAGGATGACGACCATCGGCGTCTGCAGGCCGCGCGCCATCACCATCGGGCGCAGCACGTTGTCGACGAGCAGCAAGGGCGCCGTGTAGGCGGTGAAGACGGCGGCCGTCAGCGTCGGCAAGCTGAACCAGGCCCAGATGATCACCGGGATCATCACGATGTTGGGCCCGACCTGCACGATCGCCAGCACGAGACAGGCGAAGGTGAGGGCGCCGGCGAAGGGCACGCCCGCCGCCAGCATGCCGATGCCCAGCAGGGCGGACTGCAGGAGTGCGATGCCGATGACGCCCTGCGAGACGTTGCGGATGGTCGAGCCGGTGATGTCGAGGAAGCGGCGACCGCGGGCGTCGGCGACGCGATCGGCAAGGCCGCGCACCACGCCGGTCAGCGTCTCGGCATAGGCGAGCAGCACGCCGGCGACGATGATGGCGGCGGCAAACTGCAGGGTCTCGAGGGTCACGCCCGCGGCGATCCGGCCGATCCATCGGCCGACCGACGCGATCTGCGCGACATGGCCCGTCAGCAACAGACGCACATCCTCGTTGGCGTGAGCCCATAAGTCGTGGAGGCGCTGGCCAATCAACGGCCATTCGCGGATCGACTCCGGCGGCGACGGCAGCAAATGCCCGCCCTCGGCGAGAAGCTTCGAATAGCGTTCGAGCGTGTCGATCACCGAGATCGCCAGCAGGACGACAGGCAAGAGCAGGAGCGCGAGCAGGACGAGCGAAACGAGGGTTGCCGCCAATCCGCGGGGCAACCGCAGCCGCCGGCGCAGGACGGCGAATACAGGATGGACCGCGACCGCGAGGATCACCGCCCATGCCATCAACGGCATGATGGGGCGCAGCAGCACCAGGCTGACCCAGACCACCCCCGCAATCAGCGCGACGCGGACCGCCAGATCGACCGCGAACCGCGATACCTCCGCCCTGCCCTTGTCGGTGTCGATCATCGCCCCCTCCCGCTATGCGAGTGGTCATTGTCGTCGATCGGTCGGCCCTTGTCGCCATCGCGGCAGATCGCCGATACTTGGCGATGGGAGGACCAGTCATGGACCAGTACGACTACATCATCGTCGGCGCGGGCTCGGCGGGCGGCGCCCTGGCGGCGCGGCTGAGCGAAAATCCGGCCAACAAGGTCCTGCTGCTGGAGGCCGGAGCGCGCAGCCATCCCTACTCCCGCATGCCGCTTTCCTTCGGCTTGCTGATCGAGCATCCGACCGCCAACTGGTGCTACCAGTCCGAGCCCGAGCCGGGCACGGCCAACCGCAAGATCCCGGTGCCGCGCGGCAAACTCTTGGGCGGCTCGAGCTCGATCAACGGCCTGGTCTGGGTGCGCGGCCAGCCGCTCGATTTCGACACCTGGGCGCAGATGGGCTGCCGCGGCTGGAGCTGGCGCGACGTGGCGCCGCTCTTCACCCGCATCGAGAACTTCGTCGACGGTGACGGCAGCAACGGCCGCGGTACAGCCGGTCCGCTGAAAGTCTCGACGGTGCCCGATCAGAACCCGCTTTACGACGCGCTGTTCGCCGCCTCCAAGACCGCGGGCTTCAAGCTCAACCCCGACTACAACAGCGAGGACCAGGAAGGCACCGTCAAGACCCAGACCTCGATCTACAAGGGCCGGCGCATGAGCGTCGCCCATTGCTACATCGAGCCGGCGATGAAGCGCTCGGCCAGCCTGCACGTCGTCACCGACGCCTTCACCTTGCGCCTGTTGCTCGACGGCAAGCGCTGCGTCGGCGTGGAATACAAGAAGGACGGCAAGGTGGTGCAGGCCAAGGCGCGCGAGACCATCCTGTCGGCGGGCGGCGTCGCCAGCCCGCAGATCCTCGAACTGTCGGGCATCGGCCAGCCTGAGCTGCTGAAGCAGCACGGCATCGAGGTGAAGCACGAGTTGCGCGCCGTGGGCGAGAACTTCCGCGACCACATCAACGCCCGTATCATCTGGAAGGTGAAGGACGCGCGCGTCTCCTACAATCACATGGCGCGCGGCGTGGGCGCCGTCACCCAGATGATGAAGTACCTGGCGACCGGCGGCGGCTTCATGAGCCTGCCGTCGGCGCCGCTGCTTGCCTTCCTCAAGACCAGGCCCGAGCTCGCCACGCCCGACGTGCAGATGCACCTGGTGCCCTACTCCATCAAGGACCCCAAGACGCGCAAGCTGCAGGACTTCCCGTCTATGACGATCGCCTGCTACCAGCTGCGGCCTGAGAGCCTGGGCTCGATCCACGTCCGCTCGCCCGATCCCAAGGCGCAGCCGGCGATCCGCTTCAACTTCCTGGCCGATCCGATCGACCAGGCGGCCATGGTCGGCGGCTTCCGCATGATGCGGAAGATCGTCGACGCCGCACCGATGGACGCCTACCGCGGCGAGGAGTTCTCGCCTGGGCCCTCGGTGCAGAGCGACGAGGAGATCCTGACCTGGATCCGGAACAACTCGCAGACCGCCTATCACCCGATCGGCACCTGCCGCATGGGCCCGGCCGGTCCCACCACCGTGGTCGACGACAAGCTCAAGGTGCATGGGCTGGAGGGGCTGCGCGTGGCCGACGCCTCGATCTTCCCGACCATGCCCTCGGGCAACACCAATGCGCCGTCGATCATGGTGGGCGAGAAGATGGCGGATATTTTGAAGGCGGCGGCTTAGGCCGGACCGCGGGCCTCCAGGCCCGCTCATGGTCTTGCGGACCGCGCGCCTCTGGCTCGCTCATGAATCATGAGCGCGCAGGGAGGTCGCGTCAGACGCGACCCAGCGCGCGGTCCGGAAGAGATGCCCATGAGCGGGCCTGGAGGCAAGCGGTCCGGCGAGAGCCGCAATATCACCGCCTGATCACGCCTTGCCCGGTCCATCGCTCTGTCCGACCGCGCCGGCGGCGTCCGCCACCTATCCCGACCATCGCGCCGTCGAGGTGCCGATGGCGACGCTCGACAGCGTCTACGAGGGCGAGGCGGGCTTCATCAAGATCGATGTCGAGGGCCACGAGCAGGCCGTGCTCGACGGCGCGGTGCAGACCGTCCGCCGCTGCCGGCCACGGCTCCTGGTCGAGATCGACGAGCGCCTGTCGCCCGGCGGCCTCGCGCGCGCCAAGGCCTACTTCAAGGATCTCGACTATCGCGGCTACTTCGTCCATGCCGGCCGCATCGAGCCGATGAGCCTGTTCTCCGCCGACCTCCTGCAGAACCCGGCCGATCTGCCGGACCTCACGGCGCCATTGCAGCAGCGCCAGCGCTTCGGCCGCTACATCTACAATTTCATCTTCCTGCCGCGAGATGAGCCGATCGAGACGCTGCGGCAAATGTCGAAGCGTCTCTCCGAGCTGTAGAAGACAGCCGCTCGGCCTTGCGAATGTGCTGCACGAGGTGGTGGCCGATCCGCCGCCAGTCGAAGCGATCGGCGCAGGCGTCGTAAGCGGCGACCTGCCACGCATTCAGCCGCGGGAAGTCGTCGATCAGCTCGACCACGCCCTCGGCCAGCGCGGCATGGCTGTCGAACAGGCCGATGCTCGCCCCCTCCTCCAGCGGCATGCCCGGCAGGGCAATGCGCATGGCGACGATCGGCAGTCGGTTGAACACGTAGTCCAGCCCCTTGAGCTTGAAGCCACCCAAAAGGTCCGGCACCAGCGCGAGCCGAGCCTGGCGCATGTAGGGCCGGACATCGTCGACCCGGCCGACGAAATCGACCGTGGGAAAGCGCCGCCGCAGGGTCTCGAGATAGGCGGGCTCGGCCTCGCCCACGACCTGCAGCCCGATGCCTTCCCGCTCCAGCATCGCCCTGGCGGTGGCGAGAAAGGCTTCCACCGCAGCCCGCTTGGGCGGCCAATCGAGGCTGCTGACCAGGATGGCCCGCCGCGGCACGCTGTCGTCGATCGTGCGGGCCTCGAGCCGCGCACCGCCATATCCGGGCGGCAGGAAGACAATTGAGCGTCCTTTGGCATCCGCGGCGAACTGGCGGCAATCCTCGGGCGCGTTCGCCGTGACCAAGTCGGCCGCGGCGACCAGGCGACGCTCCAGCCGCCTCACCTTGAGATAGTCGATCGCCTTCACCACACGGCGCAGGCCACGGGCAGTCTTGGCGATGCGGCGGCCGACCGTGACCTCGTGATTGTGCGCGAGGTAGACGACGCGCGACGGCAGCAGGCTCTGCCGGCGATGGCGCGCCACGGCTGCGAGCGCCCAGCCGCTGCAGATGCTATCGAAGACGATCGCGTCCCACGGCCGCTCCGCCAGCGCCTCCTCGAGCAGCCGCCTCATGTTCGGGGCATTGCCGCGCTGGGCAACGACGGGCATGGACGACAGCAGGCGACGCCATGGCGACTGGGCCTGCTCCTCGGCCAACCGCCAGTCGATACCGAGCAGCTTGCATACCGAACGTGTGCTCTCGCGCCGTGCCAGGCCGACCACGCGCAACGTGACGCCGGCATCGCGTGCGGCCTCGATCAATCCCTTGGAATAGATGAGCTGGCCGTTGGTGGCCGGGTCCGGATCGGCGAGTGTTAGCCACAGGCACTGCATGGCGACTCCTCGCTTTCAACGATGTGTGGCGATCTTTGGCCATGCCAGTGATCAAGCTGTGTCGGCGCAACCATCGTTCGCATCTGCAGCGATCTTTCGACCCTCGATTTCGCCACTGTTGCCTCTGCAACACACTGCCGGCTGACACAATCTGGACACTGGCAAGCCCACAGGTGCATTCCAACAATATGACAACTGCCCGTCAGCCCGGGCGCGCGAGAGGGGTGTCTCGCGAAGGGAGGATAAATGTCTCTGGCAGCGCCGAAGGAAATGTCGCTTGAAACCGCGTTCGTGTGTAACAAGTCAGAAAGCGTCCTATCGGTCATCGAGAAGTGTCTCGATAACGGACTGGGCTCCTGCTTGGTCGTCGCCGACGACCATCGCTTCATCGGCCGCATCTCGCTCGACGACATACGGCGGGCGCTGGCCGACGGCACGGCGATCGTTGATCCCACGCTGGGTTGGCATCCGGCGGGCGACATCGCAGCCACCCCCTTGCGTAACGACGTCGACGGACAGGATACACTGCGGCCGGTGGTCGATTCGAGCGGCCACTTGACGGGTGTCCTGATCGATCGATCGACGCGACCCATCCAGGTCGCGATGCCTCATATGACGAGCGACGACTTCCGCTCCGTGCTCGACGCGTTCATCTCCGGATGGATCTCGAGCAAGGGCCCTTACGTCAACAAGTTCGAGGAGGACTTCAGCCGCTTCGTCGGCGTCCGGCACGGCGTCGCCGTCTCGAACGGCACCGTGGCGCTGCATCTCGCGTTGGTCGCTCTCGGCATCGGGCCCGGCGACGAGGTGATCGTGCCCGACCTCACCTTCGCCGCGACCATCAACGCGGTGCTCTATTGCGGTGCCACGCCGGTGATCGTCGACGTCGATCGCCTGACCTGGTGCATGAGCCGCGAGGCCGTCAAGCGCGCCTGCACGGCGCAGACCAAGGCGATCATCCCGGTCCACCTCTACGGCCGGCCGGCCGAGATCGGACCGATCACCGAGTATGCCCGCGGCCGCGGCATCGCGGTGGTCGAGGACTGTGCCGAAGCGCACGGCGCGCGCTATCGCGGCAAGGTGGTCGGCCAGTTCGGCGACGTCTCCTGCTTCTCGTTCTACGCCAACAAGATCGTGACCACGGGCGAAGGCGGCATGTGCGTCACCAACTCCGCCGAACTCGCGACCTCGCTGCGCGTGCTGCGCGACCATGGCATGTCGCCTGACCGCTCCTACTGGCACGAGCGGGTGGGCTTCAACTATCGCATCACTAACCTGCAGGCGGCGATCGGCCAGTCGCAGATCTGGCGCGTCAGCGAAGTGCTGCAGCGCAACGCCCGCATCGCCGCGCTCTATCGCGAGGCGCTGAAAGGCATTCCCGACGTTCGGTTTCCACCTCCGCTACCCGACGAGTACCGCCCCGTCGTGTGGATGACCTGCGTGCAGGTGCCGGCGGAGAAGCGCCTGCACCTGATGCGCGCGGCCCATGAGGCCCAGATCGAGACCCGGCCCTTCTTCCACCCGCTCTCGACGCTGCCGCCCTACGGCAAGTACGCCCGATCCTGTCCCAACAGCATCGAGCTCTCCGCCACCGGCGTAAACCTGCCGACCTCGCACTCGGTCGACGATCGGGTGGTCGAGCGCGTCGCCCAGGTGTTTCACGACGTGTTCGCGTAGCGGAGGAAGCGTCCGCCATGACATCGGTCATCATCGGCGGCGGCCCCGGTGGCCTCGGACCGATCTTCTGGGCGGCGCAACACGGATTGCTGCCCGGGTGGCTCGGTCACGTGGACAGCACTGGTCGTGGCCATCGCGGTGACGGTGCTGGGCGGCGGCGAGAAGTCGTTCGACACATCGGGCCACCTCTACCTGCCGATCACCATTGCCTTCACCGCCCTCGTCTGGTTCGCCATCAGCCGGCACGGCAAGTGGCTGGTCTGGCGGCCGCTCGTCTTCCTGGGACAGATATCCTACTCGCTCTATCTCGTTCACGTCGTGCTGGGATTCGCGGTCATCCGCTGGGGCGTGGCGCGCGGCTGGAGCACGATCGAGGGCGTGAGCGCCGCCGGGCTCGTCTCCATCATCGCGGCGACCCTGCTGCACTACCTCGTCGAACTGCCCGGCGGGCGATGGGTGCGGACCGCATTGAGCCCGCGACAGCCGCCGGCGATGGCGGCGTAGTGCACGCTCCGTCGACGTTTTCGCACTAGTCTGAACTTTACCCGCGTTTCCGGCTAAACCGTTGAAGTATCGAGAAAGTCGGCCCTGGATGTAGTCATAACAGTGATCTATTGATCTTGACAAATAGCATGTGTGGTGATTCAAGCTGCACATGTACGTCGCTGTCGTGCCCAACCGCGGCTCTGCCCCCGCCCTCCTGCTGCGGGAGAGCTATCGCGACGGGACCAAGGTCAAGAACCGCACGCTGAAGAACCTGTCGGACTGGCCGGCCGAGCGCATCGAGCTGTTGCGCGCGGTGCTGCGCGGCGAGGCGCTCGTCCCGGCCGGCAAGGGGCTGGAGATCGTGCGGTCGTTGCCGCATGGCCATGTGCTGGCCGCCTTGGGGATGGCACGACGGATCACGCTCGATCGCGTGCTGCCGCGCGCGCTGGAGCGACGCGCCCGGCTCGCCTTGGCGCTGATCGTGGCCCGGCTGATCGAGCCCGCCTCGAAGCTGGCGACGGCGCGGGCGCTCGATGAGGCGACGGCGTCGACCTCGCTGGGCGCGACCTTGGGGCTGGGGCGGGTGACGGCGAAGGAAGTCTACGCGACGCTCGACTGGCTGGGTGCTGCGCAAGCCTCGATCGAGGACGCGCTTGCCCGGCGGCACCTGAACGACGGCACGCTGCTGCTCTACGACGTGACCTCGACCTATCTCGAGGGCCGCTGCTGCGAGCTGGCGCAGCTCGGCTACAGCCGCGACAAGAAGCGCGGCAAGCTGCAGCTCATCGTCGGCCTGCTGTGCAGCGCCGAGGGCTGCCCGATCGCGATCGAGGTCTTCGCCGGCAATACCGGCGACCCGGCGACGCTCGGCGCGCAGGTCGACAAGCTTAAGCGGCGCTTTAGCCTCAGCCGCGTGGTGCTGGTCGGTGACCGCGGCATGATCACTGCGGCGCGGATCCGCGAAGACCTGGTGCCGGCCGGGCTCGACTGGTTGACTGCGCTGCGCGCGCCGGCGATCCAGGCTCTCGCGGCCGAAGGCGGGCCATTGCAACTCTCGCTGTTCGACCAGCGCGACATGGCCGAGATCGAGAGCCCGGACTATCCCGGCGAGCGGCTGATCGTCTGCCGCAACCCGGCGCTGGCCGAGGAGCGCGCCCGCAAGCGAGCCGAGCTGCTCGATGCCACCGAAGCCGATCTGCGCGAGCTGCAGGCGCGCGTCCGGCGCGCCAAGAGGGCGCTGCGCGGCGCCGACCAGATCGGCCTGGCGGTCGGCGCCGTGCTCGGCCGGCGCAAGATGGCCAAGCACTTCCACATCAGCATCACCGACGACGACTTGAGCTTCGCGCGCGATCACACGCAGATCGCCAGCGAGGCCGCACTTGACGGGATCTACGTGCTGCGCACCAGCGTGCCGGCCGAGGACCTCAGCACCGCTGCAGCGGTCAGCGCCTACAAGGGCCTGGCCCACGCGGAGCGCGCCTTCCGCAGCATGAAGACCGTCGATCTCGAGTTGCGGCCGGTGTTCCATTGGCTGTCGCCGCGCGTCAGGGCACACGTCTTCCTCTGCATGCTTGCCTACTATCTCGAATGGCATATGCGCCGGGCCTTGGCGCCGATGCTGTTCGACGATCACGATCGCGCCGCCGCCGAGGCTGCGCGGGCCTCGCCGGTCGCCAAGGCGCAGCCCTCGCCCGCTGCCGCGCGCAAGGCCAGGACCAAGCAGACCGATGACGGCTTGCCGGTGCACAGCTTCCGCACACTGCTCGCAGACCTCGCCACCCTCACCCGCAACACTGTCCGCTTCGGCCGAACCGCCGGCTTCCCGCTGCTTGCCCGCCCCACCAACGTCCAGAGCCGCGCCCTCGATCTTCTCGGCCTCCACCCCGCCCTGTAGTCAGTACGCGCGGAAATCTGCCAGTCGTATCAGCGCCTTGCGCAAAACTCGGGCAAAGTTCGGATTAGAAACAGCGTCGACGGTCAGCGTGGAGTTAATCTTCGCTTGGATGGTACCAATGCTCTCCCAGGTGGAATCGAAATTGCATAGACTACCTTCAGACGCGAAGAAGGCCCGGCTGGGTACCGGGCCTTCTGAAGAGGAGCGTGGATCGGAACCACGCCCAAAAGTGTGGGAGATGCAAAATTAAGTGACCGGTCTGTATCCGCAAAGTTCCAAAAACGCATATCTCGATGCTTTTTTGGCGAGGAATGCCTTCCCTCCATGCGGTTCAACATAGTCTTGCAAGGGACGCGATCGTTGAGGGTTACTCCGGCTGACAACAGTCAGGGCGAGAACAGCTGCCGAAGCGGCGGTCGTGTCCCCGGTGATGGTGTAGCTGGTCGGAGCAAGGCCGCGAGCGAGCGCGCTCCTCGATAGCGCCGTAGCGAGGGAGCGGCCTTGCGGCGGTCACCGGCGATTTCCGGTTTAGGGTCGGGTTGCGAAGATCCAACTCTTGACCAAGGAAGCCACCGATGACCGATGAGATGATGAACCTGCGTTCGCTCGTGGAGAAGACCCCCGACGCCGATATCCTGCGCGAGATGATCACCTTTGCTGCCGAGCGCTTGATGGAGATCGAGGTCGGCGCCCTGACCGGAGCGGCCCATGGCGAGAAGAGCGCGACGCGGCTGGTGCAGCGTAACGGCTATCGCGACCGCGACTGGGAGACCCGAGCCGGTACGGTCGAGCTGCGCATCCCGAAGCTGCGCAAGGGCAGCTACTTCCCGGGCTTCCTGGAGCCGCGGCGGATGGCCGAGAAGGCGCTCACGGCGGTGATCCAGGAGGCCTACATCCAGGGCATCTCGACCCGTTCGGTCGATGACTTGGTCAAGGCCATGGGCATGAGCGGCATCTCCAAAAGCCAGGTCAGCCGGCTGTGCGAGGAGATCGATGAGCGGGTGAAGGCCTTCCTCGACCGGCCGATCGAGGGCGACTGGCCGTATCTGTGGATCGACGCCACCTACGTGAAGGTCCGCCAGGCCGGCCGCATCGTCTCAGTCGCCGTCATCGTGGCGGTTGGTGTCAACGCCGACGGCCGGCGCGAAGTGCTCGGCATGGACATCGGCCCGTCTGGAGCCGAGACGTTCTGGACAGCCTTCCTGCGCAAGCTCGCGCGGCGCGGCCTGCGCGGCGTCAAGCTTGTCGTCTCCGACGCTCACGAGGGCATCAAGGCGGCCGTCTGCAAGATCTTTACTGCTACCTGGCAGCGCTGCCGCGTCCACTTCATGCGCAACGCCCTGGCCCATGCCGGCCGCAGCGGAAGGCGCGTGGTCTCGGCGTTCATCGCCACCGCCTTCGCCCAGGACGATGCCGAGCAGGCTCGAGCGCAATGGCGCCGCGTCGCCGACCAGCTCCGGCCCAAGCTGCCAAAGCTCGCTGCCCTGATGGACCACGCCGAACCCGACGTGCTCGCCTACATGAGCTTCCCGCCCCAGCATCGTGCCAAGTTGCACAGCACCAACCCGCTGGAACGCCTCAACGGCGAGATCAAGCGCCGCACCGAAGTCGTCGGCATCTTCCCCAACGAAGCCGCTATCACACGACTCGTCGGTGCCATCCTGCTCGAGCAAAACGATGAGTGGGCTGTTCAGCGCGCCCGCTACATCACGCTGGAAAGCATCGCTCCCGTCAGCGATGATCCCATCGTCGGCCTGCCCATCGCGGTAGACTGACCGATCCGGCTCAACCCGGAGATCGTCTTCATGACCGACGATCACCTACACCACCAAATGGGACACGACCGAAGCGGCGGTTGCGACTTGGACGGCAGCCAGCTCGCTCTGGATTAAATAAGGGACCGGTACGGATATTCGCCGTACCGGTCCCATCAAGGGCGACAGTCGATTCACCACCGGCAAGCGCCCTTGCCCACACATGAGAGCTTGTACCGCGAAGCTGCAAAATTATCTGTGGCAAGAGCAGCAGATCGCGACAAAACGCACTTTAACCGCAATTATCTGGGACTGTGGTTCTAGGCATTGATGCGACTGAAAAAGGCGCGCCCCACCAGAGTTACGCATTGCTACTGTTCATAACCCTGCCCCAAAACAGGGGCAGGCGAATGGCTTCTCCCACGGGTGCGACAGCAGTTGCCCACACAACTGTCGCGCGGTCGGAGAATGCGCGGACCCGCCCCCCAAATCATCGGATCGGCCAATGGCGCGGCTTGCATCGGCTTTGATCCAAGCAGGCTTCTTCGTTTATGCGGGCGGTATCGTGGCCGGGCTCCGGGTCTTGTGATTGGTCAATCAATACTGGCCCGTCGCCACTCTAAGCGAGCTGATCGCAACATGTATTACCTGTGACAGCGGCCTGGCCGCGCCAGCCCCGTGCCCGCTGGTTATCTGTGCAGGTCTTGCGTTGATGCTCCTCGGAGTTGCATTGCGCCGCGAAGCGTGAGGTTGCTGGAACTTGCCAATCTGGCCTCGCCGGCCCGCTTTCTTACTCTGGCCGTTCAAGCTTAGAATTTGGCCTCACATCGGGGCGCTGGGAAGCGAGGGGCCTAAATCATCGCCTCTAGCGGTTGAAGGGTGGCTTCAAGCCGGGGCAGCTCGGGATGCAGGCCTTCGGCGCCGTAGCCATTTTCGAGCGCCCAGATGGCTGCCTGAGTTCGGTTGGCCATCCGTATCTTTCGCAGGATCGACTTCAAATGAACCTTGACCGTTGCTTCGGCAATGTCGCGCTTACGGGCGATCATCTTGTTGGGAAGCCCCTTTACCAGGTCCCTGAGAACCTGCTCTTCACGCTCCGACAGGCCGTGACGAACTCGAATGGAAAAAGAGCCGTCGAAGGCACCAGTCCGCGTCTCCTCATGCGTCACAACCGGCGCGATCGGTAGCCGAGCCGACGGCAAAGCGATCACTGAACGGGATGCAGCCTCATGGACCAGGATCTTGAGATCCTCGTCGAGAATCTGTTGAAGAGTGCCGATAAGCACATCAGGCGACACGGACAATGGAATGCACCCATCGATCTCCGACGCCTGCCAATTCTGATAATCGGTCGATGACGCACGCTCGAAGAGAAGAAC
>WHTW01000004.1:107558-112346 GCA_009377525.1 Rhodospirillales bacterium
GCCATCAGTGAAACCAGCCCCTCGCATACCAGCGAACGCGGTTCAATGATGAGCGTGGCTATACGCTCTCCCATTTGCTGCCCCCAATCCAACAGTCCCACACACCTCTGCACCGTAGTGGAATGTCGGGCTCGACGAATTAACACACGTTAAGTTGGCCGCATGCCAATGTCGGATTATTGCCCGCCCCGCTCGACCTGCAGTGTGAGTTCGATCCACGGGAGCTTGCATCAGTCTCGGGCAAACAAGACCATGGCAGGGCCTTTGAACCCCTTATCAAGGGCCGTCAGCCAGCCAGCGCTGGGCTCTAGTAGCAATGTGAACGCCGCAGATAGTCAGAGGTGGCTCGGGAAATCTGTACAGCCGGCTAAGTGGACTTTCTGCCTGACGACGGCCCAGGATGGCCGAGAGCAGGAGAGAGCATGAGCAGACGATCCCGGCGGAACCATAGCCCGGCCTTCAAGGCGAAAGTGGCGTTGGCCGCGCTCAAGGGCGAGAAGACAGTGAGCGAGTTGGCGCAGCTGTTCGATGTGCACCCCAATCAGATCACGCAATGGAAGAGCCAGCTGCAGGAAGGAGCGGCGGCGGTGTTTGGCAATGGTGCGGCGCCGGCGCCGGCGGTGGACTTGAAGTCGCTGCATGCCAAGATCGGGGAGCTTGCGCTGGAGAACGATTTTTTGTCCGGCGCGCTCGACAAGGCCGGCCTGCCGAGCGCCAAGCGATGATCGACCATTCGCACGCGCTGCCGGTTGTGAGGCAGGCGAAGCTTCTGAGCCTCAGCCGGGGCAGCGTCTACTACAAGGCGCGTGCGGTCTCGGTGGCCGACTTGGCGATCATGCGTCGGATCGACGAACTGCATCTCGACCATCCGTTCGCGGGCAGTCGGATGCTGCGCGACCTGCTGGCGGGCGAAAGCATGGCGATCGGCCGGCGGCACGTCGCGACGCTGATGAAGCGCATGGGGATCGAGGCGCTCTACCGCCGTCCGAGCACGTCCCGGCCGGCGCCAGGCCACAAGATCTATCCCTACCTGCTGCGCGGGCTGGCGATCGATCGGCCGAACCAGGTGTGGGCGATGGACATCACCTACATCCCGATGGCCCGTGGCTTTGTCTAACTGGCGGCCGTCGTCGACTGGTACAGCCGGCGCGTCTTGAGCCACCGCGTGTCGATCACGATGGAAGCCGACTTCTGCATCGAGGCGCTCGCGGAGGCGCTGGCCAGGCACGGCCGGCCGGAGATCTTCAACACCGATCAGGGCAGCCAGTTCACGTCGACCGAGTTCACCGGCGTGCTGCTCGGCAACGAGATTGCCATCAGCATGGATGGCAAGGGTGCCTGGCGCGACAACGTCTTCGTCGAGCGCCTGTGGAGGTCGGTCAAGTACGAGGAGGTCTATCTGCGAGCCTACGACACGGTCAGTGAAGCGCGCAGCTCGATCGCTCGTTACTTCGGCTTCTACAACGGTCGACGCCCACACTCGAGCCTTGACCGCAAGACACCGGATCGAGCCTACTTCGACCAACTGCCGCAGGCGATGGCGGCATGAACTTCGCCGCGGGTTTGGGGTGCACTGCGGTCGGGCTACGCCCTCCCTCCGTCGCACCCCAAACCCGCATCAAACCGACGACTGAAACCCGGCAGAGATCCACTTATCCAAAGGCGAAGACTGTTCAAACAAACGGAGCCACCTCTGTCCCCGTCGGAAGACGTCCAAGGCCAAGGCGAAGCCGATGGCCACATCGTATTTTTTCTGCCGCGACCTGCGCGGCCGTTGCGACTAGGGCAATGGGAGCATCAGATCAAACCAACGAAGCTGGCGGCCTTTCGGTCTTTCCTGCCGTTGTCTCTTTGTTTTCGGCCGTCCATCGTTGCCTACTTGTCTTGCGGCGGCTGAGGCTACCAGCGGGCCTCACCGACCCATGCTCGAATCCTGCGCAAGTCGACGTCCCTCGCGGGTCAGCAAGCCGCTCTGCACCTTGATCCGCCCGATACGATCATCCCGGATGATGATCCAGCCACGCTCCACGGCTCGGGCTACAGTCTCCAGGCGCTCTTCAGTGTTGCCTAGAACCTGCCATGCATCGGGTCGACCTGCTGTCGCGTCGAAGAGTTTGTAAAGGAGGTAGCGGGCAGCACCGTCTACAGCTTCTGAGACCATTGGCGGCTTCCCCCTGCCCTGTACGAGGCCGGATTGGGCGGCAAACGAACCCGTCAACCGGGCCGCCCCTGTGGAGTGAGGCAGCGCAAAGCGCACGTCCCGTTGATTGCTAGCAAGCGTACAAACGGGTGCGTTGTGAGAAAATGGAGTGCGGGATGTCCAAGAAGGGGTCCCCCGTCGGTAGTGCCTGAGTAGGAGCGGTATGGATTCGCCATACCGCTCACGGCTCGGTGCCTCGGCGCAACGGCGGCGTTGGGCTCAGTCGTCATGTCGGGAACAGAATTTGGGGTCGATGCTGCGAGCAGTCTTGGGGTCACGGACATGCCGTATCGTCCTACCAGCAGAAGAGCCCTGCTCGGCTAATCCCACGCGTGGCGCCAGAACCCCTTTCCTCAATGCACCTTTAAGAACAACTGTGCGAGGGCACGAATACGTCACGCTACCTCTTAAGTGGTAGTGCCCCGAAGCCGTGTCGGCTTTTGGTCGCTATTTAGGAGGGATGCCTGGACGATCACGCACTGTGATGCTTGGTATTGCTAGAAAAGGCTTGCATGTTCCCAATACAGGGCCGGCTGGCGCGGGCTCGGCTTTTTCTGGGTGGCGGCGGATGAGAACGAACATAGCTCAGCTACTTAAGAATATCGGCATCGGTTGGCTTGTGCTGGTACTAGTTGCAATGCTCGTGACGCTCGCACTTACCTTGTCGAATGGCGGGTCGGCCGTCCCCTATTCCGACCAACGCCTCCTCGCTCTGCTACTGTTGCCAGGTGCGGCGTTGCTGATAGTTGGCCTTCTGATGGAGCGGTAGAAGTCGTTGAGCCGACAAGGACTGATCCCGACGAACGCGCACAAACCGACTGGGATGGGTACCGCCGGACACATGCCAAAAGGCGGTCTGCTCGCGCTCGCAGGGTCTGTCGCTCGGACATGGAAGGCGCCGTATGCGCGACTTTCAGCGGACCCTCGAGTTCGCGCAAAACAGCACCGATGTTCGGGGGGCTCATCGAGCGTAACGCTTGGGGACGCGGCTGCCGCGGCATTCACCGAGACCGCAGTCGCTGCGCATTGGCCAATTCAATTCTGACGCCGCTGCCTGTTTCGGCCGCCACAAGTTCAACAGGCTTGCCAAGAACACTGCGCTCAAGGGGGCTGAAGCGGCACCTGCAGGCTTACGCTTCATGCTTACAAGGCGCGATGAGACGGGGCCGCAGCGGCACGTCGCCGGCCGACGCCGACGTTCTCCAATGCCGCAACTGGGTCTAAGCCGCGTGATCACCCTCGCCGAAAAGCCAACATATGCAGGCGAACCTCTTCCGTCCTTCCCTAGCATTGGCTCACGAAAGCACCACCACATAGGGCGCCACGGCGCATTGTGAGTAACTCTTTAGCCTGACCATAGACTGCCCGCGCTCGGGCTACGATGAAGTGGCCCTGCTGCAGCCCAAGAATTTGACGCCATCCAATGACCGCTATTCATGACAACGTCGCGACCCCGGTAGACATCGCCCCGCAACATGCCTCTCAAAAGGCGAAGCCAATCCGCGTGTTGACGAATGTCGATCTGGAAGAGTGGGAGCAAGTGTTGGACTTGGGCTTTTCCCTCCAGATGGTGGACACCGCATCGGTTTGTGCCGTTTCAGGGAACGGCCTTGATGTCGACATGGTCGTCCTCGACCGCAGCGTGTTAGACGCATCGAGCTTCGAGGCAATGGCCCAGTTTTCTACCTTGGGCAGCAACGTGCCTATTCTATTCATCAACGGTTCAGCGTCGCTGGTGACTCGAGCAGCCGACGGCGCTGACAAAGTTGAAGGTCCGAGCGTTGCGAAGTCGATGATCGACGCGCTGAAGCTCGCCGCGGCGTTCGCGCGACTCAACCATCCGGCCACAGATAAGGAAGGACTGATCTGCGGCAAGCTCGTCCTCCAGGACTCGCGTGGCTTCTGGAACGGCACGGACCTCGATTTGACGATCGGCGAGTATAGGATCATCGAACTGTTGAGATCCCGGCCCGGTCGTTACGTCTCCTATCGCGCCATCTATGACCGATTGCGCCATAAAGGTTTTGTCGCTGGCCTTGGACCGAACGGCTACCGGGTCAACGTGCGCTCAGCCGTCAAGCGCATCCGTAACAAGTTCCGGGCCGTGGATTCAAAGTTCCGAGAGATCGAATGCTATAGGGCGTTCGGCTACCGGTGGCGCAAGCTGGATTGACTGGGGAGCGAAGGAACGACGCCGCAAAGGCTATTGCTGCGGTCGTTCCGGCGATGACCTGAAGAATACGGTCGATGAGATGATAGCAAGGCCAAGGCCGTGGCCGGGCAACAGAAGCACTGACACGCAGCGCCGTCGAGTGCGCTGACCGTCCACGTGCCAAATGGGTTAATTTGAGATTTCGCTAGCACCGCCCGTCGTGCAGCGCTCTCTCCTTCGCGCTCTGAGGTAACTCTTTAGACCCTTGTACGAATCCAGCACGACCAACTATGACGGGTTCATGGTAAGGCATCTACAAGTGAGCCGCGAGGGCAAAGCGAGCTGTCACGCCGACAGGGTCGACGTCGCAGCTCGTTATCTTGTTTATAACCTTTTCGTCGCTATCAGCGGGACGCCGGAAAGGTCGCGCCTGTTA
>WHTW01000050.1 GCA_009377525.1 Rhodospirillales bacterium
ACGCCAGTCCTGCATCGCCTGGGCGCAGGCTTGCCGTCCTGCACAGCCCCTCCCACACTCTCTGCCAAGGCCTGCTGAAAGAGGCCGGATGGGGGAGACGATGACGGCTTCTGTCGTTGCTTTGACGGGCTTTGTCGCCTGGACATTGGCGCTGCTGATCTTGATGGAAGCGGTGCGCACCGTGCACGTCGTGACAGGCAGGGTGCCGGCCAACCAGTTCGTGCCCGACAATGCCAACCTGTCGCCGTTCATGCAGCGGCTGGCGCGTGCGCATCTCAACTGCATCGAGGGCCTGCCGTTGTTCGGCGGCCTGCTCGCGATCGCCATCATGACATCGCCCACGTCGATCACCGATCCGCTGGCGCTGTGGCTGCTGGCGGCACTCATCATCCAGTCCGTCATCCATCTGGCATCGCTCAGCGCAATCGCCGTCACGCTGCGCTTTACGGCCTTCGCCGTGCAGTTGATCATCTCCGTCTATTGGGCCTGGAAGCTCCTGGCCTGAGCGTCGTTTCAACGCAACGGAGCGCAGCATGGCGGATCCAACACCGACCACCGTCCGCCTGCAGAACATCGCCCAGTCCTACGGCCAGTCGGCCGCCCTCATGGCGGCCGTCGAGGTCGGCGTGTTCACGGCGATCGGCAATGGCGCGGGGACCTACGAGGAAGTGGCGCAAGCCGTCGACATCCATCCGACCAACGCCGAGCGGCTGATGGTGATGCTGTGCGCCGCCGGCTTGCTCGAGAAGGCCGACGGCCGGCATCGCAACGCCGCCGACGTCGAGCGCTACCTGGTCGAAGGCAAGCCCGGCTACATGGGCCCCTGGATCACCTTCACCAAGCCGCAGTGGACCCAGTGGGGCCGGCTGGCCGAGCACCTGCGCATCAAGGACCTCAAGGTGATGGGATCGATCGAGACCTTCACCGTGGCCGACGCGCGGCGCTACCACGAGGCGACCTACTCGATCGGCCTGGGCGCCGGCCGCCGTTTCGTCCGCCAGGTCGATCTTTCGGGCCGCAAGCGCATCATGGATATCGGCGGTGGCTCGGGCGCCTACTGCATCGCCGCCGCCAAGGAGCACGCGGGGTTACGCGCCGCGGTGCTCGACCTGCCCGTGGTCTGCGAGGTGGCGCGCGACTTCATCGCTGCCAACGGCGTCGCCGATCGCGTCGAGGCCCGCGCCTGCAACTTCACGCGCGATCCGTTCCCGGCCGATTGCGACGTCGCCATCATGGCCTCCAACCTGCCGATGTACGGCCGCGATATGATCGCCAGCGTCATCAGGAAGGCGCACGACGCGCTGCTGCCCGGCGGCCAGATGCATCTCATCGGGGAGATGACCAACGATCAGCGCACCGGACCCTGGGGGCCGGCCTATTGGGGCCTCGGCCAGGCGGTGTCGGATTCGCTGGGCCTCGCCCATTCGGAAGCGGACGTCTTGGGATACTTCCGCGCCGCCGGATTCAGCGACGTCGGCCTGCACGACTTCATCCCGGGATCGCTCGGCCGCGTCACCGGCACCAAGGTGTGACGTGTTCCACACCGTCATCTGCGATCTGTTGGGCATCAGGTATCCGATCCTGCAAGGCGCCTTGCAGGGCGGCGGTGGCGTGGAGCTGGTGGCGGCCGTGAGCGAGGCGGGCGGGCTGGGCGTGCTGCCAACTTTCGGCGGCACCGACCAGAAGCTGCGGGCCGACATCGCCGGCGTGCGAGCGCGCACCAATCGGCCGTTCGGCGTCAACATCATGCCCATGGGTCGCGGCATCACCGAGCGCTGCGCGGCGACCTGCATCGAGCTCGGCATCCCCGTCGTCACCACGGGGCGGGCCGACCCGGGCGAAGCCGTCGTGCGCCGGCTGAAAGCGGCCGGCATCAAGGTCGTGTCGGTGATCCCGACGGTCGAGCATGCCAGGCGCATGGAGGCCGAAGGCGTCGACGCCGTCGTCGCCTCCGGCGCGGAGGCGGGCGGCCATGTCGGCACCGTTTCGACGCTGCCGCTGGTGCCGCAGGTGGTCGATGCGGTGAAGATCCCGGTGCTGGCGGCGGGCGGCATCGGCGACGCGCGCGGCTTCCTCGCGGCCTTCGCACTGGGCGCGGTCGGCATCCAGATGGGCACGCGCTTCATGGCGACGACGGAGTCCGACCTCAACGACTGGGGTCGCGACCGGCTGCTGGCGATGCGCGAGACCGACACCATCGTCACCCGCGCCATGACCGGCGCCACCGTGCGCTGCATTCGCACGCCCGAGATCGCGGCCTACGAAGACGCGGTGGCGCGCGGCGCGGATACCGCCGAGCTGAAGGACCTCGCCGCCCGCGTCCGCACATCGCGCTACGGCGAGGACAGGAGCGACCGCCGGCAATCGGCCGCCGGTCAGGTCGCCGGCATGATCACCGAGGTCGTGGCCGTGCGCGAGCTGCTCGAAGCCATGCTGGCCGACGCGACGCGGCTGGCCGAACGGCTGCCGTCAGTGGCGAAGGGGAGGAATGACAGCACTGCCAGCATGCGAAGGACCGACACCAGCAGTAGTAGCGGTGTCGCGGCAGCCCCCAAGGTGTACCCCTCTCTGGAGCCTCAAAAGTCGCAATAAAATAACTCGGCATCGCCGATATGGACTATAGTTCTTGACAAGTACGGTGGTTTTCGGTAGAGTCCAGGCGTCTGTCGCTCTATGCATCGTTGATCCGATCACATATGCGCGTGGTGTGCCGCTCGCGCCTGCGGGGCTTGCCATGGCGCGCACACCTGTCATCTCGACCGAAGCCGAGCGCAGCGCCTGCCCTCAGCGCAGTCGAAGGAAGGCGGAGTGGAGGGACCTAATTCTCCCAAGCGCGGGAGAGGAGCCTGAAGGAGGCCCAATCCATAGGGGCTCGAGCTTCGCGAAACGCTACGACCCACTGTCGGAAACCTCGGAAACCTCGGAAACCTCCGGCTTTCGCTGGCAGTGCATGCATGCGACGGGTAGCGGAAACTGCGCAAATCCCTCGTCGCGGCCACAAGCATGGCGACTGCAGTGTATGCGCGCCTTGGCGGTGATACCCCGACGGAAACGCATCAGGGCTTGCGCTGCAGGCCCCAGGTCTGGGCCAGCAGCTCGCCGATCCGGGCCGCCACCATCCGGTTGCCGGGGCTGTGGCCTTCGGCGTCGGCGAGATAGTGGATCTGGTCGGCGTAGATGGTGCTCGTGTCGTTGCGGAAAATATCGCCCAGGTCGTAGATCGGCAGGCCGCGCTCGCGCAGGGTCATCATGCCGGCGACCATGCGGCGATAGAGCTCGCCGTAGGCGAGGTCGCCGACCACGCGCCTTTCCGCGTCGGTCAGCGCCTTGCCCCAGGCCGGGATGGGCTGCAGGAAGAAGGCCGACTTCACGCCGTAGTCGTGCGCCAGCGCCTCCGTCGCCCGGAAGTATTTCCGGTAGAGGTCGAGCTGGACGTCGAACAGGCGTTGCGGATTGTCCTGCACGTCCTTGGGCAAGGCGAAGAGGCTGGGGATCGTCGTCCGCTTGCTGGACTTGAAGCTGTCCTTGCCCTTGGCCGCCGCCTCGATGCCGCGAATGACCAGGTAGGCGGCGTGCGACTTCCCGAGAATCCGATTGACCGCCATCGCCCCGGCGATGCGTCCCATCACCCAGCCGATCGCGGCGTCGCCGAAATTCTCGTCGGCGGCGAATGGATTGACTTCCAGGAAGTTGGCCGCCGGGCCTTCGAGGCGCTGGTCCATCTTCGGTTGGAAGTAATAGTGCTCGTTGTAGCCGCTGAGATTGATCACGGCATCGACCGCGTTGGCATAGAGCGCAAAGGCGATGAACGACTGGGGCTCCTTCCAAGCGCCGGCGGCGGCGTCCAGCACCATCCAGGGCTTGCCGTTGGGACTGACGAAGGTCTTGTTCAGCTCCTCCTCGAGATAGCGCGGATAGGGCGGCTTCTGGTTGCCGCCCAGGTAGGCCGCGACCGAGCCGCCGCTGATCATGACGACGTAGCGGTCGGCGGGCTTCACGGTCGGGAAGTCGGGACCGAACAGGCCGACATTGTTGGCCCACGAGATGCCACATGGCGGGTTGGCGTGATGCACGAACGCCCAGTAGGGGTGGGGATAGAGCGTGTCGATGAAGCGGCAGCCCGTGCCCCGGGTCATGTCGCGCACGTAGGTGTTCTGGGTGCGCTCGAACAGCTTGGCCGCCGGGGTATGGCGGCCATCCTCGAGATACAGCCAGCCGATCGCCATGACCTCGACCGCGGCCAAAGCGACGACGAACCCGACAACGATCGAGATGAAAGAGAAGAGGCGTCTCTTCATCGCTCAGTCGATGCGATCATACCGGCCGGTCGCCGCTGATCTGGATGCGCCGCAACAGGCGGCGGAACGGGCCGGTGTCGCCGAGCGCGATGTGCTTGGTGCTGCGATTGTCCCAGAAGGCGATGGAGCCCTTCTGCCAGCGGTAGCGGAAGGTGAATTCGGGCCGGTTGCCATGCTCCATCAAGAAATCGAGCAATGGCTTGCTCTCGGCCTCGGTCATGCCCTCGAAGCCCACGGTGTAGGACTTGTTGACGAACAGCATCTTGCGGCCGGTCTCGCGATTGGTGCGCACCACCGGATGGCTGCTGCGCGTCTCGCGCCAGTCCGCGCCGTCGCGATGCTTGGTCGAGCGGCCCTTGTTCTTCCCGGCCTGCGGGCCCGCCACCATGATGTCGCTGTGCACGGCTCTCAGCCCCGCCAGCATCTTCTTCATGCCGTCCGACAGCGTTTCGTAAGCGAGGTACTGGTTGGCGAACATGGTGTCGCCGCCATAGGCGGGGATGTCGATGCCGTAGAGGATGGCGCCCATCGGCGGCTCGGGGCACATGGTGGTGTCGGCGTGCCAGTCCTCGCCGACATAGCCGGTGTCGCCGGGCTCGCGGCGCACCGTGACGATCTCGGGATCGTCGCCCATGCCGACATAGTTGGGATGGATGAAGATCTCGCCGAAGCGGCGGGCGAAGGCCTTGTGGCGCGCGACGTCGAGCTCCTGGTCGCGGAAGAACACCACGCAATGCTCGTTCAGCGCGTCGCGGATCTCGCCGATGGTTTCGTCGTCGAGATCCTGCGTCACGTCGACGCCGGAAATCTCCGCGCCGCCGGCGCCGGAGAGCAGACGAATCTCGAGACGCGTGTTGCGCATGGGCTCGCTCCACCTTGTTGGCTAAGGCTACATCAACGGTCGCGCCTGTACATCCGTCTCTGCCGAACAGCGTCACTGGCAGGCGAAGGTGATCTTTCGCGGGGTGATCGTGGGCGGGGCCGATGCGGTCGGGTCGGTCGGCCTGGGCCACGAGCGGTCGGCCAGATGCTTTTCGACCACCGGCAGCAGCAGGTTGAAGGTGATCCAGGCCTGCAGCCTGAGGCCGGCATAGTTGGTGTGGACGGCATCGACGAAGAGGTCGGGATCGAGCGGCATGTAGCGGGCGGTGTCGATGAACGGGAGGCCGTGCGTCTTGGCATACTTGGCGAGCAACCGGTTCTGGAAGGTCGACAGCCGCTCCATGTCGCGATAGCGGAACGGGTAGTAGCCGCTGTTGAGCTGCTCGAGGATGTACTTGTGACGGACCGGATCGAGCACCATGCCGTCCTTCACCATCCACAGGAACGAGCTCACCGCGAAGTCGCTGCCGACTTGCCGGACGGCGGTGCGCATCTCGTCGAGGTCGCGCTGGATCGGGTTCAGGTTGACCGGCAGCCTGGCGTAGGAGAGGTCGGGATCGGCTTCGTCCAGCCCCTCCGGCCACTGCAGGCGGTAGTCGGGCTTGGGCCATTCGCGGCCGTCCTGCGAGGGGCCGGCCATGCCGACGGCGGCGCGGATGCGGGCCGCGATGGCCGAGTAGCGCGAGGCCTCCTGCAGCCACCCCGGTGCGACAGTTGCCGGCGGGACCTTGGGCGCGGCCGACTTCGGCGGCACCTTGTCGACGATCGAGTGCAGCTCGAACTGGTTGCCGCCCTCGTAGTAGACGACCAGGTCGGGCCTGAGCGGCGCCACCTCGTTTTTCACGACCGCTACGTTGTCGGTCGACACGATGCTTTCACGCGCCGCGTTCAGCACCTCGAAATGCACCGGCAGCTTCCGAGAGTCGGCCCAGCGGTTCAGCCAGTAGCCGACCAGCTCGGGATAGGAGAAGGCCAGGTGCGGCGGCCCGACGGTGGTCGAGGAGCCGACGAACACGATGCGGATGGTCTTGTCACCGCGCGGCGTCTCGATCGGAGCACCGCGCCAGCCCATCTGGTTGGTCACCAGGCCGGTCGGCTGCGTGGCGTCGGGCATGTAGCGGTAGGGCGGCCTGGCCTCGCCGTCGGGCGGATCGTAGAGATAGAGCATGCCCGGCGCGTGGCGCAGGAAGTTGTGCTTGCAGGGGTCGCCGGCGAAGGCCGAGTTCCACGCCTTGAACGGGTCGGCCGGACGGAACTCCATGCCGCCGACGTTATGGTCCTCGACGTAGTGGAAGATCTTCTGCCATTCGGGATCGACCTTGCGCCGGTTGGGCAGCGGCGGCGGCTCGCTGAAGAACCATTTGCGGTCGACGCCGGCGGCGAGCGGAAACTTGTCCAGCACCGCCGGATCGACGGTCGCGCTGCCCTCCGGGTTGCCGAGCGGCATGGCGAACATCTGGTAGCCGTCGATGTAGCGGACGGCTGCTTCGGCAACGAGGATGCTTACGACGATCGACGCGAGAAACAGCAGGACGTTCTTCAGCTTCAGGGCGCTCCCTTGGGACGGGAAGCCACCTAGCACAGAATTCGGGCAACGCAAGCCGGCTGCGAAGATCGTTCAGGGAGCCTGCGGCTCCGGCTCCGGCTCGGGCTTCGGCGCGGCCTTGGGCGCCTTGCCCTTCTTGCCGCGCTCCTCGAAGCGCTGCAGCACCGTGAAGAAGGACGGCACGAACAGCACGGCGAGGCAGGTCGAGGCGATCATGCCGCTGAACACCGCGAGGCCGAGCGAGATGCGCGCATTGGCACCGGCGCCGGTCGCCATCACCAGGGGCACGACGCCCAGGATGAAGGCGAACGACGTCATCAGGATCGGCCGGAAGCGCGTGCGGGCGGCCTCGACCGCGGCCTCGACGATTTCCTTGCCTTCGTGCCGCGCCTCGCGCGCCACCTCGACGATCAGGATGGCGTTCTTGGCGCCGAGCGCGATCAAGAGCATCAAGCCGATCTGGGTGTACATGTTGTTGGCGAGCCCGAGGCTGCCCAGCGCAATGGCCGGGCCGATCAGCGCCAGCGGCACGGCGAGAATCACCGCCAGCGGCGCGATCCAGCTCTCGTACTGGCCGGCGAGGCAGAGATAGACCAGCAGGATGGCCAGCGCGAACACATACATGAGCTGGTTGCCGACGATGTTCTCCTGGTAGGCCATCGCCGTCCATTCGAAACCCGTGCCGGGCGGCAGGGTGGCGTTGGCGATCTGGTCCATCAACTGGATGGCCTCGCCCGAGCTGAAGCCCGGCGCCGGCGAGCCCACGATCGAGGCCGACGGGTAGAGGTTGTACAGGGTGATCAGCGGCGGGCCGGCGGCCTGGCGCAGCTCGGCAAGTGCGCCGATCGGCACCATCTGGCCGTCGGCGTTCCTGACCTGCAGGCGCAGGATGTCGTCGGGCTTGGTGCGATACGGCGAATCGGCCTGCATGAAGACCATCAGGCTGAGGCCAAACTTGTTGAACCGGTTGACGTAGGCCGAGCCAAGATAAGAGGAGAGCGTGGAGAAGACCTCGCCGATCGACACCTTGAGGGTCTCGGCCTTGGAGCGGTCGACATCGACCCGGACATGCGGCGCACCGGCGCGGAAGGACGTGATCAGATTGGTGAGCGCCGACTGAGTGCCGGCCTGCTCGATCAGGTTGCCCGTGGCGTTCTGCAGCTTCACATAGTCGAAGCTGCCGTCCTTCTGCTCGACCTGCATCTGGAAGCCGCCGGCATTGCCGATGCCCTGGATCGGCGGCGGCACCAGCGGGAAGGCGCGGCCGTCCTGCAGGACCTGGACCTCGCGGCCGATATGCATGACGATCGAGCGCAGGTCCTGGCCGGCCTTCTTTTCGCGCACGCCCCAGTCGTCGAGGATGACGTAGGCCACGCCGGCATTGGCCAGCGCCGAGTTGCTGTCCAGCACCGACATGCCGGAAATCGCCACGACCTGCTTCACGCCGGGCGTCGCCTGGGCGATGGCGCTGACCTGGGCAAGAGCGGCATCGGTGCGCTCCAGCGAGGCGCCGTCGGGCAGCTGCAGGCCGACCAGCATGTAGCCCTGGTCCTCGTTGGGGATGAACGCCGTCGGCAGGCGCGCCACGCCCCAGCCGCCGACGCCGGCCAGCACGAGGGCCAGCAGCACCATGAGGCCGCTGCGATGGACCATGGTGCCGATCAGCCAGCCATAGCCGTTCTCGAGACGCTGATAGACGTTGTTGAAGCCGCGGAAGAAGAAGTTGCGCTGCTCCGGCGGCACCGCGGGCCGGAGCCACATGGCGCATTGCGTCGGCTTCAGGGTGGCGGCGTTGATGGCGCTGATCAGGGCGGTGGCGGCGATCACCAGGGCGAACTGGGCGAACATCTGGCCGGTCAGGCCGGGTACGAAGGCGGCCGGCAGGAACACCGACATCAGCACCAGCGTGATGCCGATCACCGGCCCGAACAGCTCGCTCATCGCCTTGATGGCCGCGTCATGGGGTGTGAGGCCGCGCTCGATGTGGCGCGCCACACCCTCGACGATGACGATGGCGTCGTCGACCACGATGCCGATCGCCAGCACGATGCCGAACATGGTCGTGGTGTTGATGGTGAAGCCCATCGCCGCCATGGCGGCAAAGGCGCCGATGATCGTCACCGGAATGGTCGTCGCCGGCACCAACATGGCGCGCCAGTCCTGCAGGAACACCATGATGACGATCAGCACCAGGATGCCGGCCTCGATCAGGGTCATGAACACCTCTTGAATAGAGGTCTTCACGAAGGCCGTGGTGTCGAACGGGATGTCGTAGGCCAGGCCCTGCGGGAAAGCCTTGGCAAGCTCATCCATCTTGGCGCGCACGCGGTTGGCGACGTCGAGCGCGTTGGCCTCGGGGAGCTGATAGATGGCGATGCCCGCGCCCTGCTTGCCGTTCGTCTTGAAGGTGTTGGCGTAGGTCTGGGCGCCGAGCTCGATGCGGGCGATATCCTTCAGCCGCAGGATCCGGCCGCCATTGCCCTGCTCGCTCTTGACGATGATGTTGCCGAATTCCTCGGGCGTGCTGAGACGTCCCTGCACGTCGACGGTGAACTGGAAGTCCTGGCCCTTGGGCGCCGGCGGGATGCCGACCTGGCCCGCCGTCACCGGCTGGCTCTGCTCCTGCACGACGCGGGCCACCGTCGAGGGCGTCAGCCCGAACGTGTAGAGCTTCTGCGGATCGAGCCAGATGCGCATGGAATACTGGCCGACGCCCAGCACCTGGGTGTTGCCGACACCCGGCAGCCGGGCGATCTCGTTGATCAGGTTGATGGTGGCGTAGTTCGACATATAGAGGCTGTCGAACCGCCCGTCGGGCGAGGTCAGAGACACGATCTGCAGGATCGCCGTCGACTTCTTCTCGGTGACGACACCCTGCGCCTGCACCGAGGCGGGCAGCGAGGCGAGCGCGGCGCTGACGCGGTTCTGCACCAGCACCTGGGCGAAATCGAGGTCGGTGCCGATCTGGAAGGTCACGGTGAGCGTGTAGGTGCCGGCATCGGTGCTGGTCGACTGCATGTAGATCATGCCTTCGACGCCGTTGACCTGCAGCTCGATCGGCAGCGCCACGTTGTCGACCACCGTCTCGGCGCTGGCGCCCGGGTAGGTGGTGGTCACCTGCACGGTCGGCGGCACGATGTTGGGATACTGCGCCACCGGCAGGACCGCGAGTGCGACCGCGCCGAGCAGCACGATAACGATGGCCAGCACGTTGGCGAGAACAGGCCGGTTGATGAAGAACGCGGAAATCATCGGCTAGGCGCCGCTCACTTGGTGATGTTGTCGCCGGGGGGCGGCGGGGCGATGGTCGTCTCCTTCGGCACGACCTTGCCGCCCGGGACGGCGCGGCCGCTGGTGGTCAGCACGACACGGTCGTCGGCATTGAGGCCTTCGGTGATCACGCGCAGGCCGCCGGTCAGCAACTGGCCCTGCTTGATGCGGCGCTGCCGCACGACATTGTCCTTGTCGACGATCAGGACGTACTTGCCGGCCTGGTCCTCGGCGATGACACGGTCGGGGATCAGGAATACCGGCTTGGCGCCCAGCCCCGTCGGCAGGCGGATGCGCGCGAAGAAGCCGGGCAGCAGGTCGCGTTTGGGATTCTGGAACAGGCCGCGCACCAGCACCGTGCCGGTCTGGGCGTCGATCTCAGGCGAGACGTAGTTGAGGAAGCCCTTGTGGGGATAGCCCTCCTCGTTCATCAGGCCGATGTCGAGCGGGATCTTGCCCAGCTCCTCGACAGTCAGGCGCCGGTTGGCGAGGTTCTCGCGGATTTTCAGCACATCCTGCTCGCTCACGTTGAACTCGACGTAGATCGGGTCGAGCTGGACGATGGAGGCGAGCTTGGTCGCCCGGCCGTTGCCTACGAGTTCGCCGACCGAGATCAGATGCTTGGTCACGACGCCGTCGAACGGCGCCTGGACGGTCGTATAGCCCAGGTTGGTCTGGGCGATTGTCAGGTTGCCCTCGGCGTTCTCGACATTGGCGCGATCGCTGTCGCGCTTGGCCTTGGCCTGGTCGTAGGTGGTCTGCGCGGTGACGTTCTGGCGCAGCAGGGTTTCCTGACGGGTGAACTCGGCTTCCGACTGCACGAGCTTCGCCTTTGCCCCGTCGAGCTGGGCCTCGGCCTCTTTGACTTGGGCCTTGTACATCGTCTGCTCGATGACGAAGAGCGTGTCGCCCTTCTTCATGGGCGAGCCATCGACATAACTCTGCGACGTGAGGAAGCCTTCGACGCGGGCCACCAGGTCGACGGTGGCGAAGGCCACGGTATTGCCGGTCATCACCTCATAGGGGGTGACGTCCTGCTTGAGCGGGACCGCGACGCTGATCTCCGGCGGCGGCGGCGGCTGGAACTTGTTATCGGGTTTGCAGCCGGCCAGGAAGGCGACCAGCAGCGGCAGCAGGATCAGGCTGCGATTCATGTTCCGACGACGCTCCCCCGTAGCGGTGGTCCGAAAGCGTTACCGCATCCCAACCCGGAACGCCACCGCGTCGAGATCAGGCGAAAGGATAGGGCCCCTCGAAACGGCCGATATAGCTGGTGTGCGTCACTATCGCCCCGTCGTGCCACCAGTGCAGCAGGCAGGCCGGCGGCTCGCGGAAGGAGGCGGGCGGGGCGTCCGGCCGGAGATTCAATGCAATTTGTGTCGCCGTGCTGGGGCAGGAGACCAAGAGCGTGCCGGCCCAGCGCTGCAGGATCGGCCGGTGGACATGGCCGCACAGCACGCGCTCGACATTGGCGAAGCGGCCGATCACGTCGGCAAGCCGCTCCGGCTGCCGGCACATGTATTTGTCGAGGTAGGGAATGCCGGTGACGATCGGCGGATGGTGCATCAGCACCAGGGTCGGGGCGCCGTGGGCGTCGCGTAGCGCCGCTTCCAGCCAGGCGAGGCCCGCCTCGTCGACCTCGCCGTGGTGGTCGCCCGGCACCGTGGTGTCGAGCGCCACGATGCGCAAGGGCGGCCGGTCGATCACGAAGTGTTTAGGACCGAGCGCCGGCAGATAGGCGTGGTCGGGGAAGCAGCGCGCCAGCACCTCGCGGTCGTCGTGATTGCCCGGCATCAGCAGGCAGGGCAGCTCGAGCCTGGCCAGCAGGCCGCGCAGGGAGGCGTATTCGGCCTCGAGCCCCTCGTCGACCAAGTCGCCGGTGATCAGCACCAGGTCGGGCCGCGGATCGAGCCGGTTCAGGTGCTCGATGGCGTCGGCGAACATGCGGTTGGAATCGACGACGTCCTTGTAGCTTTGGCCCACGGGCCGAACGTGCAGGTCGGAGATCTGCGCCAGGAGCATCGGTCAGGACCGGCGGAAGATGAGGGAGAGGTTGTTGGCCGGCATCGCCACGACCTCCGGTGCCGCGAAGCCCTCGGCCGCGGCGAGCTCGCTGACGGCCTCGAGGTCGCGAATGCCCCAGGCGGGATTGCGCCGCCTGAGGTCGCGGTCGAAGGCCTCGTTGCTCGGTGCCGTGTGCCGGCCGTCGCGGCGGAAAGGGCCGTAGAGATAGAGAAGGCCGTGGTCTGGCAGGATGCGGGCCGCGCCCGCGACCAGGCCGACCGCCGCCGTCCAGGGCGCGATGTGGATCATGTTGCAGCAGATGACGGCGTCCGCATGCTCGACCGGCCAGGCCGGCGCCTCGGCGTCGAGCGCCATCGCCGGCCGGATGTTGGCAAGGCCGCTCGTTGCGGCCCAGGCATCGATGCTGGCCAGCGCCTCGTCGTCGGGATCGCTCGGCTGGAACACGAGCTGCGGCAGGGCGGCGGCGAAATGCACGGCGTGCTCGCCCGAGCCGCTCGCGACCTCGAGCACCAGTCCCTGGGCGGGTAGGCACGGCTGCAGCACGTCGAGGATGGGCTGGCGGTTGCGCGCCGTCGCCGGGGCGTGGAGCCTCATCGTGCCGCCTGCATGGCCTGCCAGATGCGCGCCGGCGTCGCGGGGCCGTCGAAGCCGGTCACGCCGAGCGGCGCCAGGGCGTCGAGGATGGCATTGGCGATGGCCGGGAAGGCGGCGATGGCGCCGGCCTCGCCGCAGCCCTTCACGCCCAGCGGATTGGTCGTGCAGGGCGTGCCGTTGAATCCCACGTCGAACGATGGCAGGTCGTCGGCGCGCGGCAGGGCGTAGTCCATGAATGAGCCCGCCAGCATCTGGCCCGAGCCCGCATCGTAGGTCGCATGCTCCAGCAGCGCCTGGCCCGCGCCCTGCGCCATGCCGCCGTGCATCTGGCCGGCCACGATCATCGGATTCACCAGCACGCCGTAATCGTCGACCGCCGTGTAGCGCACCAGGTCGACGCGGCCGGTGTCGCGGTCGATCTCGACCTCCACGACATGGGCGCCGTTGGGGAAGGTCATGTGCTCGCGCTTCCAGAAATGAAAGGTATCGAGCGATTGGCCCTTGTCGCGACCGATCGCCGCCACCTCCAGCAGGCCGATGGCACGGTCGGTGCCCGACACGACGAAGCGGCCGTCCTCGAAGCGGATGTCGGCTTCGGCCGCCTCCAGCGCATCGGCGGCGATGGCCAGGCCCTTGGCGATGATCTCGTCCGACGCGCGCCAGATCGCCGTGCCGCCCATGTAGGTCGCGCGCGAGCTGCCATGGCCGCCGCCGTTGGCGATCATGTCGGTGTCGCCTTGGCGGAGCCGGACGCGCTCGTTGGCGACGCCCAGGCGATGGGCGAGGATCTGCGGGAACGTGGTCTCATGGCCCTGGCCGATATGCTGCGTGCCGGTGACCAGCGAGACGGTCCCGTCGCTCTCGAAGCGCACATCGACATTCTCCTCCGGCGGGCCGCCCGTGCCCTTGATGTGATAGGCAAAACCCAGGCCACGCAGCCGGCCCGCCACCTCGCTTTGCCTGCGGCGTGCGGCGAAGCCCGCGATATCGGCACGCGCGAGGGCCGCGCCCAGCGTCTCGGCGAAGGTGCCGCTGTCGACCTGGAAGCCGAAGAAGTTGGTCATCGGCATGTCGTCGGCCGGCACCATGTTGAGGCGGCGCAGCTCGGCGCGGTCGAAGCCGACCTTGACGGCCGCCGCGTCTATGAGCCGTTCCAGGATGTTCACGGTCTCGGCGAAACCCGGCCCGCGCGTCACGCCGATCGGCGCGGTGTTGCTCAGCACCGCCGCGATATGCAGCGCGATCGCGGGGATGCGATACACCGTGCCCTGCAGATGGATGTACTGATAGGTCTGCACCGCGCCGCCGGCGCCGATCATGTAGGCGCCGAGATTGGCGACGCTGGTGACCTTCAAGGCGAGGAAGCGGCCGGCGGCATCGAGCGCCAGCGAGGCCTCAGCCTCGGTATCGCGTGCGGCATGGTCGGTCAGGAACACTTCGCTGCGGCTCGCGATCCATTTCACCGGCCGTCCGGTGCGCCTGGCCGCCCACAGGACCAGCGCATGCTCGACATAGGCGAAGTTCTTGGCGCCGAAGCCGCCGCCGACATCGGGGGCGATGAAGCGGACGTCCTTGGATCCGACTCCGAGCGCGCGGGCGACGTGGTCGCGGTTGATGTGGATGTTCTGGCTGGAAACATGCAGCGTGTAGCGGCCGCTTGCCGGATCGAACTGCCCGACGCCGCCGCGCGGCTCCATCGGGTTCATGACGATGCGATGGTTGTCGAGCCGCACCGAGACGACGTGTGCGGCGCGGGCGAAGGCGGCATCGGCGGCCTCGGCGTCGCCGGTGTGCCAGTCGAGGCAGACGTTGCCCGGCACGTCGTCGGCGATCAGCGGTGCGCCGGCTGCACGCGCTGCGTCGCCCGACGTCACGGCGGCCAGCGGCTCGTAGTCGACCTCGACCAGCTCGGCGGCGTCGGCGGCCTGCGCGGCGCTCTCGGCCACGATCAGCGCGACCGGCTCGCCGGCAAACCGCACCTTGTCGTGTGCCAGCAAGGGCTGCGGTGCAAAGGCGAAAGGCTCGCCAGTCTGGATGTTGGCTTCAGCGTAGGGGCGCAGCGGCTTCAATCCATCGGCCGTCGCGTCGGCCGCCGTCAGCACGGCGAGCACGCCAAGGGCGCGTTGGGCCGCGGTCGTGTCGATCGAGCGGACGCGGGCATGGGCATGCGGCGAGCGCAGCACGATGGCGTGAGCCGGCCCCTCGAAACGCAGGTCGTCGAGATAGGCGCCATGGCCGGTGACGAAGCGCGCATCCTCGCGGCGCCGTGGCGATGCGCCGATTCCGGCCTTGCTCATGTGCGCAATGTCTCCGCGTTCTTCGCCTGGCGCTTCTCGTCCCACCAGTCGCTGGTTTGCAGTTTCCAATAGACGAGCTGCGTGCCGATGCGGCCCAGCGCGCCGCCGGCCCACGCCGTGCCGAACGGCGCGAACAGGCGCCAGCGGTCGTCTTCATGGGCGATGCCGGCCGCCACCGCATCGGCGCCGGCCGCGGTCTGGGCGACGCCGTGGCCGCCGAAGGCCGTGCAGGCCCACAGGCCGGGCTCGATCTCGCCGACCTGGGGCATCTTGTGCAGCGCGTAGCCCATGATGCAGGGCCAGGCGTATTCGATCTCGATGTCGCCGAGCTGCGGATAAACGGAGAGGATGTCGGCCCGCATCATGGCGCGCAGGCGCGAGGGCTCGCGCGTGTCGGTGGTGATGCGGCCGCCCCACAGCAGGCGATCGTCGTCGACGATGCGGTAGTAGTCGCCGGCACGGCGCGTGTCGCCGATGGCGCCGCGCCAGCGGATGGCCTCGCCAAGCCGCGGGCCGAACTTGCCGGTCACCGCGACATAGGTCGCGACCGGCAGGACCGCGCCGCTCAGCCGATGGATGCGGCCGAGATCGGCGTTGCCCGCCAGCACGACATGGCGCGCCGTGATCTCGCCCTTGGCCGTCCTGAGCTGCCACTCCGTGCCGCGGCGCTCCAGGGCCCGCGCCTCCGTCGCTTCGTGCACCTGCACGCCGCGGCGCTCGGCGTCGCTCGCCAGCGCCAGCGCGAGGTTGAGCGGATGGACCTGGAAGCCCGCCGCATCGTGCAGCCCCTGGAAGTAGCGCCCGGTGGTCAGCAGGGTGCGTACCTTGTCGGTTTCCCAGGGCTCGAACGTGGCGCCGAGCTTGCGCGCCAGGACGCGCGATCGTTCGGCGAAGTCCGGCCCCTGGTCGGTGCGCGAGACCGAAAGCCGACCCCAGCCCATCATGATGTCGGACCGTCCCATCTCCTTCAGCGAAGAGCGCACGATCTCAACGCCGCGCTGCGACTGGGCGTAGAGCCCGCGGGCATGGTCCTCGCCCAGCCGCTCGATCAAGGCGCCCGAGCGCAGGGCAAAGCCCGGTCCGACGAAGCCGCCGTTGCGTCCCGAGGCGCCCCAGCCGATGCGCTGGCGCTCGACCAGCACCACTTTCAGGCCGCGCATCGCCAGCAGGCGCGCCGTGTGCAGGCCGGCAAAACCTCCGCCCACGATCGCGACGTCTGCCGTGACCCGGCCGGTCAGGCTCGGTCGCTCGGGATTGGCATCTCGCGTGGCGGCATACCAGCTTGCGGGATAGGCGATGTCACTCATTCTGAGCTAAGGATGGCATGGCGATTGGTCCGGAGGAACGATGTCGCTCGATTTCGACGTGGTGGTCATCGGCGCCGGCTTCGGTGGCATGTACATGCTGCACCGGCTGCGGCTCAAGGGGTTCAAGGTGCAGGTGTTCGAGACCGGCAAGGGCGTCGGCGGCACCTGGTACTGGAACCGCTATCCCGGCGCGCGCTGCGACGTCGAGAGCGTACAGTACTCCTACCAGTTCTCGCCCGAGCTGCAGCAGGAATGGGAGTGGACGGAGCGCTACGCCACCCAACCCGAGATCCTGCGCTACGCCAACCACGTCGCCGACCGCTTCGACCTGCGCCGCGACATCAAATTCGAGACCCGCGTCACGAAGGCTACCTTCGACGAGGGCGCGCACGCCTGGACGGTCGAGACGGACAAGGGAGATCGCGTGACGGCGCGCTTCGTCGTCACCGCATTGGGCTGTCTCTCGTCGCCCAACACGCCCAGGATTCCCGGCTTGGCGGATTTCAAGGGCCCAACCTATCACACCGGCAACTGGCCTCATGAGGGCGTGGACTTCACCGGCAAGACGGTGGGCGTGATCGGCACCGGCTCGTCGGCCATCCAGTCGATCCCGATGATCGCCCGGCAGGCGAGCCACGTCACCGTGTTCCAGCGCACGGCCAACTACACCGTGCCAGCGCACAACAAGCCGCTCGATCCCGACCATGTGCGCGAGGTCAAGGCGAACTATCCGGCGATGCGCAAGCGCGCCAAGGCGACGCCTCCCGGCATCGACTTCAAGATCAACATGGCCTCGGCCATGGCGACACCCGAAGCGGAGCGGCAGCGCGAATTCCAGGAACGCTGGGACTATGGCGGCCTGGGGTTCATGGCCTCCTTCTCCGACCTGTTGCTCAACGACGAATCGAACAAGACGGCGGCTGAGTTCGTGCACGCCAAGATCCGCGAGGTGGTGAAGGACCCCGAGCTCGCCGACAGGCTCTCGCCGCGCAACGTCATCGGCTGCAAGCGGCTGTGCGTCGACACCGGCTACTGGGCGACCTTCAACCAGCCGCATGTCGCGCTGGTCGATGTCAGCGACCAGCCGATCGAGCGCATCACCGCCGAAGGCCTGCGGGCAAACGGCAAGGATTACACCTTCGACTGCCTGGTGCTGGCGACCGGCTTCGACGCCATGACCGGAGCGCTGCTCAGGATCGACATCCGTGGCCGCGACGGCCGCAGCCTGGAGGAGAAGTGGACCGAGGGGCCGAAGACCTATCTCGGCCTCACCATGGCGGGCTTCCCCAATCTCTTCACCATCACCGGGCCGGGCAGCCCGTCGGTGCTGACCAACATGCTGCCGTCGATCGAGCAGCATGTCGAATGGATCGCCGATTGCATCGAATATGTGCGCTCGCGCGGCGCCACCCTGATCGAGGCGAGCCGCGACGCCGAGGAGGCGTGGGTCGGCCATGTCGGCGAGGCCGCGGGTGCCACGCTGCGGTCGAGCTGCAGCTCGTGGTACATCGGCGCCAACATCCCCGGCAAACCGCGGGTGTTCATGCCTTATATCGGTGGCTTCCCCGCCTACATCGAACGCTGCGAGGCCGTGGTGAAGAACGGCTACGAGGGGTTCTCACTGTCATTCTGAGCGCAGCGAAGAATCTCATCGCCGGTTGTCAAGGGCATGAGATCCTTCGCTTCGCTCAGGATGACGATACTGCCGCGCCGTCGCTGCGCGGATCGGCGCCACCCAGGCGCTGGCCCGTCGCGGCATCGATGGTGATGCCGTGGGCATGGCCCGCCGTCTCGTTCCAGTCGCCCCAGCGGTCGAGCAGGTGGCCGCGCCGCTCCAGCTCGGCGATGGTCTCGCTCGGAAAGCGCGCCTCAATGTGCAGCGTGTCGCGCGGCTCGAGGAGTCCGAAGCGGCCGGAGAGAAAGCGCGGCATGTCGAGAGCCTGCTGGATGTCCAGCCCATGGTCGATCAGGGCGCTGTAGACCTGCATGTGGATCTGAGGCTGGCCGTCGGCGCCCATGCAGCCCACGGCGGCCCATAGCCTGTCGTTCCGGAAGGCCAGCGAGGCGATCAGCGTGTGCAACGGCGTCTTGCCCGGCTCGAGGCGATTGCGACTCTTTGGATCGAGCGAGAAATACGCCGAGCGGTTCTGCAGCACCACGCCGGTGCGGCCCGCCACCACCGCGGCGCCAAAGACGCCGTAAAGCGAATGGATGAGCGAGGCCGCGTTGCCCGCCTTGTCGACCACGGCGATGTACACCGTGTCGCCGGCCAGGCTGCCGTAGGACGGGATGCGGTCCCACGGCAGGGCGCGGTCGGGATCCATCAACCCGCGCCGTTCGTCAGCATAGGCCTTGGAGATCAGCCGCTCCATCGGCACGTCGGCGAAGCGCGGGTCGGCGAGGTGCCGGTCGCGGTCGTGGTAGGCGATCTGCTTGGCCTGCACCATCAGATGCACCGCATCGGGCCCAAGGAACGGCTTTTTATGCAACTCGAAGGGTTCCAGCAGGTTCAGCATCTTGAGCACGGCGAAGCCTTGGGTTGGCGCCGTCGTCTCGTAGATCGTCACGTCGCGATAGCGGCCCCTGAGTGGCTCGCCCCAGCGCGCCGACTGCGCCCTGAGATCGTCCGCTGTGAAGAAGCCGTCGTTGGCGTCGGAGTAGCGCGCCAGCTCGCGCGCCACCTCGCCGTCGTAGAAGCCGTACCAGCCGTCGCTGGCGATGGCCTCCAGCGTGCGTGCGAGATCGGGATTCCTGAGGACCTTGCCGTCCTTGAGGAAGATCGCCGCCGCCTCGGGGCTCTTGGCCAGCTCGTCCCGCGTCGCCGCGAGCCAATGCGCGAGCCGTGCCGTCACAGGAAAGCCGTCGCGTGCAAAACCGATGGCGCTTTCCAGGCAGCGCCTGAGCGTCAGGCGGCCGTAGGCCGCATGGGCCATGCTCCAGCTCGCGACGGCGCCGGGCACGGTGAGCGTGCCGGGCAATGGACCGCGGTAGGGCACCTCGTCGAGGCCGAGACGCGTGAACGCCTCGATGGTGCCGCGCGAGGTCGCGCGGCCGCCGCCATCGATGTAGCGCACGGCGTTGGCTGCGGCGTCGTAGATCAACCAGAAGGCGTCGCCGCCCACACCGGTCATGTGGGGATAGAGGACGGAGAGGGCGGCACTCGTCGCCACCGCGGCATCGACGGCCGTGCCGCCGTCGCGCAGCACCTCGGTTCCGGCTTGAGAGGCAAGCGCGTGCGGACTGGTCACCATGCCGCTCGACGAACGTGTTGCCGGACGGCCGGCGCTGAATTCGATCATGATGGTTTGGTGACTAACACATCCTCGCCAGGGCGAGGAGAGTTTGTAGCTGAGCCGAATTTGTCTCATCAATTGACAGCGTGACGAACGCTTTCTAATGCTTAACCCCAAGGTTAAGTGAAGGTTGCATCGATGCTGAAGACGCTTGCCATCATCGGCGTCGTCGTCGTTGTCGCGATCGCCGGAATCCTGCTCTACGCCGCGACCAAGCCCGATTCCTTCCGCGTCCAGCGCGTCGTCCTGATCGACGCGCCGCCGGACAAGGTCTATCCGCTGATCAACGACATCAAGGCGTGGGCCGTGTGGTCACCCTACGAGAAGAAGGATCCAGCGATGAAGCGATCGTTCGGTGCTGTCACTGCTGGCAAGGGCGCCACCTATGCCTGGGAAGGCGACAAGAATGTCGGCCAGGGCAGCATCGAAATGATCGAAAGCGGCCCGCGAAAGATCGTGATCAAGCTCGATTTCCTGAAGCCTTTCGAGGCCCACAACATGGGCGAGTTCCTGCTCGAGCCGAAGGGCGACAGCACGTCCGTCACCTGGGCGGTCTACGGACCCAGTCCCTATATGTCCAAGGTAATTGGCACCTTCATGAACATCGACGACATGATCGGCCGGGATTTCGAGAAGGGCCTGGCCGATCTGAAGGCCGCCGCCGAGAAGAAGTAGTCACCCATCAAAGGTCAGGAGTAGGCGATGTCTCGTGCACTGCGCGCGCTCGTTCTTTCGTTTGCATTGTTCCCCTCGTCGATCGCGGCCGCACAGGCGCAAGGCACGCAGCAGAACGACCTGCCGCCCGGCGTCTACATGGGCGAGGCCGATTACAAGCAGGCGCCGGCCGGCGCCTACACGTTGGATCCCGACCATGCCTCGGTGATCGCCCGCGTCTCGCACCTGCGCTACTCCTGGAGCATCTTCCGCTTCGACCGGCCGAGCGGCACGCTGAAGTGGGATCCCGTCAACACGGCCAACTCGTCGATCACCGCGAAGGTCGAGACGGCGTCGATCACCTCCAACGTCAAGGGCTTTGCCCAGGAGCTTTCAGGCAACAACTTCCTGAAGTCGGCCGCCTTTCCCGAGGCGACCTTCGTGTCGACCGCCTTCCGCCAGATGAGCACGCGGCGTGGCAAGGTCGACGGCCAGCTCACGCTGATGGGCAAGACCAAGCCGGTGACGTTCGACGTCGAGCTGGTGGGTGCCGGCAAGGGCTTCGCCGACCGCCCACGCATCGGCGTCAGCGCCACGGGCAGCATCAATCCGGTCGACTTCGGCCTGCCGCCGCTGTTCGGCGATGCGATCGAGATCGTCATCGACGTCGAATTCCAGAAAGACGCATGACGCTCGCCGTCCGTCCGTCCACCCAGGAAGTCTATCTGCGGCGCGAGTTCGCCGCGCCGCGCGAACGCGTGTTCGCGGCGTGGACGGACGAGCGGCTGATCGCCCGCTGGTGGGCGTCGCGCGACTACACCACGGTCGACTGCACGATGGACGTGCGGCCAGGCGGCGCCTGGGGCCGCCGGCTGATGGCCCCCGATGGCACGCTGATCAGCGAGCACGGCGTCTATCGCGAGGTGGTGGCGCCCGAGCGGCTGGTCTTCACCTACTCGAGCGAAGGCGGCCGCATCGTCGATCGCGAGACGCTGGTGACGGTGACGTTCGCCGACCGCGGCGGACGCACGCTGCTGACGCTGCGCCACAGCGGGCTGCCGAGCGAGGAGGCACGCGCGCTACACGACGGCGGCTGGACGCGCTGCCTGGACCGTTTCTCGACCGCCCTGCCGGAAAGCTGAAGGAGGAGGTTGTGCTGTGGTGACACGTCGCACGGACCGTGGATCAGACCGGGGCGTTACGGTCCGGACACCGGCTAACGCCCAGCCGCCGCGCGTGTTCACCGCTTTCTGGACCTCCGCTTGCCAATTCATCGACGACTGAACAAAGGAGACAATCATGGCCGTGCAACAGACCGTTAGCGTGCAGCCCTACCTCTTCTTCGACGGCAAGTGCGAGGAGGCGCTCGAATTCTACAAAGGCGCGATCGGCGCCAAGGTCGAGATGCTGATGCGCTTCAAGGAGAATCCCGACAAGCCCGACCCCAGCCACATGCCGCCCAGCTCGGGCGACAAAGTGATGCATGCTGCCTTCCGCGTCGGCGACACGCAGATCCTGGCGTCCGACGGTGAGTGCGCGGGCAAGACCACCTTCCAGGGCTTCGGCCTCGCTCTCAACGCCAAGGACGACGCCGAGGCGGAGAAGCTGTTCACGGCAGTAGGCAAAGGCGGCAAGGTTCAGCTGCCGCTGACCAAGACCTTCTTCGCCTCGAAGTTCGGCATGGTCGCCGACCGCTTCGGCATCATGTGGATGGTGATCGCCGAAGAGAAGTAGGCCTCTTGCCGGAGCGCGGACCTCCAGGTCCGCTCATAGTCTTCCTCTTCCGGACCGCGCGCATCCTGCGCGCTCATGATCATGAGCGAGCCGGAGGCTCGCGGTCCGGAAGATCATGAGCGGACCGGGAGGTCCGCGCTCCGATAGTCAGCGCTTGTCGATGTTGGCGCTGCGCAGCGGCAAGCCGAACTCGCGGCGGCAGACCTCGGCCAGCGCCGCCACGCCCTGCCTGATGGTCTCCGGCTCGGGGTTGGCGAAGCAGAGCCTGAGCCGGCACTTGGAATATTCCTTGTTGGTCGACCATTCCGGCCCGGGATTGATCGACACACCGGCGGCCAGCGCCGCCTGCCCGAGCTTCACCGTGTCGACATTGTCGGGCAGCTTGATCCAGAGATAGATGCCGCCCGGCGGATCGCCGAACTCGGCGGCGGTGCCGAACTGCTCGGCCAGCGCCTCGCGCAGCGTCTGCAGCTTGCCGGCGAGCGTCTTGGCAAGCCTGGGGACGTGGTCGGCGAAGTGCTGCTTGCAGAATTCGGCCAGGATCATCTGCTCCAGCGCGCCCGAGCCCGCGTCCTGCTTCAGCGCCAGGATGCGGCTCAGCACCTCCCACTTGGCGACCAGGTAGCCGACGCGCAGCGCCGGCGCGATCGACTTGGAGAACGAGCCGATATGGATCACGCCCTCTCCGCCCGCCATGGCGAACAGCGAACGCGGCCGCTCGCCGTCCCAGATCAGGTCGGAGTAGCACTCGTCCTCGAAAATCATGACGCCATGCTCGCGCGCGATCTTCAGCAGCTCCGCACGGCGCACCTCGCCCATGATGGCGCCGGTCGGGTTCTGCACCGTCGGGATGGTGTAGATGTACTTGGGCTTGATGCCCCTGGCCGTCAGCTCCTCGAGCTTCCGCTTCAGCACGTCGACGCGCAGCCCCTCGCCGTCGAGCGGGATGCCGACCGCATTGATGCCGAGCCGTGTCAGCTTGGTCAGCGCGCCGCCATAGGTCTCCTGCTCGATCAGGATGGTGTCGCCCTTGGTGAGCAGCAGGCTGTTGACCAGGTCGAGCCCTTGCATCGACCCCGAGGTGATCAGGATCTCGTCGGGCGAGCAGTCGATGCCGGCGTGGCCCTTGAGCTTGCCGGCCAGGAACTCGCGCAACGGCCGGTAGCCCAGCGGTCCGCTGTTCAGGCCGTAGGTCGCGAGCGTGGCGCCCTCGCGCTTCAGCACCGCCGTCGCCGCCGCGATCAGGGCGTCGACCGGAACGTGCTTGGCGTCGTTGTGGCCGCCGATGAAATTGTACTTGGGAAAGCCGTTCCACTTGACGGCGGGCGCGGGCGTGTTGGGCGGCAGCAGGGGCGTGAAATCGAACGGCGCGGTCATGGGTTTCCTCTCCTTGCTTGCCCAATTGCTGGGCCAAGCCCGGCCGATTCGCAACTGCTTTGGCTGGATCAGGCCACGGCGCGGAACGAATGGGCGTCGGCCATGTTCCAGGGTTGGGTCCAGCGCGGCGGTGCCGTGCCGGCCAGCAGCGCACCCTCGGCCAGCGCCGGATAGACGTCGTCGAAGGTCACGACCTCCTTCGGCGAAACGCGCCGTGAGATGTGGATCGGCTTGAACTGGTTGGGATGCTCCAGTCCCGCCGCCGCCGTCAGCTCGCAGAGTTCACGCACGGTGGCGCGATGGAAATTGGCGACGCGCTGGATCTTGTCCGGGACCACCAGGGCGCGCTGGCGCGTCGGGTCCTGGGTCGCCACGCCGGTCGGGCAGCGGTCGGTGTGGCAGTGCTGCGACTGGATGCAGCCCACGGCGAACATGAAGCCGCGTGCGGCGTTGCACCAGTCCGCGCCCAGCGCCATGGCGCGCACGATATCGAAGGCGGTGATGATCTTGCCGGCGGCGCCAAGCCTGATGCGATCACGCACGCCGATGCCGACCAGGGCGTTGTGCACGAAGTAGAGGCCTTGGCGCATCGGCTTGCCGATATGGTCGACGAACTCCATGGGCGCCGCCCCGGTGCCGCCTTCTTTGCCGTCGATGACGATGAAGTCGGGATAGATGCCTGTCTCCAGCATGGCCTTGCAGATCGCCAAAAACTCCCACTCGTGGCCGATGCAGAGCTTGAAGCCGACCGGTTTGCCGCCCGACAGCCGGCGCATCTCGGCAATGAAGCGCATCATCTCGACCGGCGTGGAGAAGGCCGAGTGGCGCGACGGCGAGATGCAGTCCTGGCCCATCGGCACGCCGCGGGTCAGCGAGATCTCCTGGCTGACCTTGGGCGCGGGCAGCACGCCGCCATGGCCGGGCTTGGCGCCCTGGCTGAGCTTCAGCTCGACCATCTTGACCTGCGGATTCTTGGCACCCTCGGCGAAGCGTTGGGCTGAGAAGGTGCCGTCATCGTTGCGTGCGCCGAAGTAGCCCGAGCCGATCTCCCAGACGATGTCGCCGCCGCCCTCGCGGTGATGGGGGCTGTAACCGCCTTCGCCGGTGTCGTGGTAGAAGCCACCAAGCTTGGCGCCGCCGTTCAGCGCGCGGATGGCGTTGGCGCTGAGCGAGCCGAAGCTCATCGCCGAAATGTTGAAGATCGAGGCTGAGTAGGGCTGGGTGCACTCCGGGCCACCGATCAGGACGCGATGCTGCTCGGTGCTCACCGGCGTGGGCGCGATCGAATGCGCCATCCATTCGTAGCCCGCCACGTAGACGTCGTGGTTCGTGCCGAACGGCCGCACGTCGAGCGCGTTCTTGGCGCGCTGGTAGACCACCGCGCGCCGGTCGCGGCTGAACGGCATGCCGTCCTTCTCGCCCTCGAAGAAGTACTGCCGCATCTCCGGCCGGATCGCCTCGAAGATGAAGCGCAGGTGCGCCGCGATCGGGTAGTTGCGCAGCACCGCGTGCGATTTCTGGAAGAGGTCGATGATGCCGACGCCGGTCAGGAAGAGCGAGACGCCGAGCAGGATCCCGAGCACGATCGAGCGCTGGTCGAAGTAGAGCCAGATGCCGAACAGGATCGTCGCCGCCACGGCGAGCGTCAGCGTGATGAAGCGTGGCGAGAAAGGCAGGTAGAGCGGCGACATCGTTTCCTCGCTTCGCCCTTTACTTGGGGCGCACGTCTACTTGGGTCGTACGTCGCATAGCCGGGCGCCGGGCTGGGCGAGCTTTCTCTGGCGCAGCAGCTTCACGGCCGCGATGAGCGCACGCGCGGCGTTGCGCGTCTCCTCCTGGAAGGCCCTGTCGCGGTCGAGCGCGTCGTAACTGGTGGCATAGGGTTCGTAGTCGACGAGGAGGCGGCGCAGCGTCTCGGTGCCGGTGGCATCGCCGTGCACCACGACGGAGAAGGCGCGGCCGGCGAGATGCCGCGGATAGTCCCAGCCCTTCATCTCGAGATCCTTGGCCTTCCGCGCATCCTTGCCGCCGGTCGAGGTCGAATCCGGGTTGCCGCCGTCGGCGCAGACCAGCCGATCGATCATCGCCTTCAATCCCCCCGGCACCTGATACCAGTTGACCGGTGTCACGATCATGACGCCGTGGGCGGCGACCCACATCGGATAGATCTCGTTCATCCAGTCGTTGTGGTGGCCCAGCGAATGGTTGGGATAGCAGGAGCACGGCCAGTGGCAGAGCGGCATGGCCGTCGATACGCAGGCCTTGCAGGGGTGGATGTTGCGGCCGTACTCCGACGCGAGATGGCTGAGGTCGAGCAGCTCGACCTCGAGATCGCGTTCGCGCGCGAACACCCGCTGAGCGATCTTCACCAGACGGAAGCTTTTGGACATCTCGCCGGGGCAGGTCTGGTCGCTGCGCGCGGAGCCGTTGATCAGCAGGATGCGCGACTTCGATGACCGCGATTTCTGCTGCCGCTCGGCGCGCTTGATGGCCCGGCTCGCTTCCGACCATTCGACCGAGAGCCGGTGGCTCGGGTCGGCATGGTCCTTGCCGGCCGGCTTGGCGCGCGGCGCCTTGCGGCTGTCGTTGTAGCCGTCCCAGGCGACCTCGATGATGCGCTCGATCTCCTGCTCGACCGACTTGAACGCGGGATCGTAGAAGCGGCGGCGCACGCGGCGGGCGAACTCCGCCTTGCCCAGCGCGACGCTCGGCATGCCTGTGCGAACCTTTACCCTCGCCACGGCGGCCTCCCCATTTGCCGCCGAGGATAGCGCGTTATTTTCGGCGCCTGTTGCGGGAAATCGCCTGCAGGGCCTTGAGATGGGAGGCGGTGGCCGACAGCGCCTTGCGCTCGATCGCCCGATAGTGGCGGACCAGCTCCTCGCCGCGCGGCGTCAGCGCGGCGCCGCCGCCCGCCTTGCCGCCGGTTTGGGCTGCCACCAGGGGCTCGGCGAAGCTCTCGTTGATGTCCGCCACCAGCTCCCAGGCGCGCTTGTAGGACATGTTCATCGCCCGCCCGGCCGCGGAGATCGAGCCCTCGCGGGCGATGCCCTCCAGCAGCGCCACCTTGCCCGGGCCGAGCCGGCCTTCGTCGTCGAAATCGATGCGGATGCTGAGATGGGGCATCGCGGGCTCCTAGGTGCAGTGAGTCACATCTGTCACCCCGAGCGAAGCGAGGGGCCTTTGAGGCAACGGAAAGGTCCCTCGCCTTCGGCTCGGGATGACAGAGGCGTCGGTGTCCGACATTTGTGATTCCCTAGCTGCGCTCGAACGAGACGCTCTTGATCACGGCATAGACCGGCTTGCCCGGCGCCAAGGCGAGCCGCTGCACCGACTTGACGGTAAGACGCGCGGTGAGCGCGGCGCCGTTGCAATCCAGCTTGACCTCGGCCTGCGCGCCGCCGCCGGGCTCGACCGCGGCGATGCGGCCGGCCAGCACGTTCAGGGCACTGATCTCTTCGGGCGGCTTGAGCGACAGCATGACGTCGCGGGCGCGTATATAGGCGCGCACCGGGGCGCCGACAGGGACGCTGAGCCGCGGCACCTGCAGCTCGCCGGCGGCCGAGGTCAGCACAGAAAGCTGGAAGGCCTCGTCGTGGCGCGCCACCGTGGCATCGAGCACGCTGCCGCCGTCGCCCGAATCGGCCAGCGGCAGGATATCGGCGACCGGCCCGACGGCCGTCACCTTGCCGTCGGTCAGGATCACCACGGTCGTGGCCAGCCGCGCCACCTCGGCGACGGAATGGCTGACATAGAGGATGGGCACGCCCATCTCGTCGCGCAGGCGCTCGATATAGGGCAGGATCTCCGCGCGCCGCGCCTCGTCCAGTGCGGCGAGTGGTTCATCCATCAGCAGGACCTGCGGATGGGCGAGCAGGGCGCGACCGATCGCGACGCGCTGCTTCTCGCCGCCTGAAAGCGAGTCGGGACGCCGTTCCAGCAGATGGCCGATGCCCAGCAGGTCGACGACTGGGGCGAGACCGGCGGCCGTGCCGCCGGCTTCGCGGTTGAACCAGCGTCCATAGAGCAGGTTGCGGCGCACGCTGAGATGCGGGAACAGCCGGCTGTCCTGGAACACGTAGCCGATGCGGCGCCGGTGGCTCGGCACGAAGACGCGGCGCTCGGTGTCCAAAAGCACCTGTCCGTCGACGGCGACACGGCCGCGGTCCGGACGGACCAGGCCGCCGACGATGTCGACCAGTGTGGTCTTGCCCGAGCCCGAGCGGCCGAACAGCGCCGTCAGCCCGGGCGCGGCCGAAAAGCGCGCGGCGATGCGGAAGCTGCCGCGCGCGTGGTCGATGTCGACCTCGAGGCTCATGCCGCTATCCGATGGGCGCCGATGCGCCGGGCCAGCAGCTCCGAGCCCAGCAGGGCGAGCATGGAGATCGCGATCGACACCAGGGTGAGCCGCATGGCGCCGGCATCGCCGCCCGGGACCTGCGTGAGGGTGTAGATCAGCGACGGCAGGGTCTGCGTCTCGCCCGGGATGTTGGAGACGAAGGTGATGGTGGCGCCGAACTCGCCCATCGACTTGGCGAAGCACAGGATGGCGCCCGCGATCACGCCGGGCAGGCAGAGCGGCAGGGTGACGGTGATGAACACCCAGAACGGGTTGGCGCCGAGCGTACCGGCCGCCGATTCCAGGCGCACGTCGACCGCCTCGATCGAGAGGCGAATGGCACGCACCAGCAACGGGAAGCCCATCACCGCGCAGGCCAGCGCCGCACCGGTCCAGCGGAAGGAGAAGACGATGCCGAAGGCCTGGTCGAGGAAGGCGCCGATCGGCCCGCGCTTGCCGAAGGAGATCAGCAGCAGGTAGCCGGTGACGACGGGCGGCAGGATCAGCGGCAGGTGGACCAGCGTGTCCAAGAGGCTCTTGCCCCAGAACTGGCGGCGCGCCAGCAGCCAGGCGACGGCGACGCCGAAGGGCAGGCTGGCCAGGGTCGCCGTGGTGGCGACCAGCAGGCTCAGCCTGACCGCCGTCCATTCTTCCGGCGTCATGTCGAGGAGGCGGACTTCACCAGAACCGTGAAGCCCTGCTTCTCGAACGCCGAGCGGGCCTTGGTGCTGCGCAGGAAGTCGAGGAAGGTTCTTGCGTCGGCGTTCTTCGATTCGCGGGTCAATGCGGCGGGGTAGGTGATCGGCGGATGGGAATCCGCGGGGAAGGTCGCCACGATCTTCACGCCGGGCTCGGCCGCGGCATCGGTGCTGTAGACGATGCCGAGCGGCGCCTCGCCGCGTGCCACCAGCAGGAGGGCGGCGCGGACATTCTCGGCTTGGGCGATGCTGCCCTTGACGCTGCTCCACGCCCCGAGCTTCTCAAGCGCGGCCTTGCCGTACTTGCCGGCCGGGACGGCGTCGACATTGCCCATCGACAGCTTGCCGCCCGCCAGTGCCTTGGCGAGATCGCCGCCGGTGAGGGCGAGCGTCGTGGTCCTGGAATCCCTGGGCGCGATCAGCACGATCTTGTTGCCCAAAAGATTGAAGCGCGTGTCGGCCTTGATGAGGTTCCTGGCTGCCGCGTAGTCCATCCAGTCGAGGTCGGCAGAGATGAACAGGTCGGTCGGCGCGCCCTGCTCGATCTGCCTCGCCAGCGCCGAACTCGCGGCATAGGAGATTCTAGGCGCGGGCTTGCCGGTGTCCCTGGCCCAGGTTGCGGCGATCTCATCCAATGCATTCTTCAGGCTGGCGGCGGCGAACACCACCATGCCGGCCTGTGCCTGGGCGATGCCCGGCAGAAACGGCACGGCAAGCGCCAGGCCGAGCCAACTCCGTCTCTTCATACCGACCTCCGGTCAGGGGGTCGGTATAGTCGACTGGATATAGCGCTTCGTCCAGAGCTTGTTTGCCGCCAGGGTGAGTCGGCGCAGGGCCACGGCCACCATCACCAGCAGCGAGGCGATCAGCACCTTTTGCGCGGGCCGGAAGGCGAGTTCCGGATCGAGGTTGGCCAGCAGCACGACGGTCGGATCGCGACCGTTCACCAGCCAGTACCACGCGGCCTCGAAGACCACGGTGGCGAACGTTGCGGCAACGGCGAGGGCGGCGAGTCCCAAATAGCTGCGCTGCAGCTTCGACGGCAAGGCGCGCCACAGCATCAGCCAGGCGAACAGGCCGGCCGTGAAGGCTGGCTCACTGATCTTGACCTTCGACTGGATGAAGAAATGGATGATGGCGATGAAGGCCGCCGGATAGATCAGCCAGTGCAGGCGCTTCCAGTTGCGCCGCAGGCGCTTCTGCCAGCCGTCGGTCGAGGTGACGGCGAGCGCCACCAGCATCAGCAGGGTCACGAAGCCGATCGTGAGGTAGAAGCGCTTGACGATCTCGGTCGCGACCACGACCAGGTTCCATTTCTGGTCGAGCACGTAGATCAGGAAGTGCGCACCGGCATAGAGGGCGGCCGCGACGCCGATGCGCCGGCGGATCTGCACCAGCGGCATCCAGTCGAACAGCGCCCGTGCCGGCGTCATGGCGAGCGACAGCATGAGGAAGATGACAGCCCAGTCGCCGGTCGAATGAGTGGCCACGGTCACGGGCCGCGGCTCGAGGTCGCCGTTGTACCAGCGCCAGGCAAGCTCCATCGCCGGCAGGCAAAGCCCGATCAGCGTCACGAGGCGCAGCCAGAAGATCTTCTGCTTGGCGGTCACGACGGGACCTTACGCGATGGGTCGGTCAACGATAGCTCAAACTTCCGTCATTGGAGCGCGGACCTCCAGGTCCGCATCATGAATCATGAGCGGACCTGGAGGTCCGCGCTCTGACGAAGAGTACTGGCGGTCAGCGCTGGTTCCCGAACAGGAACCGGTAGGTCCCGATCGTCGGCGCCACCGTTACGCCAAAATTCCTGAGCTTCGCCAGAGTGAATGTCGCACGGGCTGCCGCGCCGACGACGCCGGCGTCGCTGCCCTCCAGCAATGCCACCCATTCGGCCTCGTCGGCTTTCGGATGATCCATGCTCTTGGTCTGCAGCGGTGCATGGGCGACCTCGAGATCGTTCTCCGCCGCCATGGCGCCCACCATGCCGGCCCGTGCGATCGCCTTGGGCAACGCCGTCTCGTTCAGCCATTCGACCAAGGCCTTGCGGGAGCGCGGATTGGGCGTGAAGCGCACCGCCGCAACGGCGCCGCCGACGCCATGGGCAAGATCGGCCTGCACGCGCACGGTCAACCGCGCGAACTTGGTGAACCTGGCCATCACCGCCTGCGTCCACGGCGTCTGGTTGGCCAGCAGCGCCAGGTAACCCGGCGTCGCCAGGTCCTCGACCGTGTCGCATTCGTAGGTCGCGAGATACTTGGGCGAGCCGCGCACGGCGACATAACGGCGCCCGCGATGAAAGCCCGGCAGGTTCACCCGCTCGTCTATGTGCTCGCGATTGTACCACTCGTTGAAGTCGCGCTCGTCGCGGGCCTTCACCTCGCAGAACACGATCAGCATCCCCTTGCCGTGCAGCGGCATGGTTTCTCCCCGCAATGGTCGCCTCGTAGTCTATGCTGCCGGCCAACGGAGAGGAAACACCATGAAAATCGTCAAGATCGAGGATCTTCATTGCAATGCCGGCTGGCGCGACTTCTCGTTCCTCAAGATCACGACCGACGAAGGCGTGATCGGCTGGTCGGAATACAACGAAGGCTATGGCAGCGCCGGCCTCACCGCCGTGATCCGCCGCATGGCGCAGGATCTGATCGGCCACGACCCGCGCCCTATCGAGCGCATCATGGCGCGCCAGCAGGGCATCACGCGCCAGGCGCCGGGCGGCCTGAACCAGCAGGCCATGGCCGCCATCGAGAACGCGCTGCTCGACGTCAAGGCCAAGGCGTTGGGTGTGCCGGTCTATGAGCTGTTCGGCGGTCCGGTGCGCGATCGCCTGCCGCTCTACTGGTCGCATTGCGGCAGCTATCGCTTTCGCAATGCCGACGTCATGGGTGTCGAACCCGTGCGCTCGCTCGACGACCTGATGAAGCTCGGCAAGCATGTGAAGGAGTGCGGCTTCAAGGCGCTCAAGACCAACATCTTCCGCTTCGATCTGGATCCGCCCAACATGCACCAGCCGGGCTTCGCGCGCGGGCCGGGCTATCCCGAGCTGAACGCCGACGGCGCCACCTTGGCCGCGATCGCCGACGGATTGGCGGCGTTCCGCCAGGGTGCCGGTCCCGAGATGGGCATCCTGCTCGACAGCAACTTCAACTTCAAAACCGAGGGCTACATCAAGGTCGCACGCGCCTGCGAGCCCTACAACCTCTTCTGGCTGGAGATCGATTCCTACGATGCAGAGGGTCTGCGCCTGATCCGCGACCGCGCCGCAATGCCGATTGCCTCCTGCGAATCGCTGTTCGGCCGCCGCCAGTTCCGCCCGTTCTTCGAGAACCGCTCGATGGACGTGGCGATCATCGACGCGCCGTGGAACGGCATGCAGGAGTCGATGAAGATCGCTGCCATGGCGGAGCCCTATGAGATCAACTGCGCACCGCACAATTTCTACGGCCACATGTCGACCCTGATGAGCGCCAACATGTGCGCCGCCATGCCCAATTTCCGTATCATGGAAATCGATATCGACGACGTGCCCTGGAAAGACGATCTGGTCACCCATCCGCCGGTCATCCAGAATGGCGAACTGATCGTGTCCACCCGTCCGGGCTGGGGCGCCGACATCAACGAAGAAGCCGTGCGGGCTCATCCGCCCAAAAACCCACATCCGTGAGGGGAGACGTCATATGGTCTACGAACTGCGCTGTTACACCCTGGTTCCCGGCAAGATGCCGGAGTACCTCAAGGCCGCCGAGACGATCGGCCGGCCGGCGCGCGGCAACAACTACGGCGTCAACCACGGCTACTGGACGGCCGAGTTCGGCGCGCTGAACCAGATCTGGCATCTGTGGAAGTACGACAGCCTGAACGACCGCGAGCGCCTGCGCGGCGAGCTGATGAAGAACAAGGACTGGACCGAGAAATACGTGCCGACCATCCGGCCGTGGATCCAGCGCCAGGACCTGCGCGTGATGAACGCCGTGGTCGACATCAAGCCCTCGGACGGCACGACCGGCAACGTCTACGAGCTGCGCATCTACCGCACCGTGCTGGGCGGCGCGCAGCAGTACGGCAAGGATTTCCTCGAGGTGAAGGAAGCGCGCGAGAAGTATTCGCCGATCTGGGGCGCCTGGACCGGCGAGTTTCCACAGCCCAACGAGTGGATCCATCTCTGGCGCTACAAGAACTTGGCTGAGCGCTTCGAGGCGCGTGGTGCGGCGATGAAGGATCCGGCCTGGCAGGCCTACCTCGCCAAGGGCCCGGCCAAGCTCGCCGAAATGCACTCGACCCTGCTGCTGCCGACGAACTATTCGCCGCTGAAGTAAGAGCGGGCGTCGCCCGGCGACGCGTCCCTTCATATTCCTCTCCCCCGCTAGGGGAGAGGTTAGGCGCGTGTGTTGTTTGCGGAGGTATCTGATGGACTCGTACGACGACACCGAGCTCGCGTTGATGAAATTCGGTGTCGGCCAGCCCGTGCCGCGCATGGAGGATCCGACCCTGCTGCGCGGCCAGGGCTGCTACACCGACGACATCAACCTCGCGGGTCAGGCCTACGCCGTGATGGTGCGCAGCCGCATCGCTCACGGAATCCTGAAAGGCATCGACACCACGGCGGCGCGCGCCATGCCGGGCGTGCTGGCGGTCTACACCCACGCCGACCTCGATGCGGCGGGCTTCGGCCCGCTGAAATGCCCGATGAACATCCCGCAGCGTGACGGCACGCCGATGAAGACGCCGCCGCGCCCGTCGCTCGCCAAGGGCAAGGTGCGGTTCGTCGGCGAGGCCGTGGCCTGCGTCGTGGCCGAGACGGCCCTGCAGGCCAAGGACGCCGCCGAAGCCGTCGAGCTCGACATCGAGGAGCTCCCCGCCGTCACGACGCCCGCCGAAGGGCTGAAGCCCGGCGCGCCGCAGATCCACGACGACGTCCCCGGCAACCTCGCGCTCGACTTCCACTACGGCGACGCCGAGGCGGTGACGAAGGCCTTCGCCGAAGCCGCCCACGTCACGCGGCTGGAGATCGTCTCCAACCGCATCGTCGTCAATCCCATGGAGCCGCGCTCGGCGATCGGCTCGTGGGATGCCAAGACCGAGCGCTGGACGCTCAACGTCGGCTGCCAGGGCGTGATGGGCCTGCGCGGCGGCCTGGCGCGCGACGTGCTGAACGTGCCGACCGACAGGGTGCGCGTGCTGACCGGCAATGTCGGCGGGTCGTTCGGCATGAAGAGCCAGGTCTATCCCGAGTACGGGCCATTGCTGCTCGGAGCCAAGCTGCTGGGACGGCCGGTCAAATGGACCGACGAGCGCTCCGAGAGTTTCCTGAGCGACCATCACGGGCGCGACCACCAGCGCGTGGCCGAGCTGGCGCTCGACAAGGACGGCCGCTTCCTCGCCGTGCGGCTGACGGGTACAGGCAATGCCGGCGCCTACATCTATCCGCCGATGCCGGCCACGACCAACGCGGTGAAGAATATCATCGACGTCTACGCCACGCCCGCGATGGAGGTGAATTCCAAGGTGGTGTTCACCAACACCACGCCGATCGGCGCCTATCGCGGCGCCGGCCGCCCCGAAGGCAACTACTACATGGAGCGCCTGATCGACACGGCGGCGCGCGAGATGGGCATCGACAAGGTGGAGCTGCGCCGGCGCAACCACATCGCGCCCGAGCAGATGCCCTACAAGGCGCCGTCGGCCATGAACTACGATTCCGGCGAGTTCACCACCGTGCTCGACAAGGCATTGCGGGCGGCCGACTGGCAAGGCTTCGGCAAGCGCAAGGCCGAGAGCCGCGCAAACAACAAGCTGCGCGGCCGTGGCATCGGCTCGTACCTCGAGGTCACCGGCCCGCCGGCCAAGGAATATGGCGGTGTGCGCTTCGAGGCCGACGGCACCATCACCATGCTGAGCGGCACGCTCGATTACGGCCAGGGCCACGCCACGCCGTTCGCCCAGGTGCTGGGCGGCAAGCTCGGCATCCCGATCGACCGCTTCCGCCTGCTGCAGGGCGATTCCGACCAGCTCGAGGTCGGCGGCGGCACCGGCGGCTCGAAGTCGGCGCTGGTCGCCAGCCAGGCCTTCCTCGAATCCGGCGACAAGGTGATCGAACAGGGCAAGCAGATCGCCGCCCACGTGCTGGAGGTTTCCGCGGTCGACATGGAGTTTTTGCGCGGGCGCTTCGTGATTGCCGGCACCGACCGCGGCATCGGCCTCCTCGAGCTTGCCGACAAGCTGCGTTCGGGCCTGAAACTGCCGGCCGATGTGCCGCAGTCGCTCGACGTCAGCCACATCTCCGACAACCCGCCGTTCTCGTTCCCCAACGGCTGCCACATCGCCGAGGTCGAGATCGACCGCGACACCGGCCAGATCGAGGTGGTGCGCTACTTCATGGTCAACGACTTCGGCACGGTCATCAATCCGATGCTGACTGCGGGCCAGGCACACGGCGGGGTTATGCAGGGCATCGGCCAGGCGCTGATGGAGCGCACGATCTACGACCCGCAAGGCCAGCCGGTCGCCGGCTCCTACATGGACTACGCCCTGCCGCGCGCCGCCGATGCGCCGGACATGTCGGTGCAGAACCATTCCGTCCCCTGCAAGACCAACCTCTTAGGCGTGAAGGGCTGCGGCGAGGCAGGCTGCGCCGGCGCACTGCCGTCTGTGATGAACGCCGTGGTCGATGCCTTGAGCGAGTTCGGCGTGACGCACATCGACATGCCGGTGACGCCGGAGAAGGTGTGGCGGGTGCTGAACGTAACCAAGTAACGCACCGCGGCAACGACCAGGCCGTGGCGAACCAGATGATCGGCGGGCATAGCGATCACTGCATTCGGACGACACAGTGGGGCGCAAAATCGTAGGTTCAAATCGAGCTTCCGCAACCAGTCCGGACAAAATCCCAGCAATTTCAAAGAGTTGCCGGGGTTCTGTTGTGGACCTCAAATTGCGGCTCAATGAAATCAACGACTTGGCGCGTAGGTTCATCACTTCGCGCTTCTGCTCGATGTGATGCGACCGGGTATGCCGTGGATGCTCCAGTCCTCGATCTTCGGACGAACGGTGCTCGTCGCGCGTACTCATTGCGATTCCAAGCTGTAGGCGCCGTAAGCGGCAGCGGCATGTCTGTCACATGATGGCGGATCAGCTCAGAAACTGATTGGGAGAAGGCAACCGGTCATCGCGCACCGGGGACTCAATTGACCTTCGTTTCCAGCCTTCGCATCGAGAGGGAGACAAGGTCCACGGGATCGGCCACTCCCTCTATCGAACGGCCAGGCCGTTCCTCGATTGTCCCTTCCGGCTGATATCCTTGCGCAACCGCGAGCACATAGCTCCGGCGCGTCAGTAGCGTCGGAACGCCCTCTCGTTTCGTGAACTTCTCGAGCTTTGCGGCGAGGTTCACCACCTCACCGATAACCGTGTATTCGAGCCTCGTTTCGTGGCCGACGGTGCCGAAAACCACCTCTCCTGTGGCTCCGGCCATGCCGATCAACGGCGCTGGAAGCCCCCGTTCTTGTCGTTCCAATCGCCAGCTCTGCGTAGTCACCATCAGCTGTTCCATGGCGCGACAGAGATCGGCGGCGTAGTTCGCGTTCGGCGCGACGGCGCCGAAGCTCGCGAGTATTCCGTCGCCCAGGTATTTGTCGATGCTCCCATGATGGCGTTGGATGACGGGCACGAGCTGTGACTGGTATTCGCCCAAAAACGCGATGAGCTCCGTCGGTGACATGCCGTGCGAGAGCCCGGTGAAGCCGCGCATATCAACCGACAGGATTCCTGCTTCACGTCGTACGCCCTGCCCCGCAATGGGATCGACCTCGATGCGACGGAGGCGAGTGGCGATCTCGGGTGCGAAGAAGCGCGCAAGATCGGTAGCCGCCGCTGCCTCCGCGACGGAATTGACCAGAAGCTTGCGGGCGCGAACGAGCGCGAGAGCGAGGATGGCCGTGACCATCAGAATCGACAGGATCTTGTCGATCTCGGCGCCGCGCAGGATCTTGTACGAAGTGACGTAGTCGATGTAGCTGTGGGTAAAAAGCGGCATCGTGCCGCCTGACCCCGCAGCAGCGAAGATGAAGAGGGTGAGCCAACCTGCGGCGCCGCAGCCGCCGGCGATCAGTACATAGCGCGGTTCAAACCGAAGCGTCCGCAGCGCAATCAGGATAAACACATACATCAGAGTCGGCGCCTTGAGATAGAGCGCCGGCGGAGCCTGATACTGCAGGTGAAAGGTCCATATGGTGATCATCAGAACGGCGATGTCGACGACGGTCGAGATCGCGACCAGACTGTTGTTCAAGCGTCCGCGGTAAGCGAGGATAATGCGCACCGCAGTGAATGCGGCATAGATCGCAAGCGTCCAAGGGACTGGTTCGAAGCGTGTTCCCGGCGGGAACGCTTTCGGGGAGATCGCATAGACCACGGCGAAGAACACGATCGCGCCCGCCTGTATCCAACCAACGATGATCTCGCTCGCCGCCTGCTGTTGTTCGATGCGGTGGCGCACTCGCTCCGAGAGCGTCGCTTCCACCTGCCCGCCGAAGACAAAGGCGGCGATGTTCGCCGCTGCCCGCTTCAGCGGGCCGCGTCCGAAACTCCGGACGGCTGGCGGTTCTGCGCGGACTGCGGGAATGGCAACCCCCTTGCCAGATACTGGGCGCGCGGACTTGACTCGTTCGTAGTTTCGCTGGCCGCGCTCGACAGGTTACAGGCACCGCGGCCGGCTGCAGCCGAGCGTTGGACAGCGCCTTGATCGCGGCTCGCGAAGCGCGGTCCGGGACATGCCCGCCAAGGTCGATGCGATTGCCGGGCGCGTCGAGCCTGCGAGCGACCTCGTTACTTTTTCGGCCTCAGCGTTTCTTTCCCGTAGTCGTTGGAGCGCGAGTGTGCCCAGTTGCCGACGAGTGTGCCATCGCTCTCAATACGATAGACGACCAGATACTCGCCCAGATACAGCGAGAAAAGGTCGCCGCGCCGCAATCCCTTGCCGACGTACTTGTCGCCCGAGCCCTCGTTGACACAATTGACGTCATAGACTTCGCCGCTCAGCAGAAGCGTACAGTCACCGCCATAGGGCGCCGGGTTCGCCCGCATACTTGCGCCACTCATGGCGTACTTGCCGGAAAGATCGCCGTCTGCAGCAGCGGCACTACCAAGAGCGGAGGAGAAGACGGCACCAAGTGATGCGTACGCTGCGACCTTCATGAGAACGCACAAGATGCGGAATGTCCCCGATTTTGAGGAAAGGTCACTGGCCGATTTCACGCTGAACCTCCTATGGTGGATTCGACAAAGAGGCACTGCCTGGAGCGTTTCACCGGGCACATTCCGTCCGGCTGATTCCAGCCGGACGGAATGTGCTCTGGCGTTGCCCATCTTCCCGCTTATCGACAATGCGATATTCATGGTTTCAACGTCATCGTCCGCCGCGACAGGCTGACGGGCAATGCTACTTGTTTGCATTTTCGATCCAGGTGACGACGAAGCGGCCTTCGGCACGCTCGACCATGAAGCGAATCTTGTCTCCTGGCGTCAATCCAGTGAGCATGGTCACGTCCTGGACTTTGAAGATCCTTGTCGTCGACTCCATCATGTAGAAGCGCAGGATCGGCCTGTGCTCGATCGTGATCTCGCCAGCGTCGGTGTTGACCTTCACGACGCGGCCGGAGGCCAGCACTTCTCCGATGGGTCGCATGGCTTCCATGGCCAATGCGGGCGGGGCGGGCGGGCTCGTCGCTGCCACTGCAGCGATCGCGACAAGGACGGTTCTCCGGAACATGACTTGACGCTCGCAACCTGAGGCACATCCTCGCGATTTGACCGGTGTGCCCTCTTCAGTCAGTTCGGTGCGAAGGGATGCTTCGGTTACAGGCTCACGTCGAAGTGAACGGCGTTGCCGCCCGCTCCGCGCCGAATGTGGCGTTGTGACACCCTCCGACGGCAGACGTATCGAGGACCTGCTTGAGCGCGCTTTCGACGGCTCAGAACGCCACGGCGCGCGACCATGGAAGCTGCGCACGGACATGGCTCTTGGCTCCCACATCCATCGCGAAAAAGCCGCCGATCGGCGGCGGCTTTCTCCTTTCCTGCGAGTACTCAGTCCCTCACGCTTGCGAAGACGCCTCACCCGAAGGGGCGAGCGTCCGTGCGGCGCGTAGACGTCTCAGGACCGGGCTTTGTCTGCTTCGACGACGCCCGCCGGTGGCCGTCGGGCACCGCCCAGGTAAGTGGCCAAGCCTTCCCTCAGGGCAGGCCACGCCCGGTCGAGCGCGAACAAGCGGCCGCCATCGACCGCGGCCAGCACCCCGGCTGCGGCCAGCAGCGCGAACTCGCGCTTGACCGAATTGAGATAGCCGATGGCGCTGCCGGCGCCAGCGAGCTTCGCCGTTATGAACCAGACCAGCACGCCCACCGCCGCCAGGGCGAAATACCGCGTGCCGACGCCGGCGACGAGGCCCAGCCCGATGACAGCCAGCAGCACGCCCGGCATGCCGAAGGTCGCGATCTTGCTGAAGCCGGCGAAGAAGCCGCCGATGAGGAAAACCGCGCCCAGCGACAGCCGCAGCACCAGTCCCAGCGGCTCCCAATCCCGCCCCAGCGACGCCGGTCGCCCGAAGCGCAGGGCATCGAGGCTCCGAGCTCCGGCGCCGAGGTTGTACAGGACGAAGAAGAAGCCCGAGAGGGCGATGTCGCGTATCTGGACGAACATCGCGGGCGAGGTATATGTGGGCGACGGCGGCGTGACTCCGGGGGCGGTCACCACTGGCAGCGAGACCACGAAGCTCCACAACAGCAGGGCCCATACGACGGCCAGCGGCCGCACGAACAACCCGGCAACGAGCATCACGCCCGAGACCAGCTCGAAGGCCGAGAGCACGGTCAGGAAGCTCCACGGCGTGACGAACCCCGGCAGTTGGCCGGAAAACAGCCAGTCCAGGAACGTCTGGTTGATGTAGCCCAGCGGCCCGACATATTCGTCGACGATGCCCTGAGCCTTGGACACGCTGAGCAGCCGCGCCAGTTTGGCAACACCGCCGATGATGAACACCAGGCCGAGGCCGACCCGCAGGGCAAGCGCCAAGCGCGCCTGAACGCGCGTGTCGCGCGGAGAGATGGAAAGCAACATGTCTTGTCTCCTGATTCGATGAGTTGAGCAGCAGCAACCGGTCGCGCCGCACATCTGCGCGGTCGTGTCAGGTCGCACCGTGAGTCGAGGTCGCGAGGAACCTCATGGTTCAGGATTTCGGAGGCGGTGAATCGGGTGGTCGGGCAATACCTGTCAACGGTGGCGGCCGGATCGCAATCGGTGCCCTATCGGCAATCAAGCGGACCGTGTCGGAAGCTTGCTCCAGTGGCATCGCGGAGCAGGGAGCAACACAGCCGCTCTGCTTTTGCTTCTTCGGGCAGTACGGGCAGGGCAGCCTGCGCGGTGCAGCACGGTCCGCGGCAACGAGCAGAGCAAGCGGAGTCGCCGCCTGCACGCCCACGTCAGGGCTCGACTTCACCGCTTCCGCGGAAGAGAGGTCGCCCGCGACCGCCGTACGAAGCAGCAACAGGATGGTGCCTAGCAAGAGCATGACCGGGAGTCGTCGCAAGCATCTTCTCCGTTGTCCGTGCTGCGCAGCGAGCATGGATCGCCGTCGCGTCGCCGTCCCTTCACCGCTGATCATTTGGCCGTGAGCGCCGTGAGCGAAGTGCTCATGTTCTGGGACCGCTTTCCTTGAAACCGCTGATTGCGCAGGTGGAGAGTTCAGGAGGCCGTGCACGTCGGCGGCTCACGATCGTTGCCGCGATACGCAGTTATTCGGAATGAATTCGTCCATCGGGCCGCAGAGCCCTGAAGGCGAAGGCGAAGCTTAAATCGTGCACGACGTCGACAAGGCCGCTGGCCTCGCGCCGCTGCACGACGACATTGCCAATGTCGCGGCCTTTGGCGGTCTCCGTCGTGTCCAGCGGCGAGCTCTGGCCGGCGGCCCAGGTCAGCACCAGGTCGGCGTGTTCGATGCGGCCCTTGTTGCGCAGCAGCTCCAGCGGCCAGGCGTCGTCGCCGACCGATACCAGGCGCGCCAGGGCCGGCACCGGACCGTCGTAGTCGCCCTTGAAGAGGAATGGCCAGTGTTCGGTGTCGTAGCCGGCATAGGGGTTGCGGCCGTACGGCTTGCCGCGTGTCGGATCCTCCAGGAGAATGCGTCCCGACGGAAACCGAGCGACGAAACGTGTGCGCGACTCGACGCGCACCGGCAGCGCATGCAGCTTGAGGCCGGTCAATTCGCCTGCGATGGCTTCGCCGGCGAACTGCTGCCACCAGCTCTCGGTCTGGCGGTCGTACATGATCATGTCCGAGTGCCGCAGCAGGCCGCTCACGCCGAAATCAAGGATGCCGCGCTCAGTCCGACGGTCGAACACCAGCGACGAGTTGCACAGCGGGCAATAGGTCACGACGACCGGGACGCCGCCCACGACGTCGTTGACAATTTCGTGCCACAGCAGGATGCGCAGGGGATAGGCGCGCGCATCGCCGCCGATCTCCAGCGCGATCACCGGTTCGGCCGGCGGAAGGCCGGCGCTCGCCGCCGGCTCGAAGCGCGGATCGTCGATTGCCGGGATGCCGTCGCGCGGTGGACCGCCGGACATGATTTCGGATGCAGCAACGGCCATCCGGCTGAAGTCGGTGCGCGGCCAGGCGTTTCGTATCCATTGAGGAACATTCGGCGATTGTGCGCGGGAGCGTTGGCTCAGAAGCGCTGGGGCCGTGCCGAGAAGGCCGATCGCGGACCTACGCGTGCACAGTCGCAGCGTGAAGGCGTCGCCTCGCCGATGATACGTATCCGTGGTGCATAGGCTGCGTGTCATCGCACGTACCGGGATCAACCGTCGCCGAGCAGGCGGCGACGGACGAGCCAGTCGAGCGAAAAAGTTCCAGGACCATGCGCCAGCAGGACCAACAGCATCGCGGCCCATTGCAAGTGCGTTGGCCATGCCTCTGGATAGACGAACACCTGGATCACCGCCGTCATGCAGAGCAGCACCAGCGCCGCAGGCCGGGTCAGCAGGCCGAGCACCAGGAGCACGGGCATGGTCAACTCGATCGCAGTCGCTATGTAGGCCGCCACTTCGGGCGGTAGCAGCGGCACCTGATACTCCTCCGCGAACAGCGTGACGGTCGTGCCCCAGCTCGGCAGTTTCGTCATCGCCGAGTTCCAGAAGACCACGGCGGCGCCGAGCCGCAACGGGATCGCCAACAGTGTATGGGGAATGCTGTCGAGCCAATGCAGGATCCGCCTGGTGGTTCCTAACATGGCGGAGGATGGCGATATCGACGCTGTCGGGTTGGTCATGCGGCGTCTCCTGTCAGCTTGTTGTGTCGATACGATCGATCAGCCTCAAGTCGATAGAGCGTCCGGCCTCGAGGTGCTCGGCGAGCACCGTCGTCGCGTTGACATCGGGTACCGCGTCGATCGCTCCGTGAAGCGAACGTCCAGCTTGAAGTCCCGACGAGAACACCATGCCTTCGCTGATGCTCATGACGTCGATGCCCGCTTCCGCACGCTCGTGGGAGACGAAGTGGCGGCGGCAGCAAGGTCACCAGCGCCCGCGGATGCGATAACCACCGCCCGGCTCCCATCGGGAAGCGAACCGATCGGCCGCTGGTCAAGGTCAGCAGAAATGGCGTCCGGTCGGTCCGACACGTGGCTCTCCGACAGGCAATCTAGGACTTCTTCGCGGTGAGCGAGCCGCCGACAATCTTCTCGCACGTCCCCTTGGGGACCGAGAGCCAGGCATCCACCTCCCGATCCCTCTACGACGTTCCGGCGCACGACGACGTTGCCGTCTGGCAGTCGTTCTTGCCGGCCTTGGCGACACCGAAGCACTTTTCGCTCCCTCCCTCTTGCGCTTGAGTGGCGACCGGCAGCGCCAGGGCAGCCATCAGCGCAGCAGCAACGGCATGACGTTTCATGTCCTCCATCGTCTGAGCCTCAAGGCGAGCCCAATGCTCCTACTTCGGCCAGCGGCAGTGAATGGTTACAGTGAATGGTTACATGGGCTACCGTGAGGGCAGCTTCCCCTCGCTGCGACATGTGGGCAGCTTGGGCATCGTGCAGCCGGCCTTTTGCGGCCTTGATTACCGTGCCGCGAGGTGCCGCCAGCGCACCAGCCGGTGCCCGAACGCGGCGCTGAAAGCGGTCAGAGCCGCCACAGTGCCAACCTGCCAGACGAGCACCATCAAGCCTGCATCCTGCGCGTGGAACAGGCGCAGGCCGAAATCTGCCAGCGCCGCCGCGGCAAGGCCGCCGAGCCCGACGGAGAGGACCGGCGCCAGCGGCGCTCCGCGCCGCAGCATGATGGCCATGGCAGTTCCGGGGACCAGACCCACCGTAACAATGCCGGGCACGCAGGCCCAGTCGACCTGGAGCGCGAGGCCCTGTGGACCGGCCAGGCTCCAGTCCCTGAGGCAGCCGGCGCCAAGCAGGCCGATCCAGAGCGCGACCGGAGCGAGCGGGACGCTGCGCTCCCAACGCGGTCGGCCAGGCACGCCGGCGCAGAAGGCAGCCATCGCCGCCGTCACTGCCGTCATCAGGGTAGCCCCTTGCTCGAGTAGCCAGCGCGTCTCTTCGGCCTTGATCGCAAGGTCCGGACGCGGGCCCATGACGGCAACGACCAAGGCGATCCACGGCACCGAGACGCAAAGCCACAGGCCGAGCCGGACGGCGGGCGACCGCAGCCGTCGAGGCGGGCTTCGGGCCTCGGCGGCAAGCGTGCGGATCAGGTCCTCGGTCTTCATGTTCGTCACTTGGTCAATACCGCACGCAGCGCCTTCATGGCCCGGTGCATCGAGACTTTCAGCGCAGCAATCGACATGCCGCTCGCCGCGGATGCTTCCCTGAGCGACATCTCCTTCAGCCGCAGCATCTCGACCACCTGTCGCTGACGAGGCGGCAACGTCGCCAGCGCACGGCCGAGCTCCTCGGCGTCGGCTATTCGCTCTATAGGCTCCTTCGTTTCGTCGCCCGCAAAGGTTTCAGGGAGCACCTCCACGGCGACCTCGCCCTTGGCGCGCCGCACCTGACGTCGCTGGATGTCGGCTAGGCGATTGCGCGCGATCGCCATCAGCCAGGGCAGGAACGGCCGGCCCGGGTCGTAGGTTTGCCGAACCTGATGCAGCGAGATCAGGACGTCCTGGACGAGGTCGTCGGGCTCCTCCGTGCCCGTCCATCGTCTCGCCGCCGTGCGCCGTATGATCGGTGTCACCGCGGCAAGAAGCCGGGCGTAGGCCGCCGCGTCGCCCTGCTGCGCGGCCCGCATCAGCATCGCCAGCTCGGCATCGTTCACGGGATTGTGAGCCACGCGGTCTACCAACTTTGCTGAAAAGTCCGGACAGACGATTCTTACCTGCAGGCGGACTGGGAGCCAACTGGCACCGCCAGCGCCTCGAGCGCCTTCCCGGGAAGCCCGACCGTAAAGTTGGCACCCTGGCTGAGCTATCCCGATTGCGCGACCTATGACGGCATGTCTCCCGGTCGTGACTGCCTTGAGTCTCTGCGGCGTTTGCGGCGCCATGCCCAGAAAGCCATCAAGACACACGCGGCAACGCTCGCCGGGGCGGCAATTGCCGCGTTCCTGGCAACCACGCTCTCCATGACGAGCAGGAGGACGAGCGCAAGTGTCTAGCTCAGACAATGAAACCCGCCTGCCCGCGCGCCTTCAGCTCGGCATCGAGGGCGGCTACTTGCTGTTCGACGGAGATATCCGTCCACGAGAGGATTTCAATATCGCGCGCTTCATGGGGATTCTTTCCAGGATGCGCCTTGCCCCAGCTTGCTATGGCGGCGTCTCGATCGAGGAGCAACTGCGCGATCTGTGGGCGGAACAGCCGCAGCATCTCGGTGATCCAGATATTGACCGGCCATGACGGCTGTACCTGGTCGATCTCGAAGCGAGAGACGAATCGGCGGACGTCATCCGCCGCATACCAGGTGTCGCCGGTGACCCATCGGTTCACTGTGAAAAGGCGCGCAGGGTATCCGGCTGCGTTCATCGAGACCGTGATCAGATGGCAATTCGTCTGGCTTGTGCTTTCAGGCAGGTCGTCGCCCGGGACAACGACCGGTGTTGCATCCTCCGGTATGCCGGTGCGCCGCAAGAAGGTATGAAAATGGCCGTGCTCATACGACCAGTCGGTGCTACGATCCTCCGGCGTATGTGCGTGATAGAAATACTGGCTGTCGCTTCCATAATCGATGACGTCGTCTTCCGGTAAGTGCTCCCATTGGCGGAAGCTCCCACAGTCACGCAGAAGCTCCGCCACCACATTCGTCTCGGACTTCTGTAGGACACGATAGCATTCGAGGATGCGCAGGCTTGCCTGCCCCATTTGCTCCAGATCTTCCCTAGGCAGCGCCGCAAGAAGGCTTCGCAGGCAAAGTTCAGCCATGGCTGCGCATGCTCGTTGACGTTGTCGATCAAATGGAGCGGGAAGATAGCTCACTTTCGACAGTGGAGGAACGGGCGCCGGAGCTTGATCGCCCGCGGCGCCCTTCTTGATTCCCCACAGATCGACGAAAGGCGCTACTTCTTAACGCCGCACTTGGCACCGCATTTGGCGCCACACTTCGCACCGCACTTGGCGCCACATTTCGCACCGCACTTGCCGCTGCATTGGGCGATTTGGGTATGCTGCGCCCCATCTTGGGTGTTCGCGGCCATGCTCTGCTTGGCGCTCGCATTGACGCTAACAGCACCGACGCCCGCAAGTGCAGCGATGCTGGCGACAGCAATGGTTTTCCTTATGGTCATTGTGATGGCCCTCCATGTAAAGCGGGATTGATTTCCGGCTTGCCTCGTCGCTCTCATTGGCCGCAAGCCAATGCCATGCAGTCATGTGGCTTCACCTCTGGTCTGCCGACGAGGTTGATTGTCTGTCTCACACTGAGACCGACAGTAAGAGGTTCGCTCCGGTTCCACGGGAGGTTACGGGTAGCCGCATAAATATTCCCGACTGCTTCGGTCGGGCGAGCGTGCGGCTTCTCACATGCCAGTGAAGCACCGAGTCGTGAAGTGCACGCGAGCGAGTCCAGGTGCATCCTCCGAATCGAAGCCACGTCATTCGGCAATCCATTCGTGACACATGCTCGCGTCACACATCCGGTACGTCATCTGTGGGGCAGTGGCCGAAGCCTCAGCTGACGCCATGCACCTGCGGTTTCGACGATTCCCCGTCCATCGCGGACACCCCAGCCGCGATGGCATTGCGCCGTCGAGGCGGGCCGTTGCTACGGCCGGCCCTCGACGGCGTTTTTTCGGCTCCCGATCGCAACATGCAGCGACGGGTCTCATTCAGCGGAGGTCAGGACAATGCAGCCGGTTCAGGCAATACAACGGGTAGTCGTACCACCTCGGCCCTGCGACGCGGTCGGCCATTTCGAGCCACGCCAGCTCGTCGCAAACATCCGGCATCGAAGCGTCGGAGACGCGTGCGGAGGCGAGAAGGACGGAGCGCGGAACCATCGAACGCTGCCACTCGCGGCGGCGATTGTGCTTCTCGCAGCCACCGCGCTGGCCGGTTGTGGCACGAACCCTCCCGCCCGAGATTGGAAGGATGGTGGCGGCCGGGAGAATTTCCGCGCCGAGGCGCCCTCGTCGGGACCGATGCTGGCCGGCGGCCAGCCTGGCCAATCAGGTCATCCGGTCGCGGCGGTTGCTAACCCGACGAACTCGGCCGGCTGAATGAAATTGCGGCTGCGCTGTCGTCAGGCGCCAAGGCGTCGGTCGTTTACCGCGTCAACATTCGGTATGCGCGTCGTCTGGTACAATCGCTACCACCAGCGCCCGGAGCGCCTCCAAAGTGTTAGAATGGTTTCCGGTCGGATGGAACCGCGAGCGGTTCCATCCGACCGGAAACGCGCGCGC
>WHTW01000051.1 GCA_009377525.1 Rhodospirillales bacterium
CTCTTGAATCACAACCGATTCACCGGATTCAATATGTTTCCGGACTGACACTTAGCGTTGCGGAATACCAGCGCTACGGCACTTCGAAAAACGTTTGCTCGTCTCACTATTCGCTTGAGCGCCAAAATGTCTCGCGAAAACGCATTCCCCGCTTGTCGGCGGATGACAGTCGCTATGTCGGCGATGCGTATAAGCAGCTCAACCTGCATACCGAGCGTCACCGCGCTTCTGTCAACGCCATGAGCGTCGGCCCACTTTGCCATCGCCTTTTCCGCGCTTGTGCGGACTTCAGCGATCCAGCGCTCAACTTTGTGCTCAAGAATAAATGGTTTAGCTGAATCAGCTATTCTGGGATCGTCTGCTCGTCCAATCCGGACAACGTCTGGCATCGCACCCAACTCCGAGACGCGGTCGAGCACGTTGTCCAAAGCAATATGTGTCTGGGATGCGAGCAGGATTCGGTGTTTTGGATGTCTTTCGAGCCATTGGACGATTATTTCGGCGATGAGCGCCGTCTTACCCGTGCCCGGCGGTCCCTCGATGGCCAATAGCTCAAATTCGCCCAACGCTTTTTTGAGAACATCAACCTTCTCGGAGTCGAGTTTCGGGTCCTTTGCTGAGACGTTGTCCAACTCTATCGGCGCTTGGGCGATCTCCGGATCCGCCACGATGGCCTTAAGACGTGTATTGACCGCTCGGTCATATTCTACCGCATCCAAGGCGGCGTACTGCCGACGAGAATTGGCCGCAGGTTTCATACGCTTAATTGCCACAACACAGTTTTCCTTTGTGTCGAAGGCGCGTGTAATTGTGGCCATTCCGCCCGACCGAATGACGGTCGTCAGGGCATAGCGGTTATTGAGCAAACCTGCTGGAGTATCTGCCATCTCTGGTAGTATGAGCCTAAGCGCTTAATACGCAAACGGCCACCTATTTCCGGCTCCTCACCGCGGCCACGCCCTGAGCGCCACCAGGCCGCCGTCGATCGGCAGCAGCACGCCGGTCACCCAGCGCGCTTCGTCGGAGGCGAGATAGACCGCGCCATAGGCGATGTCCCAGGCCGTGCCCTCGGTCTGCATGGGCACCATGTTCCTGCGCCGCTCGCGCGCCTCGGCACCCAGATGGGCCACCATCGGCGTGTGCACCGATCCGACGATGATGCAGTTGGCCCGAATGTTCTGCGTCGCATAATCGGCCGCCACCGACTGGGTGAAGCCGTGCAGGCCGGCCTTGGCCGTCGAATAGGCGACGGCGCCGGCGCTGCCCATCAGGCCGACGGCGCCGGCGATCGACGACACCATGATGATCGAGCCGCCGCCGCCCTTCTTCATCTCGGGATGCAGTACTTGGTGCAGAGCATGGTGGTCGTGAGGTTGGCCTCCAGCACCTTGTGCCAGTCGGCCGGCGTCACTGTCTCCGGCGTGCCCGGCGCGCCCACGCCGACATTGTTGTGCAGGATGTCGAGTCGGCCGTAGGTTTTTACCGCGAACGCGGCCATCGCCTCGGCCGCGTCGGCCTGGGCGACGTCGCCCGCGAACACCGAGGCCTCGCCGCCCTCGTCCTTGATCTGCCTGGCGAGCTTGTCGGCGCGCTCGGCGCTGCGATTGACCAGCACCACCTTGGCGCCCTCGCGAGCAAACAGGATGGCGGTCGCCATGCCGTTGCCCACGCCCTCGCCGCGCGGCGCCGCGCCGGTCACCACCGCCACCTTGCCTGCAAGCCGTCCGGCCATTTCGCTCCCCTTCGCCTGGTGCTATTTCAAGGCGAGCTTAGCTGGAGGACTCATATCGTGGCCAGCAACCAGACCCATGAAGGCGGCTGCACCTGCCGTCATGTGCGCTATCGCGTGACCTCGAAGCCGTTGTTCGTGCATTGCTGCCATTGCCGCTGGTGCCAGCGCGAAACCGGCGCGGCCTTTGCCCTCAATGCCATGATCGAGGCCGATCGCGTCGAGCTGCTGGCCGGCGAGCCCGAAATGGTGCTGACGCCGTCCGAAAGCGGCAAGGGCCAGAAGATCTGGCGTTGCCCCAAGTGCCGCATCGCGGTGTGGAGCAACTACCCGGGCGCCGGCGACGCCGCGCGCTTCGTGCGCGTGGGCACGCTCGACAATCCCGACGCCATGCCGCCCGACATCCATATCTTCACCATGTCCAAGCAGCCCTGGGTCGTGCTGCCCGGAGGCACGCCTGCAGTCGCTGAGTTCTACGACATCAAGAAGATGTGGCCGGCGGAAAGCCAGGAGCGGCGCAAGGCGATGCGGCGAGGCTGATCGATGGCTCTGGCCCAGGCCACACGCGACAAGCTGATCTCCGTCGGCACGGCACGCATCGCCGCCGCCTTCGCCAAGCACGGCTTGCGACATCAATCGCTGACGGGCCTGCGGCCGCTCTCGCCCTTCCAGGACGCGCTGGCCGGCGAGGTCGCCACGGCGATCGACGCCTGCCCGCCGGGCGGCGTGCTCGCCATGGAGAGCAGCGTGACGTCCGCACCGGTGGCGCTGCTCACCCGGCGCAAGGTGGCCGGCATCGTCAGCAACAGCCCCCTGCGCAACGCCGCAGAGATCGCGCGCGCCGGATTGCCGGCCTGGCAGCGACCCTCGGGCCCGGCAGCGAAGCCGCTGCCGATCGAAGCCGGCGACGTGCTGTTCGGCGACCGCGCCGGCCTGATCGTCATCCCCGCCAACCTGGCCGACCAGATCGCCGAGGAAGCGGCCGAGGCGATGGCCTACGAGGAATTCGTCGCCGAACAGGTGAGCTCGGGCGGCGGCGTCTACGGTCTGCACATCCCGAGCGGCGAGAACGCGCGCCGCGCCTTCGCCGCATGGCGGCGCATGAAAGGCCGCTAGAGCCGGCTGAGATCGACCACCAGGGCCGCGACGTTGCGCGTGCCGATGCCGATGATGAGGATGTCGGTGCCGACGCGCATGTACTGATGGCCGGCCGGCGACGGCGACAGCTTGGCGATCAGGCCGGGCGGCGGCGCGGCGGCTTTCAGACCATCGGGCAGCGGCTGGTCGAGCCGCCAGGCCTTCGTCGGCATGGCAGCGGGAGCACTACAGGCCTTGTCCTTGCGCACCAGCGGGGCCGGGCAGCGGCCGGCCGCGGCTTCGCCCCGGTAGTAGGCAAAAGCAGCGTCGCGGTCGCGCTGCGGCACGACCATGTTCAGCCTCGGCAGCGGGCTGTCCTTGGCCGGCGGCTTCGTCTGCTGCGCCGGCGCTGAGGGAGCGGCGGGCGCGCCTTGACGGGCGGGCGGCGTCTGGGCCACGGCAGGCAGCGCGAAGAAGGCCACGAGAGCGATCAGAACAATGCGCATGTCTAACCCTGCCAATAGTCGGAGAGCTTGGTCGCCAGCCACCTCGCCAGCGCCGCATTCACCGCCACGGGCTGCTCCTGCGCCATCCAGTGGCCGGAAGGCACGACGACCTCGGTGAGATCGGCGCAGTCGCGACGCATCGGCTCGGCGAGGGGTGACGTCATGGTCTCGCAGGTGACGTCGTAGGCGCCGTGCAGGAACAGCACGGGCATCGCAAGCCTGCCGCCGTTGGGCGCGCGCCGGGCGTAGGCGGCGTTGACCTTGTGGTTCATGTACCAGGAGTCGGGGCCGAAGAAGCCGTTGCGCATCAGCGCCGCGGTATAGGCTTCGAGATCCTGCTCGGTGATCACGTCGGGATCGCGCGGGAAGTCGGGGAAGCCCGCCGCTCCCACCCAGCCGCCGTTCTTGCGCACCGAGGCGGTGCGGCTCTGCTTGCCGGCCGACTTGGGATCTCCCTTGCGGAACAGCGCCTTCACCGTGTTGCGGATGTTGGCCTCGAAGCCCTGGCGGGCCTTGTCGAAGTGGGCCTCGTAGAAGAACTGGTAGTCCCACTGCCCCGCCGGAAATTCCGCCTCGGGATAGACCTTGCGATCGACCAGCCCGACCACGGTGTCGAGCGTGAAGCCCGTGGCGAGGTAGGGCACGCACAGGCTCGCCACGCCCGACGTCCTGTCGGCGTGGTGCGCGGCGATGTTCCAGACGACGGGGCTGCCCCAGTCGTGGCCGATCCACACCGCCTTGTCGCGACCGAGCGAGGCTAAAAGCTCCATCATGTCCTGGACGATCAGCTCCTGCCCAAAATCCTCGTGGCGTGTGTAGGTGCTGGAGCGGCCGTAGCCGCGCATGTCGGGCGCGATGCAGCGGAAGCCAAGGGCCGCCATCGCCGGGAGCTGATGGCGCCACGACAGCGAAAGCTCCGGCCAGCCATGGCAGAAGATCAGCAGCGGCCCGCTTTCCGGCCCGCAGGCGAGATAGCCCGTGGTGTGGCGCTGGGCCTTGAGCGTGTGTTCAGTGACCGGAAATGTCATGCCGCACTCCAATAATCGGGCAGCTTCGCCGCCAGCCATCGGGCCAGGGCCGCATTCACGGCCACCGGCTGCTCCTGCGCCATCCAGTGGCCAGACTTCACCACGACTTCGGTGAGATCGCGGCAATCGCCGCGCATCGGCTCGGCGAAGCGCGAATTCACGGTCTCGCAGGTCGTGTCGTAGGCGCCGTGCAGGAACAGCACCGGCATCGAAAGCTTCGGCGACCTGGCCTGCTTCGCATACTGGCTGTTCGCCTTGTGGTTCATGTACCAGGAGTTCGGTCCGAAGAAGCCGTGGCGCGTCAGCGCCGCGGTGTAAGCTTCGAGATCCTGCTCGGTGATCACATCGGCATCGCGCGGTACGTCGGGACAGGCGCCGCCGCCGAACCAGCCGCCGTTCTTGCGCACCGACGCCGTCGCCGAAGGCTTGCCGACGGCGGCCGGATTGCCCTTGCGGAACATCGCCTTCACGGCGTTGCGGATGTTGGCTTCGAAGTCGTTGCGCGCCTTGTCGAAGTTCTCTTCGTAGAAATAGTGATAGTCCCACTGCCCGACCGGGTAGAGATCGGTCGGATAGACGGAGCGGTCGACCAGCGCCAGGCGGTTCTCGACCGAGTTGCCGGCGGCGATGTAGGGCACGCAGAGGCTCGCCACGCCCACCGTCCTGTCGGGATGGTGCGAGGCCACGTTCCATACGACAGAGCTGCCCCAGTCGTGGCCGATCCACACCGCCTCGGTCGCACCGAGCGAGGCCAGCAGCTCCAGCATGTCCTCGACGATCAGCCCCTGAGTGAAGTCCTCGTGGCGCGTGTAGGTGCTCGAGCGGCCGTAGCCGCGCATGTCGGGTGCCACGCAACGGAAGCCCAGCGCAGCCATCGCTGGAAGCTGGTGCCGCCACGACAGCGAGAGCTCGGGCCAGCCGTGGCAGAAGATCAGCAACGGCGCCTTTTCCGCTCCGCAGGCGAGATAGCCCGTGGTGTGGCGGGCGGTCTTGACGGTGTGTTCGGTGACCGGGAATGTCATGGCACGGAGGCTTCCATGGAAATCGATACCGGCACAACCGAACTTTTGTGCTCTGTCCGCGACGGCGTGGCGCTGATCACGCTGAACCGGCCCGAGGCGCGCAACGCCATGTCGGACAAGCTCGCCCCGGCGCTGCGCACCCAGATCCGCGAGCGCGGCGAGGACGCGGACGTCGGCGCCATCCTGATCACCGGCGCGGGGACCGCCTTCTGCAGCGGCGGCGACGTCAAGGGCATGGGCGGACGCGGGCCCAGAGGCCAGATGACCTTCGAGGAGCGGCTGGGCGACCTGCGCTGGCGGCAGGCGGCGCTCACCGGCGCGCTGGTCGCGGTGCGCAAGCCCACCATCGCGGCCCTGCCCGGCGCGGCGGCCGGCGCGGGCCTTGCCATCGCGCTCGCCTGCGACATCCGCATTGCCGCGCAGTCGGCCTTCGTCAGCACCGGCTATGCCAAGGTCGGCCTGTCGGGCGACTACGGCATCGCCTGGCTGCTGACGCGCGCCGTCGGCTCGGCGCGGGCGCGCGAGCTGATGTTCACCGCCGAGCGCGTCGATGCCGAACGCTGCGAGCGCATCGGCCTGGTGAACCGCGTCGTGCCCGACGACAAGCTGCGCGACGAAGCCTTCGCCTTCGCCAAGTCGCTGGCCGAAGGGCCGCGCGTGGCGCTGCGCAACATGAAGGACAATCTCGACGACGCACTGCATATCGACTACCCGACCGCGCTGCACCGCGAAGCCGAGCGCTTGGTGCAGGCGTCGCGTACCGAGGATCACAAGGAAGCGGTGCGGGCGTTCGTGGAGAAAAGAAAGCCGGTGTTCGTGGGAAGGTAGTCTTCTGGACCGCCAGCATCTTGCCGGCTCATGCTCATGATGCCGGCCAGAGGCCGGCGGTCCGGAAGACCATGACGCCCCCGCGTCAAACTCTGATCGCCATCTTGCCCTTGTTGCGGCCTTCGAAGAGGCCGATCAGCGCCTGCGGCGCCTTGTCGAGGCCGTCGACGATATCGACGATGGCCTTGATCTTTCCTTCCTCCACCCAGCGCGCGAGCCGGGCTTCGGCCTCGGTGCGCTGGTCGAAGAAATCCATGACGACAAAGCCTTCCAGGCGCAGCCGCTTGGTGACGACCAGGCCGGGCACCCCCATCGGCCCCGGCGCCGGCTTCTCGACGTCGTATTGCGAGACGTTGCCGCAGCAGACGATGCGGCCGCGCAGGTTCATCAGCGACAGCGCCGCGTCGAGCACCGGCCCGCCGGTATTGTCGAAATAGACGTCGATGCCGTTGGTGCACACCGCCCTCAGCGCCCGAAACACGCCGCCCGCCTTGTAGTCGACCGCCGCATCGAAGCCGAGGTCGCGTACCAGCCAGTCGCATTTGTCCTGGCCGCCCGCCGTGCCCACGACGCGGCAGCCGGCGAGCCTGGCGATCTGGCCGGCCATCGTGCCGACCGCGCCGGCCGCCGCCGACACCAGCACCGTGTCGCCCGGCTTGGGCTGTCCGATATTCAGCAGGCCGAAATAGGCGGTGAGGCCGGTGATGCTGAGCGGCCCGATCAACAGCTCCAGCGGCGCCTTGGTCGTCCGCTTGGTCAATCGTCGCGCCGGCACGGCGGCATAGTCCTGCCAGCCCCAGTCGCCTTCGACGATGTCGCCGGCCTTCAGTCCGCCGGCCTTCGAGTCCACCACCTCGCCGATGGCGAAGCCGCTCATGACCTGCCCGGGCTCCAGCGCGTCGCGATAGGTCTTGCCCATCATCCAGGCGCGGTTGGCCGGATCGAGCGACAGCATGCGCGTGCGCACCAGCGCCTCGCCGTCGCGCGGCACGGGGATCGCCGTCTCGGTCCACTGGAAGGTGTCGGGGCCGATCTTGCCCTGGGGCTGCTTGGCGTAGAGCCATTGGCGGTTCATTCGTTCCTCCTGATCAGGCCAGAACTATACCGCGGTATCAGTCGCCCCGCCCCTTGGGCCAATAGATCGCAAACGTGCCTTCGGCATAGCGTCCGGGTCAGAAGCTTTGGAGACCGGGCAATGAGGATCGCGATGGTTCGAACCCACCCATCAAGCCAATCCGCGTTCAGATCGATCCTGACGCGACACAGACGTCCGAATGCCAAAAGCGATGCGGGCGTCTTCTATGTCGGCATAGGCGATCAGTTCGATGACGACAGGAGGCTTGTCCGCGAGACAGTGACCGTCCTTCGCCCCGCGATTCGTTCCATCAGCGCCGGCCCTTCGCGTCAGGCCGGGTCCTTGTAGTTGGCGGCGCGCTTCTGGAGGTTCGACATGATCGTCTCGAGCTGGTTGGGCGATCCGATCAGCTTCTGCTGCTCGACCGACTCGGCCATCAGCCCAGCCGCGGCGTCGACAGCGACGGCATCGTTCAGGATGCGCTTGGCGGCGCGGACCGCGTCGGGGCTCTTGGCGGCGATTTCCTTCGCTGTCTCCAGCGCGGCCGCGCGCGGATCGTCGACCACCTTGGTGACGAAGCCGAGCTGCTGGGCTTCCGCGCCATTGAAGATGCGCCCGGTATAGGTGAGCTCGCGCACGATGTCCTCGCGCGCCAGATGGCGCATGAGCTGCGTGCCGGCGAGGTCGGGCACCAGGCCCCACTTGATCTCCATCACCGAGAAGCGCGTGTCGGCGGTGGCGTAGCGCATGTCGGCGCCCAGCATGATCTGGAAGCCGCCACCGAAGGCCACGCCGTGGACGGCAGCGATCACCGGCACCGGCAAGGTGCGCCATTGCCAGGCGCATTGCTGCGGGCGGTTGGCGATGCCGTGGGTGCGCCTGGTGAGATCGCGCACGCCGGGCACCGCATCGCCGTCCTGCTTCATGGCGGCGAAGCTTCCCATGTCGAGGCCGGCGCAGAAGGCCTTGCCCTCGCCCGACAGCACGACGCAACGCAGGCCCTTCATCTTTGCGAGCCGGTCGCCCGCTTCGATGATGCCCTCGAACATCGCGGGATCGAGCGCGTTCATCTTGTCGGCACGGATCAGGCGCACGTCGGCGACGCCGTCTGAAAAGTCGATCGAGACGCGGTCCTTCATTTGTCCTTCTCCGATTTCAGCCATTCCCGCAGGCGGCGTTTCACTTCCTCGGGAGGCAAGCGCTCCGGCGGCTTGAGGCTACCGTCATCCTGCCCTTGAGGTTTATGGGGCCACATCAGCACGGCGATGCCGCGCTGCACGTCGGCATAGCTGCAGTCGTCGGGCAGCCGGTCGAGCAGCGCCCTCACCTCGGCCTTCACGCCCCCTTTTTCGCCAGTGGTCATCGCGTCACCATCAGCCAGATGCCCTGCCCAACATAGACCGCGCCCAGCCCCAGGATCACGCGGCGCGTCCAGTAGTAGAACTGCCTGTCGGACATACGGTCGAGAAAGCTGCGCGACAAGGTGGTCCCGAGCACGGCAAAGGCAGCGGCATAGGCCATGACCAGCCACTGCTCGAGGTCGCGGCCGGCCGGATTGTCTATCAGGGCGCCGAAATAGGTCACCTTGGCGAGGTGCCCCAGCACCATGGCGGCGGCCTTGGTGGCGACATTGACCTGGCGCGTCATGCCCGTGCGCACGTAGAAGATGTCGAGCAGCGGTCCGGTGACGCCCGACACGAGCTGGAGCGCCCCGCCGATCGCGCCCGCCAGGAAAGCCTGGCCGCCGCGCTCGATGTCGGGCGCGATGCGCCGCGGCACCGCGAGGGCCACGAACGGCGTCAACCCGACCGCCATCAGCACCAGCGCCTTGTCGGGCACGAAATCGAAGAAGGAGAAGACGACCAGCGAGGCGGCCGTCCCCGAGCCGAACTGCAGCACCACGCTCCATTTCACGTGATGGCGCCACAGCCAGGCGCGCCAGCCATTGGCCGCGATCTGGATGACGCCGTGGAACACCATGGCGACCGGCACCGGCAGCAGCGCCAGCAGGAAGCCGATCAGCAGCATGCCGCCTGCCATGCCGAAGACGCCGGAGATGAACGAGGTGACGACGGCCGCGACGGCCAACGCGACGAGGACGGGCAGCGAGAACATCCGGGCGCGGCGTAGCGCAGGTGGCAGACCCTGTCGAGGTGGCTTTACGGCTGAAGCGGCCGTACGGCAGTCGAACCGCTCCCGGACGTAGTAGCAACCACACTTTGCCACCGCAGCTTGTAGCCACTGGAGGGTCTGTCGGTCTATGGTTCGGCGTCAGCTCTTGGGCTGAGCTCTGAAGAAAGTTCGATCTCGACTATGCCCCGATTGTACGACAAGGGTGAACGCCGCTTCAAACATGTTGGCAAAGGATCTGATCCCGTCATTGAGTTTGATAGCCACGATCCCAAGAAGTGGATCGGCAAGTGCCCTTCGACGCTTTCTCAAGCGGACAGGGAGCGCCTGTTGAACGAAGCCGTTGCAGCACCAAACGGAGACCGGGAACTTAGTGTTGCGAAGAAGCTGTACGTCGTACACGAAGGTGCCATTTATGAAGCTCAAACAAGCGACCATGGAGGATCTTATCATGGCTACCCTTACAAAGGTAAACTGTCAGGTGCCATAGTTGACGCTCTTCGAGAGATGGCAATTCAAAAGGGCTGTCTTGGTGCTTTCGAAGACTGGGTGAAATCGTATATTGAATTGCACGGACCGAGGAAGTGATAGCAGCAAATTCTCTTTCGCTTGAGCTTCGATGGCTTGAGCTTGAAGGCAACACTGACCGCCTGACGACTGCCGAACTGCTGGTACTCGTCGGAGGGCAAGCAATTTGGCCTGCTCGAGGTGAGCCGAGTGTTACTCTAGAAATACAGATCGATGACTTGCTCTCTCATCTCACAGAATTCTGGAAACCCTTAGTACTACGACAGACCTTCCCGATACCTGTTGCTCCCCAGAGCCCATCTCTCCTGCGCCATGAAGCAGAAAAGCGTTGGGCTGATCTTCCAAGCGTAGCCGTTGAGCGAGAGGAAGAACTAGTCGCCGCATTCGAGGATGCGCACGATCTTTCTCGAGCGTTTGCTGGTCTGTTTGGACTACCACCGCTTTGGCTGCTTCGTGCGGGAGAATATCTGATTGTCGAAACTCCAGACACCGCGTCGCGAATCTCCTTTCGTCAAGCACGTGATGCTTTAGTAGCAATCGGTGATAGCATTGCTCATCGCCTGTCCACGTCGACCACGAGGAAATGGACTCTTCTTATCGACGCGTGGCGTCGCCGCGACGAAGGTGATCCAGCAACTTTGGTCGCATGGTCTACAAATTTGTCGCGTGACGTTGCGTCGAAGTTTATTTCAGAAGGTATGCTCGAAAGCGTGTCCAATGTAGCTGAGGTTGCAAACGACAATGATGAACTTCGGATTGCCGCTAGAATGGCTAGTGCACTCCCGTCAGAAAACATCCGTCAGATTATTCGGCATGTGCAAAGCTTCTCCAAGCATTCCGCGCCCGCCTTGGACCAGCTAGCCAAACAAGTCAGATCACATATTGATGAAGCATTTTCGAACCATCGCGCGCATGAACAAGGAGAGGCCGCGGCGACAGAATTAAGACAGCGCCTCGACCTTGCATCCGTACAAACAGTCGACGTCTTCTCACTAGTGGAGCAACTTGGGGTGGAGTTGCACGTTCAAAGTGTTGACCCGCCAACGCTCGATGGAATAGCCGTTTGGGGCAATCGTTACGGTCCAGCAGTGCTGGTTAACGAGAGAAGTGCTCGCTTACGTTGGCAAGGCGATCTTCGGAACAATGGGGCAGCCCGTATCACCTTGGCCCACGAACTATGTCATCTGTTGCTTGATCGCGAACATACCCTCAGCGCGGTCGATGTCCTCAAGAGCTTTATGCCCCTCGACGTAGAACGCCGCGCGAAGTCTTTTGCTGGAGAGTTCTTGCTTCCAGCTCGCGTGGCCGCTGGCAGCTGGAACAGATTAGGGCATCCATCGTCGGCCAAAGACGTAAAGCCATTTCTCGCTCGGTTGTCCAAACGTTATGGCGTCACCCTTAGCGTGGCCGCATGGAAGCTTGAGCATGGCCTAATTCGTGACGGAATTGATTTGAGTCCGGTTCTCGATGCGGTCGCACCAAACCGATAACAAGAATTGCTGAAGGCCCGAACAGGCGGCTTAGCACTCTCTGAGAGACCAATTCGAATGTCAGATGCTGATTTACTGTTTGCGCCAGCTACCAAGGTCACCGCTCTTATCCGCTCAAAGAAACTTTCACCGGTCGAATATGTCGATGCGGTGCTGAAGGCCGCCGCTAAGGCCAATCCCAAGCTCAATTGCTTTCGCGTCGTCATGGACGAGCAGGCACGGCGCGACGCCAAGGCGGCCGAATTGGCTGTGAGGAAGGGCGAGCCACTGGGGCCGCTGCATGGCGTTCCGATCAGCGTCAAAGACCTTGTAGACGTGAAGGGCGTGCCGACGCGGCACGGGTCGGCGATCTTCGAGGACAATTCCGCCGCGGCGGCAGACGACATCCTGGTCAAGCGCCTGCGCGCGGCCGGCGCCATCATCATCGCCAAGGCGACGACGCCGGAGTTCGGCGTGAAGGGCCTGACCGACGGGCCGTCCTTCGGTATCACGCGCAATCCCTGGAACCTCGAGCGCACGCCGGGCGGCTCGAGCGGCGGCGGTGCCGCGGCCGTGGCGGCCGGGCTCGGCCCCCTGTCGCTCGGCACCGACGGCGCGGGCTCGATCCGCGGTCCGGCCTCGTGCAGCGGCTTGGTCGGCCTGAAGCCGACCCTGGGTGCGGTGCCCGCCGACACCACGCGCGATGCCTTCGGCAACAATGTCTATGCCGGGCCACTTGCCCGCACTGTCACCGACGCCGCGATCATGCACTCGGTGCTGGCGGGCCCGAGCGACAAGGATCCGTGGACGCTGTCGGGCGGCGTGCAGCATCCGCTGTCGCCCAAGCTCGCCGGCGAGGATCTTTCGGGCGTGCGCATCGGCTACATCGAGCTCACCGCCAATCCGCGCATCGCGGCGGACGTGCGCGCCAACACGCGCGCAGCACTTGCCGCGTGGCAGGAGCTGGGCGCCGACGTCGAGGAGGTGGGCGAGAAGATCGACTGGATCGAATACGAGGGCCGCGTGCTCTACCAGGCGAACTTCGCCGTGTTCTGCGCCCAGCACCTGCCCAAATGGCAGAACCGGATGGACCCGGTCACGCTCGCCTTCATGGAGCGCGGCGGCAAGTTCAGCCTCGCCGATTTCCGCAACGCCCAGTTCGCGCGCACGGCGCTGTTCCGCAAGATCCAATCGCTGTGCGAGCGCTACGACTTCCTGGTGACGCCGACCAACTCGCGCACCGCGCTCGACGTCGGCCACGACGCCGCCAACGACGAGGTCTTGGTCGACGGCGTGAAATGCGGCATCACGCGCCAGGGCTGGACCTCCTACCAGTACCCCTTCAACCTCACCGGCCATCCCGCACTCGCCCTGCCCTCGGGCTTCGGCGCCGACGGCCTGCCGACCTCGGTACAGATCGTCGGTCGCTGGGGCCACGAAACCGACGTGCTGCGGCTGGGTGCGCTGCTGGAAGCAGCGCGGCCCTGGGCGCAACACCAACCTCCTGCCTTGCCGCCGCCCTAATTATTGTATATACGACAATTCATGCGCATAGCGTACGATGAAGCCAAGCGCGCGCTGACACTCGAGAAGCGTGGCCTGGACTTCGCCCTTGCCGGAATGGTTTTCGGCGACCGGCATATGACGCGCATCGACGATCGCCGAGACTACGGCGAGCCAAGATTCATATCGATCGGTCGGTTGGCGACTGACGTCATTGTTCTGGTCTGGACGCCGCGAAGCGACGCGCGGCGCATCATCTCGATGAGGAAGGCAAATGGCCGTGAAAAAGCGTACTTCGAAGCGAGCTTGGCGCGATCCTGACGATGCGCCGACCTTGAACCGATCCTGGTTCGAGGAGGCCGACATCATGGTCGGCCGCAAGGTCGTGCGTCGAGGCCGACCGGCGGGAACCGCGAAGAAGCAGGCGATCTCCATTCGGCTCGATCGCGATGTCCTGGCGCATTTTCGAAAGGCTGGCCCCGGATGGCAGGCTCGCATCAACCAGACGCTACGACGCTCGATGGGTAGCTCGAAGCGCTGATTTTCGGTTCGCGCGCACGGTGCTGTTCCGCAGGATCCAATCGCTGTTCGAGCGCTACGACTTCCTGGTGACGCCGACCAACTCGCGCACCGCGCTCGACGTCGGCCACGACGCCGCCAACGACGAGGTCTTGGTCGACGGCGTGAAATGCGGCATCACGCGCCAGGGGCTGGACCTCCTACCAGTACCCCTTCAACCTCACCGGCCATCCCGCACTCGCCCTGCCCTCGGGCTTCGGCGCCGACAGCCTGCCGACCTCGGTGCAGATCGTCGGCAGGTGGGGCGGAGACCGACGTGCTGCGGTTGGGCGCGTTGCTCGAGCGAGCCCGACCCTGGGCGCAGCACCAGCCGGCATTGTATTAGGCATCAGTCGGTGACAAAATCGTGCCTATGCGGACAACAATTGCCCTCGATGACGAACTCGTCGCCAAGGCTCAGGACTTCACGGGGCTGAAGGAAAAATCGAGCCTTGTACGCGAGGCCCTCAAGGCTCTGATCGAACGCGAGAGCGCTCGCCGATTGGCGCAGCTTGGCGGCACGGAATCCAAGTTGAGGGCGCCGCCTCGGCGCCGACCGACGCGACCGTGATCCTGGTCGATACTTCTGTCTGGATCGATCATCTGCGCGCAGGCAACGGGCGACTCGCGGCCCTCCTCGAAGCTGGTCAGGTTCTGGCTCATCCTTTTGTGACGGGTGAGATCGCTTTAGGAAGGCTGCGGCAGCGTGATCTCGTCTTGAATGCCTTGTTGGACCTGCCGCAGGCCACAGTCGCGACGGATGAGGAGGTTCGACATTTCATCGATCGGCACGCCTTATTCGGCGCCGGGATTGGATACGTCGATGCCCATCTGCTCGCCGCCATGCGGTTGACGGCGACGGCAGCCTTGTGGACGCGCGACAAACGTCTCCATGTCATCGCCGACCGACTGGGACTCGCAATGACGTAGTTTCCAGAGGTGGCAGCCCGGCGGCAAAATTGCTTCAAGTTTGGACTCTTGCCCACCGGCGCGCGCTCTGGTCGTCGCCTGCCTCACGGTAGCGGCCTGATCGCGCTCGGGCGGCGTTTGTCATGGCTGCAGTGCGCGCCGGCGGCACGCTAGAGCGGAATCCGATCAGATGGAACCGCGCGCGGTTCCATCCGATCGGATTCGCGCGCACTGGTGATGCTTGTTTCACGGGGCACAATCCGCCCAGCTGATTCCAGCTGGGCGGATTGTGCTTTAGCTCACGCGTTGTTGAGCCTGCGCCTTCGTGATTCGCCGGAAAGTAGCTTGGCGACCTGTTGATCGGGCCTCCGGGAGGGGCACAATTGCCGCCTTCCCTTCCTTGGAGGCCCGCATGCGCCGCCGCCACCTGCTCGTCCTGTCCGCCGGAGCGCTCGCCGCGCCGGCGCTGATCACCAGCCCAGCCCGCGCCGCCGTCGAGACGCGCGAACAGAACGGCTATCGTGTCCGCACCTACAACGTGCGGCCGGGCTCGGGATCGCGCGACGTCGCCTGCAACGCCGACGGCACGGTGTGGTTCTGCGGCCAGCGCGACGGCACTTTGAACCTGCTCGATCCGCGCGACGGCGGGCTGGAGGTCGTCAATCTCGGCCCGGGTGCGGCGCCGCACGGCGTGGTCGTCGGACCCGACGGCGCAGCCTGGGTGACCGAAGGCGGCCAGAACTCGATCGCCCGTGTCGATGCCAAGGACCACAGGGTGCAGCTCTGGAAGCTGAATGGCGGCCCGTCCTACGCCAACCTCAACACGCTGGTGTTCGACAAGCAGGGCACGCTCTGGTTCACCGGCCAGGGCGGCGTGATCGGCCGCTTCGAGCCCAAGAGCGAAAAGATGCAGGTGTGGGATGCGCCGCGCGGCTACGGCCCCTACGGCATCGCGCTCACGCCGCAGGGCACCGTCTGGTACGTGTCGCTGGCCGGCAACTATCTCGCCGAGATCGACCGCGCGACCGGCGCGCCGCGCATCGTCGAGCCGCCGACGCCGCAGCAGGGTGCGCGCCGCGTGTGGTCCGACAGGCAGGGACGACTGTGGATCAGCGAATGGAACAGCGGCAACGTCTCCATGCACGATCCGTCCAGGCATGGGGGTGGGGACGGCAGCTGGAAGAAGTGGAAGCTGCCCGGCGAGCGGCCGCGCTGCTACTCGGTCTACGTCGACGATCGTGACGCCGTCTGGCTGACCGACTTCTCGGCCAATGCGATCGTGCGCTTCGATCCCAAGACCGAGACCTTCCTCTCCTTCCCGTCCGACAAGTCGGGCGCCAACGTGCGCCAGATGGCCGGACGGCCGGGCGAAGCATGGGCCGGCGAATCGGGCACCAACCGCCTGGTCGTCATCGACAAGCCGCAAGCCTAGAGCACAATCCGTCCAGCTGGTATCCAGCTGGACGGATTGTGCCCTGTGAAACAAAGATCGCCAGTGCGCGCGAATCCGATCAGATGGAACCTCACGCGGTTCCATCTGATCGGATTCCGCTCTGATCGCATGCGCTGGATGGTGGCGGCCGCGTTTCTGGCCGCAGCGGGCAGCGCGCGCGCCGAGACCTGCAATCGGCAGGTCTTCGAGCAGCACTGCCAGGCCTGCCATGCGCTGTCGAAGGACGCCGGCCAGAAGCCCGGTCCGCACCTCGTCGACGTGATCGGTCGCTCGGTCGCCGGCGATCCGGCGTTCGACTATTCCCCCGTGCTGCAGGCGGCGCGCGCAAAAGGCGAGGTCTGGACGAAGGACAAGCTCGACCGTTACCTCAGCGATCCGCAGGCGGTGTATGCCGGCACCTGGATGGGCAGCCCGCCGATCCGCGACGCGAAGCAGCGCGCCGACATCCTGTGTGTTCTGGGTGGGCAGTAGGCTAGGGTGCCGCCGACACCAGGCAAAGCCACCCGTCATCCCGACAGGAGCCGAGCGCAGCGAGGCGTAGTGGAGGGACCTGTTCTGTCGATGCGTCGACAAGAAAAGGTCCCTCGACTACGCCGCCCGTTGGGCGGCTCCGCTCGGGATGACGGCTGGTTTAAAGGAGGAAAATCATGCGTTCGTTTACGGCGTTATTGGGCGTGCTGGCATTGCTCGTCGCAAGCCCCGCCATCGCCCAGACTGCCGACAAGTATCCCGACAAGCCGATCCGCATCATGGCGCCCTATGCGCCGGGCGGGAACATCGACGTCACCGCGCGCATCATCGCCGAGAAGCTGAAGGACGTGCTCGGCGTCACCGTGCTGGTCGATAACAAGGCCGGCGCCTCGGGCATGATCGGCAGCGACGTCGTCGCCCGCTCCGCCCCCGACGGCTACAACCTGCTGGTCTCCGCCAACTCGATGGTCGCGGTGCCCGCGATCTACGGCAACGCACCCTACGACTGGCGCACCGCCTTCCAGCCGATCAGCCACATCCAGGCCGTGCCCGCCGTGCTGGTGGTGCCGCCCAACTCGCCGATCAAGACGCTCGCCGACTTCATCGCCCTCGGCAAGGACGGCAAGTTCACCGTCGCCGACTCCGGCGTCGGCACCACCAACCACATCGCCATCGAGCTCATCGGCGAGGCGACCGGCACCAGGTACACGCTGGTGCACTACAAGGGCAGCGGACAGGCCCATCTCGACCTGATCGCAGGCCAGGTGCCGGCCCAGGTCGACCAGGTCAACGCCGCGATCGGCCATATCAAGGCGGGCAAGATGCGGGCCATCGCCGTGTCGTCGACCACGCGCGTACCGCAGCTTCCCGACGTGCCGACCATGAAGGAGTCGGGCGTGAAGGGCCTGGAGAATTTCACCTTCAGCACCTACACGGGCCTGTTCGCTCCGGCCAAGCTGCCGCCGGAGATCCTGGCCAAGCTCAACGCCGCCATGGTGGCGACGCTCGCCGATCCCGCCGTCATCAAGAAATTCGCCGACCTGACGGCGGAGACGAAATCCAGCACGCCGCAGGAGCTGGCGGCCATGCTCGACAAGGAAGAGAAGCTGGTCGTGCCGCTGATCAAGAAACTCGGAATCAAGGCTGAATAGGAGTTCGAATGACCTGGCTGCCCCCGGCCGTCGCCCCCGTCGTCCTGCTGCTGATCTCCAATGTCTTCATGACGTTTGCCTGGTACGGGCATCTGAAGTTCACCGATCGGCCGTTATGGATGGTGGTGGTGGCGAGCTGGGGCATCGCCTTCGTCGAATACTGCTTCGCCGTGCCGGCCAACCGCTGGGGCCACGCGGTCTATTCGGCGGCCGAGCTCAAGACCATGCAGGAAGTGATCACGCTCACCGTGTTTGCCTGGTTCTCGGTGCTCTATCTCGGCGAGCGCATCACGCTGAACCATATCGTCGGCTTCGCCCTGATCTGTGCCGGCGCCTTCTTCGTCTTTCGCGGGCCCCTGCCCAGCTGAAGGGGCCGGCCTGAGGAAAAATCCCCGCCCCGCCGGGATGAGGCTGCCTTATCCTGCGTAGACCCCTGAGGGGAGGCGATTGGCGGACCAGGCGAGCAGACGACGGATTGAATGGGCGGCGTTCGCCGCCGTGCTGCTGGTCGCCGCCGCGCTGCGGCTGGTGCGGCTGGACGACAACGGCGTCGGCACCGCCTCCTACGCCGCCGGCGTGCGCAGCATGCTGCAGGACGCCTGGCTGTTCTTCTACAACGCCTTCGATCCCGCAGGCTTCATCTCGCTCGACAAGCCGCCGATCGCCTTCTGGATCCAGACGATCTTCGCCGCCGTCCTGGGATACAGCGGCTGGTCGATCCATCTGCCGCAGGCGCTGGCCGGCATCGCCTCGGTGGCGCTGCTCTATCGCCTGGTACGGCCGCTCGGGGCGCCCGCCGCCATCGTCGCGGCCCTGCTGCTGGCGATCATGCCCATCGCCGTCGCAGTCGACCGCTCGAACAACCCCGATTCCTGGCTGATCTTCTTCCTGCTCCTGGCGGCGAGGATCGCGCTGCGCGGCCGCGGCCTGTCGCTGGTGGTGGCGATGGCGCTGCTGGGCCTCGTCTTCAACACCAAGATGCTGGCGGCGTTGGTGTGCGGGCCGGCGCTGCTGGCCGGCTGGCTGCTGGCTAAAGCACATTCTGTCCGGCTGGAACCAGCCGGACAGAATGTGCCTGGTGAACGAGGTGTCGAGAACAACGCGTTTCCGATCGGAAGCCGCTCGGGCACGCTCGACTGGCGTCAGCGGCTGGCCTGGATGACGGCCGCCGTCGTCGCGCTCGCCGTCGTGTCGTTTTCCTGGTCGGTGGTGTTCGACCTCACACCCAAGGCGAGCCGGCCCTATGCCGGCAGCAGCCACGACAACTCCATGCTCGAGCTCGTCGTGATGCACAACGGGCTGGAGCGGTTCGTGCGCAACGCGCCGGCGCCCGCGCCGTCGCCGGCCCAGACGACGCGCTTCGTTGCCTACGACGCCGTGCCGGTTGGCCCTCTGCGGCTCGCCGATCCCGCCCTCGCCATGCAGTTCGCCTGGACCCTGCCGCTCGCCGTGCTGGGAGCGGTGTTCGCCTGGCGCCGCCGTCGCGCGCAGGTAGCGTTATGGAGTGTCTGGGCGCTCGCCTACGGCATCGTCTACAGCCTGGCCGGCGGCATCTTCCACGCCTATTACCTGTCGACCCTGGGGCCACCGCTCGCGGCGCTGGCCGGCATCGGCTGCTTCGAGCTGTGGCGCCGCGGCTCGACTCGTCTCGCCGTGGGCCTGGGCGCTGCTGCACTTTGGCAGGCCTACATCGCCGGCGCGTCCCTGGGTTGGACGTCGACTTGGGTCGGCTTCCCCACCGTGGCGCTGCTGGCCGCCGTTGCCGCCTGGTGGCGCGCCAAGCGTCCGCCGGCCGTCATCGGCGGTGTCGCCCTGCTGGTGCTGCCGGCGCTGTGGTCGCTGAGCGCCGTCTTCGCCCCGGGCAACCTCACCCTGCCGTCGGCCAGCCTGCCGCGCTGGCTCGGCATCGACGATGGCCGCGGGCCGATCCTGTCGCGCAACTGGACGGCGCTGACCGACGATCCCAAGCTGCTTGCTTTCCTGCAGGAGCATCGCGGCAACGCGCGCTTCCTGCTGGCCGCACCCGATGCGTCGCTGGCGGCGCCAGTCATCATCGGCACCGGCCAGCCGGTGATGGCATTCGGCGGCTTCTTCGGCAACGATCCGGTGATGGGCGTCGATGCCTTCGCCAAGGCGGTCGAGCGCGGCGAGGTGCGCTTCGTGGTGCTGGCCGCCAACCGGCCCACACGCGACTTCGAGCGCTGGGTACGCGCCCACGGCACGATCGTCGATCCCGCCCGGTGGCGCTCGCTGCCAATCGAGCCGCGGCGAGCGATCATGCTCTACGACCTCGGGCCGAGGTAGCTCCTCTCGTCAGCCTGCGCCGAGGGCGCGGGCGATCTGGTAGGTCGCGAGCGCGGCGACATAGGCCAGCGCCAGCATGTAGGCGAAGGTGATCCACATCCACTTCCAGCCGCCGGTCTCGCGACGGATGACGGCGAGCGTGGAAGCGCATTGCGGCGCGAACACATACCAGGCGAGCAGGGCAAGCGCCGTGCCGAGACTCCAGTGCGACAGCAGCGCCTGGCCGATCTTGTCGGCCGCGTCCTCGCCGCCGGCGATCGAGTAGATGGTGCCGAGCGATCCGACCGCGACCTCGCGCGCCGCCATGCCGGGGATCAGCGCCACGTTGATCTGCCAGTTGAAGCCGAGCGGCGCGGTGAGCGGCTGGATCGCCGTGCCGATCATGGCGGCGAGGCTGTAGTTGATGGCGGGCTCGGTGGCGCCCTCCGGCGGCTGCGGAAACGTCGCCAGCAGCCAGATCAGGATCATCATGGCGAGGATGATGGTGCCGGCGCGCTTCAGGAAGATCATGGCGCGCGTCCACAGGCCGATGGCGAGGCTCCTGGCGCGCGGCATCTTGTAGTCGGGCAGTTCCAGCATGAACGGCTCGCCCGGCGTGTCCCGCCAGATCAGCCGCTTCAGCACGAACGACACGGCGAGCGCGCCGACGATGCCCGTCGTGTAGAGCCCGAACATCACCAGCCCCTGCAGGCCGACGAAGCCCCAGACCTCGCGATCGGGGATGAAGGCGCCGATGATCAGGGTGTAGACCGGAATGCGCGCCGAGCAGGTCATGAGCGGCGCCACCAGGATGGTGGTGAGCCTGTCGCGCCGATCGTCGATCACGCGTGTCGACATGATGCCGGGGATGGCGCAGGCGAAGGACGACAGCAGGGGGATGAAGGCGCGGCCGTGCAGGCCCGCGCCACCCATGATGCGGTCCATCAGGAAGGCCGCGCGCGCCATGTAGCCCAGGTCTTCCAGCACCAGGATGAAGAAGAACAGGATGACGATCTGCGGCAGGAAGACGATGACGCTGCCGACGCCGCCTATGAGCCCGTCCTTGAAGAAGCTCTTAAGCAGTTCGGGCAACGGCGCCGCCTCGACCAGATCGCCCAGCCAGTGGAAGCCCGCCTCGATCGCGTCCATGGCGGGTGTCGCCCAGGCGAACACCGCCTGAAACATGACGAACAGAATGGCCAGCAGGACGACAAGCCCGACCACGGGATGCAGCAGCACGGCATCGACCCGCGCCGTCACCGTGTCGCGCTCGCCGGACCCGCGCACGACGGCGGCCAGCAACCGGTCGGCCTCGCGTTGGCCGACGCGCAAGGCGCCGGCGTCCGGCGGCCGCCAGTCGGATTCGCCGGCCTTGAGCTGCTCGTCGAGGCGCTTGTCGATGCCGGCCAGCAGCGCGTCGATGCCGCCGCGCCGCACCGCCACGGATTCCACAACCGGCACGCCGAGCTCGCGCGACAGGCGTTCGACGTCGATCGCGATGCCGCGCTTGCGGGCGATGTCCATCATGTTGAGCGACAGCATCACCGGCCGGCCGACGCGCTTCAGCTCGAGCGCAAGGCGCAGCGCCAGCCTGAGGCTGGAGGCGTCGGCGACGCAGACGATCAGGTCGGGCACGACCTCGCTCTGTAGGCGGCCCAGCACGACGTCGCGCGTGATCTCCTCGTCCGGCGAGCGCGCCCGCAGGGAATAGGTGCCGGGCAGGCCGACCACCTGGATCGACCGGCCTGACGGCGTGACGAGCAGGCCGACCTTCTTCTCGACGGTGACGCCGGGATAGTTGGCGACCTTCTGGCGGCTGCCGGTCAGGGCGTTGAACAACGCGGTCTTGCCGCAGTTGGGATTGCCGACCAGGGCGACGACGGCGGCACTCATGAAGAAGCTAGCGCCGTGACCAGGATCGCCATGGCCTCGCGCCGCCGCAGCGCAATGGTCGTGTCGGCGACGCGCACCGCGATGGGATCGCCGCCGAACAGGCCCTGGTGCAGCAGTTCGACGTCGGCGCCCTCGACGAAGCCCAGCTCGATCAGCCGGCGTTCCAGCTCCGGGCCGGGCAGGCCGCTGCTGGAGCCATTCACGGCCAGCTGATGGATACGGCCACGAAAGCCCACGCGGGCCTCGCCCAGTGCTATGGTTGGATTGGACGTCATTGCGAGTAATTCGTAATAGCATCCAAGTATCGGGTTCGCCAGCTTCTAGGGGGTTGCATGGCAACGATCGTTCTTGCACACGGTGCGTGGTCGGCCGCTTGGGCGTGGAAGAAGATGCGGCCATTGTTCGCCGCCGCCGGCCATCAGTTCTTCTCGCCGACCTACACGGGGCTGGGCGAGCGGGCCCACCTCTCCCACCACGAAATCGACCTCACCACGCACATCAACGACGTGGCCGCGGTGCTCGATTGCGAGGACCTGAAGGACGTCACGCTGCTCGGCCATTCCTACGGCGGCATGGTGGCGACCGGCGTCGCCGACAAGGCGCGCCGGCGCATTGCACGCGTGGTGTATATCGACGCCTTTGCGCCGCAGGACGGGCAGAGCCTGTTCGACCTCGTCGGGCAGCAGGCGGCGGAGAACATGCGCGGCAAGGCGATGGGCGAAGGGGCGGGCTGGCGCATCCCGCCCAACCCGATGCCGCCCGACACCGCGCCCGAGGACGTCACCTGGGCAACGCCGCGCCGGCGCTCGCAGCCGATCAAGACCTTCGAGCAGAAGCTGAGACTCGCGTCGCGCGAACCACCGCTGCCGCGCGCCTACATCTATGCCAAGCGCAGCGGACCGGGCGACACGTTCCGCCAGTTCGCCGAGCGCGCCAAAGGCGATCCGGGCTGGAAGTACTACGAGATGGACGCCAGCCACAATCCGCACATCACCTGCCCGCAGGACCTGATGGCCACGCTCACCCGGATCATGGCCGAGACGTGAGCACGGACCTCGCCTACGCGATCCTCGCCCAGGTCGGCCGCGCCAGGCGAGGCGACGATTCCCTCACGATCAGCGGCGGCGACGATCCGGTGTTCGTGACGCCCTGGCGCATCGCCGCTGCCGGCTCAGCGGCGCTGGGGGCCGTCGGCCTCGCGGTTTCCGATCTGTGGCGGCTCAGGGCCGGCAAGCCGCAGGCAGTGACCATCGACCGCCATGCCGCGACGGCATCGCTGCGCTCCAACACCTACGTGCTGCAGAACGGCAAGAAGCCGGTGTCGTGGGACCCGCTGGCCGGGCACTACCCGACGCGCGATGGCCGCGTCATGTTCCTGCACACCAACCATCCGCATCATCGCGCCGGTGCGCTACGCATCTCGGGTGCGAAGGCGGAGACGCGCGAGGCGCTGGCCGAGGCCGTCGCCCAATGGGACGGGCTCGCCATCGAGCAGGCGATCGCCGACGGCGGCTGCGTCGGCGGCCTGGTGCGCAGCCGCGAGGAATGGAACGCTCATCCGCACGGCATCGCCGTCGCCAAGCTGCCGCTGATCGACATCGTCCAGATCGGCGAGGCGCCGCCGCGGCCGTTGCCGCCCTTCAACAAGATGGGGGGCGGGCGTCCGTTGAGCGGCGTGCGCGCCCTCGACCTGACGCGTGTGCTGGCCGGTCCGACCAGCGGCCGTGTGCTGGCCGAGAACGGCGCCGATGTACTGCATATCGCCGCCCCTCACCTGCCCTACCAGACCGAGATCCTGATGGACACGGGCCACGGCAAGCGCTGTGCCTGGGTCGATCTCACACAGCCGGCCGGCGTCGAGAGCATGACCAACCTGTTGCGCGGCGCCGACGTCTTCACGCAGGGCTACCGTCCGGGCACGGTCGCCGCGCGTGGCTTCTCACCGGAGCAGGTCGCCGCGCTGCGGCCCGGCATCGTCTGCGTCGGCATCTGTGCCTACGGTCATGCCGGCCCGTGGTCCGACCGCCGCGGCTTCGATTCGATCGTGCAGAACGTCACCGGCCTCAGCGCCCTGCAAGGCTCCCTTGCCAAGCCACGCAACCTTCCGGTCCAGGCGCTCGACTACATCGCGGGCTATCTCGGCGCACTCGGCGCCATGGTCGGCCTGGCCCGCCGCGTCGAGCAGGGCGGCTCATGGCTGGTGCGCGTGTCGCTGGTCCAGGTCGCGCACTGGCTCGCAAGCCTCGGCACAGTCGAGCCCGGCAAGGGCATGGCCGAACTGCCCGAGCCCGAGCTCGCCCGCTACCTGATGGAAAGCGACGGCCTGTTCGGCCATCTGCGGCATCTCAAGCCGGTGGTGCAGTTGAGCGAAACACCGCCGTTCTTCGCCAGGCCACCCGAGCCGCTTGGGACCTCGCCGGCGCGCTGGGCTTGAATTAGCTAATATTCTTAGCTAAATAAGGTTCGTGCCAACCTTCACGATACATGCCGCGAAGACCAACCTGTCCAAGCTCATCGCCCGTGCCGAGGCTGGCGAGGAGATCGTCCTGGCGCGCGGCAGCGAACCTGTCGCGAAGATCGTGGCAGTGAGCCAAAAGGCAAAGCCGAAGCGCAAGTTCGGAGCCTTGAAGGGCAAGATCAAGATCGGCCCCGAGTTTTTCGATCCACTGCCCGAGGAAGAACTGAAGCGCTGGGAATAAGGCGTGCGCCTCCTCCTCGACACGCATGCGTTCCTATGGTGGCTCGCCGGCCATTCGTCCCTGCCGGGCCGAGTCCGAGCAGAGATCGATACTTCCGAGTCGGACGTGTTCGTGAGCGCGGCGTCGGCTTGGGAGATCACCACAAAGTATCGGCTCGGCAAGCTGCCCCAGGCGGAGCTTGTTGCGCGCGATGTCATGCTGAACATCGAAAGCCAGCAGTTCACGCCGTTGGCCATTTCCGTAAAGCATGGTCAGCTCGCCGGCGCGCTTGCAGGCCGGCATCGCGACCCCTTCGACCGCATGTTGATCGCTCAAGCCATCAGCGAAGACTTGGCCCTCGTGTCGAACGAGCGGGCGTTCGACGCCTACGGCGTGAAACGACTCTGGTAGGTAGCGGCAGGCGACTGCCGTCACCTTGTGGCGAGCGACCAACCGATGGTTGGCGCCTACGCCGCCTGCAGCTTCCGCTCCGGCGCATGCAGCGCTTCGAGGAAGCGCTGGCAGTAGACACTGGCAGTGGTGCGGAAGACCTTGGCCTTGAGCGCGACGTGGCGCTCGCGGCGTTCGGGCTGCGGCATGGTCAGTGCCGCGTGCATGGCGTCGGCGATGGCGTCGGGATCGAAGGGATTGACGATCAGCGCCTCGGTGAGCTCGTGCGCGGCGCCGGCGAACTTCGACAGCACCAGCACGCCCGGATCGTCGTCCGGTTGGGCGGCGACGAATTCCTTGGCCACCAGATTCATGCCGTCACGCAGCGGCGTCACCACGCCGATGCGGCCGATGCGATAGAGGCCGGCCAGAGTCGAGCGCGGCGCCGGCCGCGTCGAGTAACGCAGCGGTGTCCAGTCGAACTCCGAGAAGCGGCCGTTGATGCGCCCGGTCAGCCGGTCGAGCTCGGCGCGCAGCTTCCGGTACTCGTCGACCTCCTCGCGCGAGCGCGGGCAGATCTGCAGGAAATGGATTCGCCGACGATGCTCAGGGTGGCGCTCGAGCAGACGGCCATAGGCTTCGAAGCGGTTGGGCAGGCCCTTGGAGTAGTCCATGCGGTCGACACCGACGGCGAGCAGGCGGCCGACCAGGCTGCCCGATACCCGATGGACCAGCTTGTCGTTGGCGGAGCGCTCGGCCTCCTCGGCGAAGGCCTGGGCGTCGATGCCGATCGGATCGGCGAAGGCGCGCATGCGCCGGCCGTTCAGTCGAATCCATTCGCCGTCGACCATGGCGCCCAACAGGCGCTGTGCGCAGTCGCGGAAGTCGCGGGCATGCTCCTCGGTCTGGAAACCGACGACGTCATAGGCGCAGAGGTCGGCCACCATCTCGCGCGCCACGGGGATCGCCTCGAGCATCGATGGCGGCACGAACGGCACGTGCAGGAAGAAGCCCAGCGGCCCATTGAAGCCTTGCTGGCGCAGCATGCGGCCGAACGGCAGCAGGTGATAGTCATGCGCCCACACCGTGTCGTCGGGCTGCAGCACCTGTCCGAGCGCCGTGGCGAAGGTCTGATTGACGGCGAGATAGCCGAGATAGTCCTCCCGGCGGTAATGCATCAGGCCGAGCCGGAAATGCAGCAATGGCCACAGCGCGCCGTTGGCGAAGCCGACATAGAAGGCACGGTGCGCCTCGGCCGAGAGATCGACCGTGGCGTAGGTGACGCCGCGCGCCTCGACCAGGGCGGGCTGCAGCGACGGATCGGATGACAGCCGCCCGCTCCAGCCGAACCACATCGAGCCCGGGATCAGCAGGTCGCGCAACGCCACGGTAAGGCCGCCCGCGGCAGGGACACGGGCTTTGGGAATCGGCACTCGGTTCGAGACGATCACGATGCGTGCCATAGCCCCTCCTCCCAGCTCCGCGACAGGCGCATGGCCGACAGGATCAGCCCGACCTGCGAGTAGGTTTGCGGAAAGTTGCCCCACAGCTCGCCGGTCTGCGGATCGATATCCTCCGACAATAGCCCGACATGGTTGCGACGGGCGAGCAGATTGTTGAACAGCTCCAGCGCCTCCGGACGGCGGCCGACGCTGGCCAACGCATCGATGTACCAGAAGGTGCAGAGCAGGAAGGCGTTGGCCGGCTTGCCGAAATCGTCGGCCTCATGGTAGCGCATCACGAAGCCGTTCTTCATCAGGCGCTTGGCGGCGGCGTCGAGGGTGGCGTGGAAGCGCGGATCGTCGGAGCCGAGCAGGCCGATCTCGGGCAGCACCAGGCACGAGGCGTCGAGCATGTCGCGGTCGAGCACGCCCGAGATCCAGCCCTCCTGGGTGGTGCCGCGCTGCAGCACCTCCTGGCGCAGCACACCTGCCTGCGCCAGCCACTCGCGCGATTCGGAATCGACCCCAACCCGCTTGGCGATCATGCCGAGCCGGTGCTGCGCCGCCCAACACATCGCCGCGGAAAAGGTATGCACTTCCTCGCGCTCCCGGTACTCCCACAGGCCTGCATCGGGTGTCAACGCCGCGCGATGCGCCTCGTTCCCGACCACGCAGAGCTGGCGATAGAGCTCGACATCGCCCTGGCGCGGCAGGCGCTCGTCCCAGAACATCTGCGCCGCCGTCAGGACCATCGAGCCATAGGTGTCGTTCTGGCGCTGCATGACAGCGGCGTTACCGATGCGCACCGGCCCGAAGCCGCGATAGCCCGGCAGCGTGTCGATCAGCCGTTCGGCGGTGTCGGTGCCCGGGGCGATCGGGAACAATGGCGCGATGGCCTCGACCTCGTCGCGCGAGCTGCCGGCCTCGACGACGTCGACGATGAAGCGCACGTAGCTTTCCATGGTGCGGGTCGCCGACAGGCGGTTGAGCGCGGTCACGGTGAAGAAGGCGTCGCGCAGCCAGGTGAAGCGGTAGTCCCAGGTGCGCGGCGTGTTGGGCGCTTCCGGCACCGAGGTGGTCAGCGCCGCCAGCACCGCGCCCGTATCCTCGTAGCTGCATAGCTTCAGCGTGATCGCCGCGCGGATCACCGCCTGCTGCCAGTCGAACGGGATGTTGAGATCGCGCACCCAGGTGTGCCAGTAGGACTCGGTCTCGGCGAGGAAGGTCTTGGCCAGCGTGTCGGGATTGTCGGTGATGCTCTCGTCGGCGCCGACGATCAGGTTGGCCGGCCGGTCGAGAGAGAACTCGGTCTCGTGCAGGATGTAGTTGATCGACGCATCCGTGGTCAGCCGTATGACCGAACTTTCGCCGAAGAAACGCGCGTGGTTGCTGCCCGAGGTGAGCTTGGCCTTGTGCGCGCCGTAATCGAACGTCGGCCGCAGCCGGATGGTCACGCGCGGCCGGCCGGCCGCCGGCTCGAGCCGGCGCACCAGCATGGGCGGACGGAACATGCGGCCGAAGCGGCGGAAGCGCGGCGCGAAGTCGACGATGCGCACCGTGCCGCCGTTGCCGTCGATCACGGTCTCCAGGATCGCGGTGTTGTGCAGATAGCGCTGGCGGCTTTCCTTGGCGCCCGCCACCGCGACGTCCATGAAGCCGCCTTGCGGATCGTCACCGCCCAGGAGCGCGTTGAACACCGGATCGCCGTCGAGCCGGCCGATCCCGTGCCAGACATGCCGGCCCTTGCGGTCGATCAGGCTCGCAATGGCGCAGTTGCCGACGACGCCGAGATCGAGGCTGCTCATGGTGCGGCTCCGGCCGACACGGCGGGCGGCACGTTGCGCCCGCCCAGCAGCTCGACGCCGCGCATCAACCAGGCGCGCACCGCCGCCGGCTGACCGCCGAACACCTCGGCCACGCGCAGGCCCCGGCCGCCGAACTGGCGCGCGGCCTCCATGCCGGCCTCGTCCGTGAAGTCGTCGCCGACGAAGATCGGCCGGCGGCCCTGGAAAGGCTGGCGCGCCATCAACTGCTCGACGGCATGACCCTTGGAGGCCGCGCGCGGCCCGATCTCGACGGCTTCGCGCGCCGGCAACAGCCGGAACCAGGGATGATCCTCCGGCACCAGGGCCCGCACCAGCCGCCACACATCGTTGCCGCGCTCCGGCACCAGGCGATAGTGGATGGCGACACCGTGCGGCTTGGGCTCGACCAGCACGCCGGGCCAGCGCTCGGCTGCGGACGTCAACGCCTCGCGCCAAGCCTCCGGCACCGCAAGGCCCTTGGGCATCTCTTCGATCTTGCCGTCCTGATAGCGCAGCGACGCACCATGCTCGCCGGCGGCAGTGGCGACAAAGGGATTGAGCAGGTCGTCGATGACGCCGATCGAGCGGCCGGTCACGATGGCGACCGCGCCGCCGAGCTGCGCGCGCAGACTTTCCAGCAACTGCGGCAACCCGGGCGGGACGACGACCGATTCCGGCGTTTCGGCGATCTCCAGCAGCGTGCCGTCGAGATCGAGGAACAACGCGTTCGTCCGGTCGAGATCCGGCGGTGTCATCCGGTTAAAACCCCTCTGCGCTCGTGACGTCTCATTAGGCGCGAAGAGGTTCTCTACCACAACACGCCGCGTGCGGGGGCCCCTTGGACGAGCAGCCGCGCTTTGCGCGGATGAGTTAACACTCGACGCGCGCGCGAGTTCCCTAGCAAGGCGCGTGGTTATGGCGATTGTGAGGCGAAAGCCTGAGGAAAACTCCTTTAACGCAGCGGCCCGAATGCCTGCCAGAACGACTTGCCTGATTCATAGGCAGCGGCGGCCGGAGAAATCCCCGCATCGCGCAGGCTGCGGGCGTCCATTGCAGCGAGGTTACGCCGCGCCGCGATGCGCTCGCGCCAGATCTTGAGCGTCATGGCCAGCCGATGCCTAAGCGATGGCCGTGACGACACCGGCGTCACGAACACAACGGCCTGATCGGCGATGCGCTGGCGGGACTGGTAGCTCATCTGAACCCTCCTTGGGTCTTGATGAGCCGAAGGTGAGCCTGCGATGCCGCCTCCTCAATTACATCAGAGGTAATGGGCCCACTCAGGTTCGGCTCACGATGTTGGGTGGCAAGCGACGCCGCATCTCATTGAGCAGGTTCGCCCGATCGACCTAGGCGAGCCGTGTGACGTTGCGGATGCCGTGGGCAACGCATTCGAACGCGGTGTCGTGAAACGCAAAGATGAAGTGCCGGTCTCGGCTGTACATCGTCGGACGATGGTTGGGATGCACGCGATTCATGCGTTCCAACGCGCGGATCCAGGATGAGTTCTTGACCTCGTAGGCGCCATAGGCACGCAGGCCCTTCTTGTAGAGGGGATGACCGCTCAGGGCCTCGTCGTTCGGCGGCCCGAAGTAATGGGCGGCGACGAGGTCGAATTCAACGATCGCCACCTCATCGGAGGATGACGACGTTAGATAGGCGAGCACCAGTTCGCTGTCTTCGGCGAGCAACAGCGGCACCGGCGCACCACCCGATTGCTGGGGCAGGTCTTTCAGCTCCTCGACGCGGTCGTGCCTGTCGACGGTGTACATCGTGTCTACCTCGAAACTCCCAACGCCGACCGTATGGCATCGAGGCCGTCGGTCAAAGCGGCAGGGCCGGGCTGCAGGATGATCGGCGACTTGATCTCGACGATGCGGCCGTTGGCGACCGCCGGCAGGACGGCCCAGCCCGGCCGCTCGGCGATCTGCCGCGGCACGACCTTGCGGCCGCACCATGAAGCGAGGATCACGTCGGGATGCGCTGCAATAACGTCAGCCGACGACACGATGCGATCACGCGCCGCGCCGGCGCCGCGCAGATGAGCGAACACGTCCTCGCCGCCCGCGACCTCGATCAGCTCCGATACCCAGCCGATCGCCGAGATCATCGGATTGTTCCATTCCTCGAAGTAGACCCGCGGGCGTGACGATCCTTTCGCCGTGTGTGCCACCTCGGTGACTCGCGCCTCGAGCGAGCGCGCCAACGCCTCGGCCTTCTCGCCGGCGCCGATCAATGCGCCGACGGTGCGGATCATGGCGAAGATGCCGGCAATGTCGCGCTGGTTGAACAGATGGACGGCGACACCGACCTTGGCCAGCTCGCTCACGATGTCGGCCTGCAGGTCGGAGAAGGCCAGCACCAGGTCGGGCTCCAGCGCCAGGATCTTGTCGAGCCGCGCCGAGGTGAAGGCGCTGACCCTGGGCTTCGACCGCACCTCGGATGGGCGCACGGCGTAGCCCGAGACGCCAACGATGCGGTCCTGCTCGCCCAGCAGGTAAAGCGTCTCGACTGTCTCCTCGGTGAGGCAGATCAGGCGTTGGGGCGGGAAGCGACGCATGCCTGCAGTCTAACCCATGGCTGGTCTGAGAATTTGTCAGGCTCGGCTCGGACATGCCGCGCTACTCTCGGGCTCAAGCTAACGGAGACTGCCATGCTGCCCTGCCAGCGCGCCCTGTTCGACATCCCGCGCGAGGTCTGTTTCTTCAACGCCGCGACCTACAGCCCATTGCCGATCGCGGTGCAGGAGGCGGGACGCGCCGCCGTCGCGCGCAAGGGCCAGCCTTGGAAACTGCCGGCGGACTTCCAGCCGCAGCAGTATGAACGCGCACGCAAGGCGGCGGCCGCGCTGATCGGCGCCGATTCCGTCGACGTCTCGTTGATCCCCTCGGTCGGCTACGGCGTCTCCACCGCGGGCAAGGTGCTGACCATCCCGCGCGGCAGCCGCGTGCTGGTGCTGCAGGACGACCACACCTCGCCCGTGCTGGAATGGATGAGCCGCGCTGAAGCCGGCGGCTTCACGGTCGAGACGGTGAAGCAGCCGGCCGACGGCGACTGGACATCGGCGGTGATGGCGGCGATCGACCGCCCCGACGCCGCACCGCTGGCCCTGGTCTCGATCTCGTCGGTCCATTGGTCCGACGGTGGCGCGCTCGACATGGCGCGCATCGCCACCGCGGCCAAGGCCAAGGGCGCGGCATTGCTGGTCGACGCCACGCACGATGTCGGCATCCGCCACATCGACGTGAAGAAGCTCGATCCCGACTTCCTGATCTTCCCGACCTACAAGTGGGTGCTGGGCCCCTACGGCCGCGCCTTCATGTACGTCGCCAAGCGTCATCAGCATGGCGTGCCGCTTGAGCAGACGGCGCCGGCGCGCAAGGCGGTGTCGGCCGAGGACACCGTCTACTTCCGCGACATTTCCTATGCCGAGGGCGCGCGGCGCTACGACATGGGCGAGCGCGATCACTTCATCTCCATGGAGATGGCGGCGATCGGCATGGAGATGATGGCGGGCTGGGGCAACGAGCCGATCAGGGCACGTCTTGCCATGCTCACCGGCAAGCTTGCCGACGGCCTCGCCAACACCGGCGTGCAGGTGATGGACAGGAAGCTGCGCGCCCCGCACGTGCTCAGCCTCTACTTCCCCAAGGGCATGGCGCCCGACCTGCCCAAGAAGCTCGCGGCCGAGAACGTCTATGCCGCGCCTCGCCTCGGCCGCCTGCGCATCAGCCCGCACGTCTACAACGACGAGCAGGACGTCGAGCGCTTCGTCAAAGTCTTCCGCAAAGTGGCGATGTAGCACCGTCAGAGGTGGCGCGTCTCCGCTGGCGTCTTGTCCCAGGCGTTGTGCCGTCCGTCCTGGTACTGGATCGCCCCGGCCGCCATCTCCTCCGGCGCCGCGCCGTCCAGGCAGGCGACGTTGACGGCGTAGAAGGTGCCGCCCAGCGCCTCCATGTGGCCGCGGCCGAACGGCTTGATGCCGCACTGCCGGCAGAAGAGATGGTGAATGATGCGGCTGCCGAACTGGTAGTCGCTGAGCTCGCTTTCGCCCTGCAGGATGCGGAAGTCTTCCTTGCGCGCGATCGCCTTCCAGAACCGGCCCTTGGCGCACATCGAACAATTGCAGCGGCTGGTGCCCTCGGCCGGATCGAGCTGGCATTCGAAACGCACCGCGCCGCAGTGGCAGCCGCCTTGATGGAGCTTTTTCATCGCCGATCGCCTCGTGGCTGATAGTTAACTATATGGTTAAGTGTTGAACCACCATCGTCGCCCTGTCAAGGTGACTCGGGGAGCAGAGAGGGGTTTGTTTTGCGTAACACTCGTAGAAGCCTGCTGGTTGGAGCGTTTGCATTGCCTGTCCTCGCGGCGACGCGCCATGCCGCAGCACAGAATTTTCCCAGCCGTCCGATCAAGATCATCGTGCCCTTCCCGCCCGGCGGCGGCGTCGACCTCACGGCGCGGCTCTTGATGGAGCCGCTGTCGAAGGAGCTCAGCCAGACGATCGTCGTGGAGAACAAGGGCGGCGCCGGCGGCATCATCGGCGTCGAGGCGATGTCTCACGCGCCGGCCGACGGCCACACGCTGGCGCTGACCGGCGTCGGCACGCTGACCGCGGGGCCGCATCTTCGCAAGATGCCCTACGACCCGATGGCGCTGTCGCACATCACCCGTTTGGTGCGCATGCCCTTCATCGTGGCGGTGCGCAACGACCTGCCGGCCAAGACGCTGCCCGAATTCATGGAGCTCGCGAAGAAGACGGAGATCCGCTGGGCGTCAGGCGGCATCGGCACCAGCCAGCATCTGGCGGGCGAGCTCTTCACCCAGATGTCGGGCCTGAAGATGGTGCATGTGCCCTATCGCGGCACGGGGCCGGCGCTGAACGACCTCGCCGCCGGCATCGTCGACGCCTATTTCGGCGATCCCGCCACGCTCGGCCTGATCAGGAGCGGCAAGGCGCGCGCCATGGCGGTGACCTCGCCCACCCGCTGGTCGGTGCTGCCCGACGCGCCGACACTCGCCGAAGCGGTGCCGGGCTACCAGGCGGAGAACTGGTATGCGATCGCCACACCGCCCAAGACACCCGAGCCGGTCATGGCGGCGCTGACCGCCGCCATCCTGAAAGTGATGGCCGATCCGGCGGTGAAGGCGAAGTACGACGAGGCCGGACTGCATCCCGCCACGATGCCGCGTGCGGCGTACATCGCGTTCCTCCAGCAAGACCTCAAGACCTGGGGCGACGTCGTCGCCAAGGGCAACATCAAGATCGACGAAAACTGATGTCCGCGCGCCCTGTGTCTGGTCGTCTGGCCGTCGATATCGGCGGAACGTTCACCGACGTCGTCCTCGAGATGGACGACAAGGCCCATGCCATAAAGGTCCTGACCACGCCCGACGCGCCTGAGCGTGGCGTGATCGAAGGCGTGCGATCCATCCTGGCCCAGGCCAAGTGCCCACCGTCCGCGGTCGGGCTGGTCGTGCACGGCACGACGCTCGCCACCAACGCCCTGATCGAGCGCAAGGGCGCGCGCACGGCACTGGTGACGACGGCGGGCTTCCGCGATTCGCTGGAGATCGCCTGGGAGCACCGCTTCGAGCAGTACGACATCTACATGGAGCGGCCCGAGCCCTTGGTGTCGCGCGACCTGCGCTTCGGCGTGCCCGAGCGTGTCGCCGCCGATGGCGCCGTCCTGATGGCGCTTGACGAGCAGGCGGTGCGTCAGGTCGCGGCCGAGCTGCGCGCGCGCAAGATCGAGGCGGTGGCCGTCTGCTTCCTGCACAGCTTCACCAACGAGGCGCACGAGCGGCGCGCCGGCGCCATCCTGGCCGAGGAGCTGCCGGGCGTGGCGATCTCGCTCTCCTGCGAGGTCTGCCCCGAGATCCGCGAATACGAGCGCACCTCGACCACCATCGCCAACGCCTATGTACTGCCGCGCATGGCGGGCTATCTCGGCGAGCTCGAAGCCGACCTGCGCAAGGAAGGCATCGCTGGTCCCTTGCTGCTGATGATGTCGTCGGGCGGCATTACCACGATCGACACGGCGCGGCGCTATCCGGTGCGGCTGGTCGAGTCCGGGCCAGCGGGCGGCGCCATCCTCGCTCTGACCGTGGCGGCGGAGAACGGCCTCGCTAAAGCCGTCGCCTTCGACATGGGTGGCACGACGGCCAAGCTCACCCTGCTCGACGATCTCGAATTGCAGCGCTCGCGCCAGTTCGAGGTCGCGCGCGCCTACCGCTTCGTGCAGGGCAGCGGCCTGCCGGTGCGCATCCCCGTGATCGAGCTGGTCGAGATCGGCGCCGGCGGCGGCTCGATCGCCCGCATCGATGCGCTGGGCCGCATCCAGGTCGGCCCTGATTCCGCCGGCAGCGTGCCCGGACCCGCGAGCTACGGCCGCGGCGGCACCGAGCCCACGGTCACCGACGCCGACACCGCGCTCGGCCGCCTCGATCCCAAGCGCTTCGCCGGCGGCGCCATTCCGCTCCACCGCGACAAGGCCGAGGCGGCGCTGCAGTCGCTCGCCGGCCCGCTCAACACCGACGCCCAGGGCGCGGCGGCCGGCGTCGCCGAGATCGTCGACGAGACCATGGCGAGTGCCGCCCGCGTGCATGCCGTCGAGAACGGCAAGGACACCGCCGAGCGCACCCTGATCGCCTTCGGCGGCGCGGCACCACTCCACGCCGCGCGGCTGGCGCGCAAGCTCGGCATGAGGAAGATCGTGGTGCCCGTCGGCGCCGGCGTCGGCTCGGCCTTTGGCTTCCTGCGTGCGCCCATTGCCTACGAGGTCGTGCGCACGCGCCATCTGCGGCTCGACCTGTTCGACGCCAGGACGGTGAACGGCTTGTTCACCGCCATGCGCGAGGAGGCGGAGGCCGTGATCCGGCTGGCGGCGTCCAGGGAGAAGCTGGTCGAGACCCGCCAGGCCTTCATGCGCTATCGCGGCCAGGGTCACGAGATCGCCGTGCCGCTCCCGAACCAGGCGCTCGACGTCGATGCCGCGCGCGAGCTCAGGCGGCGCTTCGAGGAGACCTATGAAACGGTGTTCGGCCGCATCATTCCCAAGCTCGAGGTCGAGGCGCTGACCTGGACATTGTCGCTCGCCACCGACCGGCCGCTGCCCAAGCCCGCGGCCGAGGCCAAGGCGACAGCAGTACCCAAGGCGAGCGGCCAGCGCGAGGTGCTCGATCCGGCCTCGGGCCGGCACGAGAAGGCCGCCATCCATGAGCGCACGTCACTCGGCCCCGGCATGTCGCTCGACGGGCCGGCATTGATCGTCGAGGATGGCACCACGACCGTGGTGCCGCAGGGATTTTCGGCCCGCATCAACGCGCTGGGCCAGATCGTGTTGGAGGATCGCGCATGAGCACGCCTTCGGATATCCGCCTGCAGGTGATGTGGAACCGCCTGCTGTCCGTCGTCGAGGAGCAGGCCCGCGCCCTGGTGCGCACTGCCTTCTCGACCAGCGCGCGCGAGGCGGGCGACATCTCGGCCGGCGTGTTCGATCTCGAAGGCAAAATGCTGGCCCAGGCCGTCACCGGCACGCCGGGCCATGTGAACTCGATGGCGAGAAGCGTCATCCATTTCATCCGCGAGTTCCCGGTCGCGACCATGAAGCCGGGCGACGCCTACGTGACCAACGATCCGTGGAAGGGCACCGGCCATCTCTACGACATCGTCGTCACCTCGCCCGCCTTCCACAAAGGCAAGCTGGTGGCGCTGTTCTCCTGCACCACGCACGTCGTCGACATCGGCGGGCTGGGCCAATCACCCGACGGCCGGCAGGTCTATCATGAGGGCCTGTTCCTGCCGCTGCTGCCCTTGATGTGCGAAGGCAGGATCGACGAGAGCGTGATGCGCATCGTGCGTGCCAACGTGCGCGAGCCCATCCAGGTCGAGGGCGACCTGCATGCGCTGATCGGCTGCAACGGCATCGGCGAGAAGCGGCTCTCCGACATGATGACCGAGCACGGTATCGACAACCTCGACGAGCTCGGGCAGCACATCATCGACAAGAGCCGTGCCGGCATGGTGGCGGCAATCGGCAAGCTGCCGCGCGGCACCTGGAAGGGCCATATGCGCATCGACGGCTACGACGCGCCGATCGACCTGCATGCCGCCGTCACGATCGACGCCGACCACATCGCCGTCGACTACGCCGGCACGTCGGGCTCGTCGATCTACGGCATCAACTCGCCGATGTGCTATACCGAGGCCTACACCGCCTTCGGCATCAAGTGCGTGGTGGCGCCGACCATCCCCAACAATGCCGGCACGCTCGATTCGATCCTGGTGACGGCACCCGAGAACACCATCGTCAACGCGCTGTTCCCGGCGGCGGTCAACGCGCGCAGCACCATCGGCCACATGCTGCCCGACGTCTGCTACGATGCCCTGCACCAGGTGATCCCCGGCAAGGTGCCGGCCGAGGGCACCAGCAACCTGTGGAACCTGAAGCTCGGCGCCGGCCACGGCATGACCGGCACGATCGGCAACAGCCGGCCCTTCATGGTGACGACCTTCCACTCCGGCGGCGCTGGCGCGCGACCTGGCCTCGACGGCCTGTCGGCCACGCCCTTCCCGTCGGGCGTGCGCAACGTGCCGGTCGAGATCACCGAGACCATCGCGCCCGTCGTCATCTGGAAGAAGGAATACCGCCCCGACTCCGGCGGCGCCGGCGAGCATCGCGGCGGGCTCGGCCAGGTGATGGAGGTCGAGCATCGCGAAGGCGCGCCCTTCGGCATCTTCGCCACCTTCGAGCGCGTAAAACATCCGGCGCGCGGCCGCGACGGCGGCAAGACCGGCGGCAATGGCCGGCTGTCGCTGGCCTCGGGCACCGAGCTCAAGGCCAAAGGCTTCCAGACCATTCCCGCGGGCGACCGCCTGGTGGTCGAGATGCCGGGCGGCGGCGGCTTCGGCGATCCGAAGAAGCGCGACCACAAGAAGGTCGAGCGCGACGTGCGCCTGGGACTCGTCAGCAAGGAGCAGGCGAAGGCGGCGTACGGGCTGGAAGGCGACGACTAGGCGACCACCGTCGCCCGGCTCCGGTCGGGATGACGGTTTGGGTGAGGTGAGTTTGTAGCAGCCCTGCTAAAACAGAGGTCGCGAAGGAGCCGGTCAAGCCGCTAGTCTCGCTCGCTCAAGAACGAGACCCGAGGAAACTTCCGATGTGGCAACCCAACGAGCGTTATCCCGACGCGGCCGTGCGCGTGCTCGATCCGGCCTTCAACAAGTACCGCCTGCCGCTGGCGTCGGTCGAACGGCTCTACACGGGCTGCCGCTGGTCCGAGGGACCGGTCTATTTCGGCGACGGCCGCTATCTCCTGTGGAGCGACATCCCCAACAACCGCGTGCTGCGCTGGGACGAGGAATCGGGCAACGTCACGATCTTCCGCAAGCCGTCCAACAACGCCAACGGCCACACCCGCGACCGCCGCGGCCGGCTGGTCGCCTGCGAGCACGATGCGCGCCGCGTCGTGCGTTTCGAGTATGACGGGGCGATCACCGTGCTGGCCGATTCCTACAACGGCAAGCCGCTCAACTCGCCCAACGACGTCGTCGTGAAGTCGGACGGCTCGGTGTGGTTCACCGACCCGACATTCGGCATCCTGGGCTACTACGAGGGCCACAAGGCGGAGAGCGAGAACAAGCCCGCCGTCTATCGCCTCGACGCCGCGACCGGCAAGCTCACCATGGTGGCCGACGACGTTCCCGGCCCCAACGGGCTCGCCTTCTCGCCCGACGAGAAGAAGCTCTACGTCGTGGGATCGCGCGCCGAACCGCATCGCACGATCGTGTCCTACGACGTCACGAGCGACGGCACCGCGCTCGGCAAGGGCTCGGTGCTGATCGATGCCGGTCCGGGCGGCTCGCCCGACGGCTTCCGCGTCGACGTCGACGGCAACCTGTGGTGCGGCTGGGGCATGGGCTCGCCCGAGCTCGACGGCGTGCGCGTGTTCGACGCCTCGGGCAAGCCGATCGGCCATATCGAATTGCCGGAACGCTGCGCCAACCTCTGCTTCGGCGGCCGCTATCGCAACCGGCTGTTCATGGCGGCGAGCCATTCGCTCTACGCCCTCTACGTCAACACCCAGGGCGTAGCCGGCGGCTGATCGCATAAAGCAAAGCAATGCGTGGTATCGATTCGAGCTACGCCTGGTGGCGTCTGGCCGCCAGCGTCGGCCTGAGCACGGTCGGCGGCATCGGCATGTGGTCGCTCATGGTGGCGATCCCGGCCGTGCAGGCCGATCTCGGCATCACCCGCGCCGACATCTCCTTCGCCTACACCATGAACACGCTGGGCTTCTTCGCCGGCGGCGTGATCGTGGGCCGGCTCGTCGACCGGCGCGGCATCGTCGTCGCCTCGGTCCTGAGCGCGATCGGCCTGGCGCTGGGCTTCGCGCTGGCGCCGCTCACCTCCTCGCTGATCTTCTTCTCCGCCGCCCAGGTGCTGATCGGCTTCAGCGCGGCCGCCACCTTCGCCCCGCTGGTCGCCGATATCTCGCACTGGTTCGAGAAGCGCCGCGGCATGGCCGTCGCCATCGCCGCCTCCGGCAATTACTTCGCCGGCACGATCTGGCCGCCGATCATCGAACGGATCATCCACGACCATGGCTGGCGTACCATGTTCTGGTCAGCCGCTGCCTTCTGCCTGGTGGCGATGATCCCCCTGGCACTGACCCTGAAGCGCCGCCCGCCGGACCACGAAGAGACGGCCATCGCCAAGGTGGCGCGCCGCTCGCAGGCGGCCCTCGGCCTGTCGCCCAACGCCCTGCAAGGGCTGATCGCCCTGATGGGCATCGGCTGCTGCGTCGCCATGTCAATGCCCCAGGTCCATATCGTCGCCTACTGCGCCGACCTGGGCTACGGCGTGGCCCGAGGAGCCGAGATGCTGTCGCTGATGCTGGGCTTCGGCATCATAAGCCGCATCGGCTCGGGCTGGGTGGCCGACAAGGTGGGCGGAGTCATGACGCTGCTGGTTGGCGCCACCCTGCAGTGCATCGCGCTCGTCTTCTACCTGATCGACGATGGGCTCACCTCGCTCTACATCGCCTCGGCCCTGTTCGGCCTGTTCCAGGGCGGCATCGTGCCGTCCTACGCCATCATCGTGCGCGAATACTTCCCGCCCAGCGAGGCGGCGACGCGCGTCAGCCTCGCCATTTCGTCGACCCTGATCGGCATGGCGCTGGGCGGCTGGATGGGCGGCGTGCTGTTCGATTGGACGGGGTCCTATCGCGCCGCCTTCCTCAATGGTATCGCCTGGAATGTCATGACCGCCCTCCTCGCCTGGTGGCTGCTGATGCGCCAGACGCGGCGCGCGGCGGCCGCCTGAAGGAGATCCCATGCGCATCGTCGCCATCCGCGACATCGTCTCGCCGATCCGCTCCAACATCGCCAACGCCTACATCGACTTCAGCCAGATGACGGCGAGCGTCGTGGCGATCGAGACCGACCTCAAGGTCGAGGGCAAGCCGGTGATCGGCTATGGCTTCAACTCCAATGGCCGCTACGCCCAGAAGGGACTTTTGGGCGAGCGGTTCATCCCGCGCCTCAAGCAGGCCAAGTCTGACTCGCTGCTCGATGCCGAGGGCCTGCTCGATCCCGCCAAGTGCTGGGCCGCCATGATGGCCAACGAGAAGCCGGGCGGTCACGGCGAGCGCTCGGTGGCGGTGGGCGTGCTCGACATGGCGCTGTGGGACGCCGTAGCCAAGGCCAAGCGCGTGCCGCTCTGGAAGCTTCTGGCCGACCGCTACAACGGCGGGAAATTCGACGACAAGGCGTGGGTCTACGCAGCCGGCGGCTACTACTACCCCGGCAAGGACCACGACGGACTGCAGGACGAGATGAAGCACTATCTCGACCTCGGCTATTCCTGCGTAAAGATGAAGGTAGGCGGCGTGCCGCTCAGCGACGACCTCAAGCGCATCGAGGCAGTCTTGAAGATCGTCGGCACGGGCGACCGGCTCGCCGTCGACGTCAACGGCAAGTTCGACCTGCCGACCGCGATCGAGTTCGGCAAAGCGATCGAAGGTTTCGGCCTGCGCTGGTACGAGGAGCCGCTCGACCCGCTCGACTACCTGGCGCATGGCGCACTCGCCACCCAGTACGCCCCGCCGCTTGCCACCGGCGAGAACCTGTTCTCCATGCAGGACGCCCGCAACCTGGTGCGCCATGCAGGCCTCAGACCCGACCGCGACGTCCTGCAGTACGACCCGGCCCTGTCCTACGGCCTGGTCGAGTACCTGCGCACCATCGACATGTTGAAGGCGCACGGCTGGTCGCCGCGGCGCTGCGTGCCGCACGGCGGCCACCAGTTCGCGCTCAACATCGCCGTCGGCCTGCAATGCGGCGGCAACGAATCCTATCCGCAGGTCTTCGCGCCGTTCGGCGGCTTTGCCGACGACTGCCCCGTGGTCGACGGCCGCGTGGCGATGCCCGACGCACCAGGCATCGGCTTCGAACGAAAGGCCGACCTGTGGGCCGTCATGAAGGCCGTGTAGCAGCCGAAACCGGCTGCCTCATCGCCGACGATCACGCGCGGTAGTGCGATGATCGAGGCGCTCGTTTCCATGGTCGTCCTGGCCGTCGCCACGACATTTACGCCCGGGCCCAGCACACTACTGGCTGCCGCCTCGGGAGCGAGGTTTGGCGTCCGGAGCACTATCCCGCTGATGGCGGGCGTCGCGGCTGGCCTAGCGTCTCTAATGGCTGCAGCCGCTGCCGGGCTGATTGTCTTGCTCCAGGTCGTGCCGTCCATCCATATCGCGGTGAAGGTCCTCGGTTCTGCTTATCTGCTTTGGCTCTGTTGGAAGATCAGTCGAACTACGCCTGGAGGCGATGAACCGGGCATGCTGAAGTCGCCCGTAGGATTCGGCGCCGGCATGGCAGTGCTTCTGGCGAATCCCAAAGCCTGGAGCATGGCGATAGCCGCATCGGCCACCTACGCGGAGCTTGTGCCGAACGCGACACTGCTCGCACTCATGCTGGGCGCCGTATTCGCCGTTGCAGCGATATTGGCGACACTGTTCTGGTGCGCGGGCGGCATGATGTTGGGCAGCACACTGCGCAGCGCCAGGCAGTGGAAGACCGTCAACCTGATACTCGCCGGGCTTACCGCGCTGTCGATAACTCCGCTGTGGCTGTGACTGTCGGCGAAGGAATCGCCGGCGCTTCGGCGCGATTGTTGCTGCGTCCGCCATCGTGGATCTGGTAGCGGTCGTCCTGAGGGATGCCCTTGCATCCGGCGACGAGCGCCGTGGCGATCAGCGCGACGACGATCGCGACTTGCCGGACGATCATGACCAGCGCCCAGCCGACAGGCTGGGCGCCTCGGCGCGGAAGTTCTCCCAACCACCGCTCCGACTGCCTTTCGGAGAATGGCCGCCGCCAGTCGTGCCGATCGATGTACAACCCACCGTAAATGCCGCGGCAAGGGCCACAGCCAGGATGACGCGAAGGCCTGTCATGCCGCCGACATGCGCCCGCTTCACTCCGGTTTCAACAGCCCCGACTTCACAAGTTCGGCAACGACGGCTCCCATATCCTTCAGGTGCGCCGCGAAATCGACCCGGCTGGTCGGCCGCACTTCGGCGCCGAGGTCGACCAGCTTGCGCGCCACCTCCTCCTCCTTGAGCGCCACCACCACCGCGGCATTCAGCACGTCGAGCGCCGCCGCCGGCGTCTCGGCGCGCGCCAGCACGCCCGCCGTGGTGCCGGCGTCGAACGGCTTGCTGCCGATGTCCTTCAGGCTCGGCGCGTCGGGCAGTTGGCTGATGCGATCGGGACCGAGGATCAGCAAGGGCCGGAGCTTGCCCGCCCGGATGTGCGGCAACGAAGTGGTGAGCTGGTCGGTGTAGAGATCGATCTGCCCCGCCAACAGGTCGGCCAGGCCGGGCCCCGATCCCTTGCAGGGAATGACGTTGAACTTCACGTCCTCGTTCGCCTGCAGGCGCAGGATGCCGACATGGTTGATCGTGCCGTTGCCGGGATGGCCGATGCTGACCGTGCCCGGCTTCGCCCCGGCCTCGGCAAGCGCGCTCTTGATGTCGGCGAAGCGGCTGTCGGCGCGAGTCACGACCAGGGTCGGTACGGTGGTGAGCAGGCTGATCGGCGCGAACAACGGCACCATCGACGGCTTGCCCGCCATGTAGGGCGCGATTCCCATGACGCTGAAGCTGCCCATGACGACGGTGTAGCCGTCGGCCGGTGCGGCAACCGCCGCCTCGAGGCCGACGACGCCGCCGGCGCCCGGACGATTGTCGACCAGCACGGTCTGCCCCAGCCGGCGCGCCATGACCTCGCCCACGATGCGCGACGTGACGTCGTAGTTGCCGCCGGGCGCGAACGGTACGATCCAGCGCACGGGCTTGTTCGGGAAGTTCTGCGCCGCAACCGGCATCGCCATCATGGCGGCACCTGCGCTGGCTTCCCTCCCCGATCTCAATCACAAGATTGCAATGTCGGCGACGCCACGCCAAATCCAATGAACCGGCAACGAACCGCGGAGAGAAATGGGCGATGCCTGAACATCAGACCCCGCTGATCGCCACCATCGCCGCGGGTCTGATGCTCGCCTTCGTCTTCGGGCTGATCGCCCACCGGCTGCGCGTGCAGCCCCTGGTCGGCTATCTGCTGGCCGGCGTGATGGTCGGCCCCTACACGCCGGGGTTCGAGGCCGACCCCGCCCTCGCCGCCGAGCTGGCCGAGATCGGTGTCATCCTGCTGATGTTCGGCGTCGGGCTGCATTTCTCGCTGAAGGACCTGCTGTCGGTCGCCCGCGTCGCCGTGCCGGGCGCGGTCGGCCAGATCGTCGTCGCCACGTTGATGGGCATGGCTCTGGCCTGGGCGCTGGGCTGGTCGCACCTGGCGGGCTTCGTTTTCGGTCTTGCCCTTTCGGTCGCGAGCACGGTCGTGCTGATACGCGCCCTGCAGGATCGCCATATCCTCGAGACGAGACGCGGGCGCATCGCCGTCGGCTGGCTGGTCGTCGAGGACCTGGTGATGGTGCTGGCCCTCGTGCTGCTGCCGGCGCTGGCCACCGTGACGGCGGGCGACGGCGTTCCACCCAGCCGGATCGTATTCTACCTGCTGGTCACCCTGGCCAAGGTGTCGGTGTTCGTGGCGATCATGCTGATCGTCGGCCGGCGGTTGATCCCCTGGTTGATGCATCACACGGCGCATACCGGTTCGCGCGAGCTGTTTCGCCTCGCCGTCTATGCCATCGCGCTGGGCGTGGCCTTCGGCGCGGCCAAACTGTTCGGCGTGTCCTTCGCGCTGGGCGCCTTCTTCGCCGGCATGGTGATGGGCGAGAGCGATCTCAGCCAGCGGGCCACCGAGGAGGCACTGCCGCTGCGCGACGCCTTCGCCGTCCTGTTCTTCGTCTCCGTCGGCATGCTGCTCAACCCGATGGTGTTCGTCGAGGCGCCGGTGGCCGTGCTGGCGACGATCGCCATCATCGTGATCGGCAAGTCGGTTGCCGCCTATCTGATCGTGCGTGCATTCCGACATTCCAGTTCGACCGCGCTCACCGTCGCGGCCAGCCTCGCCCAGATCGGCGAGTTCTCCTTCATCCTGATCGGGCTGGGCATGGAGCTCGACATGGTGCCCAAGGAAGCGCGCGACCTCATCCTGGCAGGCGCCATTGTCTCGATCATCCTCAACCCGCTGGCTTTCATCCTGATGGAGCGACTGCGTCACGGTGAGCCGATCATCCCACAACCCAGCGACGATGAGCCGGCCGCCACGCTGCAGCCAACGAAGCTCAGCGGCCACGATGTGCTGATCGGCTATGGCCGCGTCGGCTCGCTTGTCGGCAAGGCCCTCGCCCAGAGCGGGGCGAAGATGGTGGTGATCGAGATCGACGACGAGATCATCCAAAAGGCGCGCCTGGACGGCGCCGAAGCGATCTCGGGCAACGCCGCCGACGCGGCGATCCTCACTGCCGCCAACGTCGCCGGCGCTCGGCGCCTGTTCGTGACCATTCCCGAGCCGTTCGAAGCGGGACAGGTCGTGCAGCAGGCGCGGTCGGCCAATCGGTCGCTCGACATATTCGCCCGCGCCCATTCGGACGCGGCGGTCGATCACCTGAACAAGCTCGGCGCCAACCTGGTCGTGCTGGGCGAAGCGGAGATCGCCGACCGCATGCTCGAACGCGCTCAGGGGAAGAACGGCGCGAGCTGATCTTCGGAGCGCGGACCTCCAGGTCCGCTCGTGATCATTCTCTCATACTCCTCTCCCCTTGGGGGCCCCTGGGAGGAGAGGCTGGGTGAGGGGCTGATGCGGGAGACAATCTTCGATTACCCCCTCACCGAACCAAAGGGGGAGAGGAACATGAGAAAAAAGTATGAGAGGACCTGGAGGTCCGCGCTCCGGAAGACGCCAGTCCGGCGGACAGATCGGCCGTGACCTTCCAGTGACCGGCCGCCGCCTGGATCAACACCTCGCGAGCCTGCGCGTCGGCCGTGCGCAGCCGGCTGTAGAGCACGGTGGTCGACATCGTTCTTGAAAGCGATCTTGTAGGCGTCACGGCCGGTGACGAAGCGCACCTGCACGCGCCGCCAATCGGCGTCGAGCTCATCGGCCAGGATCTGCGGCAGCGCGGCCTTGCTCGACTTCCGGCTGCGACGGGCCGAGCGTGATGCCGCCGTCGCTGCCGATCAGAATCCAGTCGATGATCTCCGCGCCTGCGGATCGTCCGCACGCCGATGGCCCGGCAAGCGGAACCAGAAGACCGGCGGTTCCAGCCAGCAGATGGAGGCGCGGCAAGGCGAATGTCACCAAGCGAGCCTAATCGAATCCGAAAATCGAGCACGCCTGCTGACAAAACTTGAACGGCCATTTATATGACGCCGCCGTCCCGCCCCATTTGGGGGCCAAGTCGGGACGACGAGCTGGCGGGCTTGGGTGGTGCCGGACCAACGTGGGAGTACGTAAGCCATGTCTACACGTCGCAATGTCCTGAAGCTGTTCGCGGCGGCCGCCATCGTGGGAACTGCCGCCGGAAGCATCGAGGTGTTCGCCCAGATCCGCGCCACGGCGCAGAGCGCGGCCACGCCCGCCGCTGATCGTGTCGGGTTGAAGGGCTACGATCCCGTCGCCTACTTCACCCTGTCGAGGCCGACCGTCGGCCTGGCAGACTACGAGTATGTCTACGACGGCGTGCGCTATCACTTCGCCAACGCGCGCCACCGCGACATGTTCAAGGCCAACCCGGAGAAGTACGTGCCGCAGTTCGGTGGCATCTGCGCCAACAACCTGGCGAACGGCGTGCGGCGTGAATCCGATCCCACGATCTGGGTGATCATCAACGACAAGCTCTACGTGTTCGCCGGCGCCGCCGGCGCGGATCGATTCCGCCGCGAGGGCGAGATCGCCGCACTGAAAGCGGCGACCAACTGGAAGACCCTCAAGGACGCGCCGAGTCAGTAGCGGCTCTGGTTCCGCGGCACGGTGATTTCGACAGGTTGGGCGCGGGCTGGCTGAGAAGCCACTGGGCGGTGCATGCACTGCCGTCAGCGGTGCTCGAGGTTTCCGCATTTTTGCTGTCTCACTTTTGGGGTGCACTCCAAGGGTGCGGTCCATGTCGAATTCCCGCAATTAGCGCAATTTCCGCAACCGGAATCGCCACATCGAAGAGCTGGAGCCCCGGCCCGTGCCGTTCGGATGCAAGCAACCAAACGGGCCGCGCGCGGTGCCTGCCACGCCCTTTGGTCTCGGATCAACGATGCATAGAGCGGCAACACGGGGACGCAACGCAACAGGCCCATATTATAACGCAAGTGCACTCATGTCAAGAACTGTGGTCAGGATCGCCAATTTCGTTTTCGCGACTTTTTGGGCTCCGTAGAGGGCCACATCTGGCGGGTCGAACCGGCGATCATACCATTCGTTGTGTCGCTGGGCCCGAATGCCAGCAATGCTGTCAACGCCGACACTTCGTCGCAATCCTCCTGCAGTTGCCTCGCGTGGCTCAGCTGCAACCGGTCAAAACCTCTGTGACGACCTACTAGTCTTACTGCGTCATAAGCGGAGGCGTTTTTGCCGGAGGTTTCTTCGTGCGCAGCAAGGACATCGCGGTGCTCGTCGGGT
>WHTW01000052.1:0-12495 GCA_009377525.1 Rhodospirillales bacterium
GGCCGTGCCGTCGCAGGTCACGCAGCATGTTCATGATGCCGACGGGCCGAGTGAAGGCGACTCCCCTTTGCGCGGCGAGGTCGCGGAGAGCGTGCTCGATTTCGATGCGAAGCTTGACGACCGACATCAGGGGGAACTCGCGCGCGAACTCAGCCACCGTGGGAAGGTCTTCTTCGAGCTGGGGTGGGAGGGCGTGGGAGAGTTGATACTGAGCGACGCCCATCGGCTTGGTGGAATCCCGTAGCGCATACTCCACGATGACCTCGTTGCGCCCCTTGCACAGGATGATACCGATGGACGGCTTGTCATCCGGATGGCGCAGCTGATCATCCACGGCCGATAGATAGAAATTCATTTTGCCCGCGAACTCGGGCTTGAAGTCCTCAATCTTCAATTCGATCGCCACAAAGCAGCGCAAGCGGAGGTGATAGAAAAGCAGGTCGAGGTAGTAGTCCTGGCCGCCAACCTCGAGGCGATATTGGCTGCTGACGAAGGCGAACCCCTTCCCGAGTTCCAGAATCAGCAATCGAAGATGCTCTATTAGGCCGCGTTCGAGATCGCGCTCCAGCATCTCTGGGCCAAGTGCGAGAAAATCGAACGTATAGGGGTCTTTGAGGATCTGTTGGGCGAGCTCGGATTGCTCGGCCGGGAGGGTCCGCGAGAAGTTGGTCAGCGCACTGCCTTGACGGGCGAATAGATTGCTGTCGATCTGGTGGGCGAGGACGTTCCGGCTCCAGCCGTGCTCGATCGCTTGCCGGGCGTACCAGGCGCGCTCCTTGGGAGCCTTGACCGCGTCGAGAAGGCGGACGTTATGGCCCCAGGGCAATAGTGCAACAACCTGTTGCACAAATTCGCCGTCAGGCCAGGCTTCGGCGAAAGCGCGCATATATTTTAGATTTCTGGCGGAGAGCCCCGTCATCTCTGGAAAGGCCTTGCCAAGATCGCCGGCCAGGCGATCGATCACCTTGGCACCCCAACCCTCGCGCACCTGCCGGCCCAAAATATCGCGGCCGATGGTCCAGTAGAGAAGGACCAACTCGCGATTGACCGACAGGGCGGCCCGGTGCCGTGCCGCCGTGATCTTCTGCTTCAGATCGCCGACGAAGGCCGCGTAGGTCTGCGCGTCGATTTCGACGGCAGCCTTGTCGATCTTGGCGCGGCGAGGCGCGGGTTTGGACGGCGGACGACTCATGCCGCCATCTTCATGCGCTTCTTGGCACGAGACATCATCAGGCAACTGATGCAGCAATCGCCGACTCGCGCAAGGTTGATCGAGGATCTTCTCTGGTTCGACGGTCAAATGGCCAACTCACGAAAATAGGGCCTGAGCGAAGCGGTTTGGCCGCTGTGCTGGATGCGTCTGTTTGCTGCTCAGGCCTCTACTCTCTGTTTCCTTGGCGTTCAGAGACGTATTTTCTCAACCTCAGGCTGGGTGAGCCGATCCTTCGTGCGGTCGTAGAGCTTCGTCGTGCGTGGGCTTTCATGCGCGGCCATGGTCTGCGCGTGCGCGAGCTGGCCGCCGTTCTCAAGATAGGCCGTGATGCCGGTCGCCCGAAACGTATGGTTGCCGATCTGCGCGTGAATGCCGGCCGCCGCAGCGCGCCGGCGGATCATGAGCCAGGCCGCCGACTGGTCCATGGGCTGCTCGGTCAGCACGGTGGCGTTGTGTCCGGGGCTGGTGCGGAACAGCCAGCCCTTGCGATCCTCAGCGACATCTGCCGCGGCGACATAGGCGTGCAGCGCTTCGGCGAGCGAATGATGACACGGCATCTCATGATACCTGCCGCCTTTCTCATGCAGCCGCAGCCGCCAGGCTGAGCCTTTCGGCTGCAGACCCTCCACCTTCATCTTGAGCGCCGCACCGATGCGCGCGAACGAGTAGGTGAGGGTGGCGATCAGCGCCCGGTCTCGCAGATCGCGCACAGTATCGGTCGGAATGCTGTCGATGAGCTTGCGCCACTCGGCAGCTTCGAGCACAGGCGTCTTACCGGTTTTCACGACATGCTTTGGGCCGCGCACGGCAGCGGCCGGATTTGTCGGCACGACTTGGCCAGTGATGAGCCAGTCGAACAGCATCCGCACGGCTGCAAGCTGCTGCTTGACGCCCGGCGCTGAGTGCTTCTCCTGAAGTTGCTCGACCCAGGTCGCCACATGGACCGACCGGATCGTCGTCAGCGCCAGCTGGCGATCTTCGCACCAGGCGAAAAATTGCGCGCAGGCACGCGCGTAAGCCCGGCGTGTGTTCGGGTTGCGGATGTTTGCGGAGAAGAATTCGACGTAGCGCCAGCCTGCCTGGTCGCCGGCATGGGCGATGAGAGCCGGCACTATACTAAGTGTCGCCCGTGGTCGTGAGGGCGCCCGATGGGATGATGGCCGGAAGCTTATTGGGGGGCAATGGTAGGTTTGCCTCCAGCCGTCGCCCTTCGTGCCGATGACTGGCAATGCCCGCGAGACATGCGGCTGGCTTAGGGAGCTCGCCGTCGAAGAACTAGACCGGGCGAAGACGGTGTTGAAGGGCGAAGCATTCGACCTACGCTGCTGACGGCGGCCGGCCGGGGCGTGGTTTTGGGATGCGGTGCACAGTTTGGGACGCGGTGCACAGACGGCCGGCCGGGGCGGCGCAGTCGCCCCGGACCTCGCATTCGGACAGCGGCCCGAGCCAAGGGACGGGTGGACAGTCACTTGGATCCCGTTAGCGTGGCCACCGCGCACTCTCGCGCTCACACACCAGGATACAGACATGGCTTCAGGCACGGTTAAGTGGTTCAACCCCACCAAAGGCTTTGGGTTCATTCAACCCGATAGCGGCGGCAAGGACGTTTTCGTCCACATCAGCGCAGTGGAGCGCGCAGGGTTAAATGGCCTCAACGAGGGCCAGAAGATCAGCTATGAGGTTCAATCAGAACGCGGCAGAGAGGCGGCTGTGAATCTCAAGGTGTGATGGGTCGCGTAGTTTTGGCATTAGAAAGGCGGCCTTGGCCGCCTTTCTTTTTGCCAAGCAAGAGGGCGCCGGCGGTCGCCCTGGCACGTCAGGCATGTTGTGGCAGCTCACCAACCGCACAGCGCGATCGCTGAGACCGCCACGCTGGCACGGCCGCTGCACTGGGGGCGATTCGGCGCCGCGGTGCAACCGGGCTATCGTCTGGCCAATGTTCAAGCTTCCCCGAGACGCACCCGGGTCCGATGCTTGCGGCCGCAGCGGCATGCCCCTGCTAGCCATCTGCCCCAATGGCCACCGCCGGCTTATCCCCTTCCGGCTGCTTAAGACGCACGACAACGACCGAACGCCACTCTATGGCCGGCCGTTCAAGTGCAAGGCCTGCGGCAGCCCGGAGGTGACTCTGTTCGCCATCGAGTCCCAAGCCGAGATGTACGGGGTGCGCCAGACCCTTCCCAAAGGCAGCGCGGCAGGCTGAAGCACCGGCGAGCCATCCGACACGAGACCCGGACGCGGCGTCGAGCAAGCTAGGAATAGCCGATGTCCAGTACGGTAGCCGTAAGCTCGCGACTCCGCCTCAACCGACGAAGCCATCCTACAAGACGATGGTGACCGATGCCGAGAAGGCGATCGGGTCTCCACCGTGGCTGCATCTGCTCACGTTCATGCAGAGGGGATGGCGCGAGGATCAAATCCTAAGGGGCCGCAACCCTGATTTCCACATCTTGAGCCAGCTTAGGGCGGATGGGTTGTGGCCCAAGCGGGCGGGCAAGAAGCGCGCCGTAGGCAAAGCCAGAAGGAGCGCAAAATAGAGCCGGCCCCCGCTGCGGAGCGTGGCGTTACCCCAGCGTATCGGCTTCGGGCCGCTCGTTAATCCGCCGATAGGTCAGACGCTTGAGGTTCTGGTCGCCCGCCCTGGGCGGCCAGAACCTCATGGTGAAAGGCTAGGCGTTGATCACCAGCAACGCCGTGTTGACCCTGGTGCCGGCGTGCTTGAACGCGCCCTCGGTCAGGTCGTGCCAAGACCCGCCGTTGCAAGCGGTGAGCGGCATGAGGCGGCTGGCCGTGTTGCTGACGTGCCCTGGGCCATAGTCTTCCCGCACGGCGGCGAAACACCGAGGCACCCGAGCCAGCTTTATGAAGCCTTCCTCGAAGGCGTGGTGTTGTTCATCGTCTTGGCAATCCTAGCCCATCGCCCGGGGATGAGAGCCCGCGTCGGATTCCTTACCGGCGTCTTCCCGGTCGGCTATGGCTTCGCCCGGACGTTCGTTGAGTTCTTCCGCGAACCCGATGCCCAACTAGGGTTCATCCTTGGCCCGATCACGATGGGCCAGATCCTGTCGGCCCCTATGGTCCTGCTGGGGCTCTACCTGATGGTTCGAGCGCGCCGCCCAGCAGAAGAAGCCACAACGCGAGCCCGTATGGCGGGAGGCAGTTGAATGGAGGGCGATGCAATGAAAGTGGAGTACGTAGGTGTGCAGTCCCGCTACCTTGGGCTCAGTGCAGCCGGCGCCCTACAACGCCGATGAATCATTTCGGCCTCTGATATGAACGCTGATTTTGACCATTCCGCCGCGGCTCGGAGGACATCGCGGAGTGAATCGTCCGCTCCCGGCGGCGAGAATAGCAGATGGCCGCGAGGATTAGGCCACGTTCGCCGCAGGAGGCGCTTCCAGAGCCTCGCGCTCGGCGGCTGTCTTCTTGCGACGCTTTTCAGTGTCAGCCCGATATTTGTCGATTTCCGCGAAATCGGCCTTCATGTCGGCGACGGTCGGAGTCGGGATCGAGCGCCCGCCAGCCATGTCATGCGCAGAGCGCCCGGACACGCGCCTCAGGGCACAAAAGACAGTCTTGTAGTCGTCGTTTTCGACAGCTACATTTTTAAGGCTCTGCGTGCGGACATCGCTATTGAAGCGCTCGACGACCTTGTCGAGCAAGACTTCCTCGACCAACCGCTCCCAGGTCTCGCGGGGGTCGGAATGAAAATCATTGGCAGTCCTGCGCCATTCGTCAGTATCGAAGTCGGTGACGCCCTCGTAGTCTTTTAAGCCGGGCCTGGAGCCCGGCAACGGTTCCTTGGCAGGAACTGGAGATGGCTTTTGCGCGCGATCGGAGCCCTGCCGTGATGCCGGTCGATCAGGTGTTGCCGCCTTGATGATGAGGTCGATCGCGCATCTGGTCACGCGCCGCGACCGTCTTTGGGAAGCCGGGGTTCGCGACGCGATCTCACACAGACCCAAGAAGGGACAGTACGATGTCATCACAGAACGGTAACGGCGGCCAAGGTGGTCCCTGGGGGCGCGGCGCCAAGCCCAGTGCCGAGTTCGAGGAAATCGTCCGACAGGCGCAGGAACGGGTCAAGCAGATCATGCCGAGAGGCGGCCCCCGCAGTGTCATCGTCATCGCCCTCCTAGCACTGCTTGGACTGGGCGCATGGTCGGCCTACTACACCGTGCCCAGCGACTCTGTCGCTGTGGTGCAGCGGTTCGGGAAATACCTCAAGGAGGTTCCGCCGGGCCTGCATTTCAAGCTGCCATTGGGCATCGATGCGGCGACGATCGTTCCCGTCAAACGGCAGTTGAAGCAGGAATTCGGGTTCACGACCCCGGGCGCCACCGATCCGTACCAAAGTCCTCGTCCCCGCGATGGCGAGAAGGAAACCCAGATGGTGACCGGCGACCTGAACGCCGCGCTCGTCGAATGGGTAGTTCAATACCGCATCTCAGATCCCCAAAAATTCCTTTTCGAAGTGCGGGAGCCGAGCGAAACCCTGCGCTATGTCTCCGAATCCGTCATGCGGGAGGTCGTCGGCGATCGTACCGTGGACGAGGTGATCACCATCGGCCGGCAGGAAATCGAAACCGAAGCGCTGACCAAGATGCAGGCGCTCTCGACCAAATACGCCATGGGGATCAGCATCGACCAGGTGCAGCTGAAGAACATCAATCCGCCCGAGCCGGTGCAGGAATCGTTCAACGAGGTGAACCAGGCCCAGCAGGAGAAAGAGAAGCTCATCAACGAAGCCCGGCGCGACTACAACAAGGTGATCCCGCTGGCCGAGGGCGAGAAGGATCAGCGCATCCGCGAGGCCGACGGCTACCGGCTCAAGCGGATCAACGAGGCCGAAGGCGATGCCGCCCGGTTCAGCGCGTTGTTGACGGAATACAACAAGGCCCCGGAGGTCACGCGCCGCCGCATCTATATCGAGACCCTGCAGGACGTCATGCCGGGCATACGCTCGAAGATCATCATCGATGAACAGACGCGGAGCATTCTGCCACTGCTCAATCTCGACTCCCCGCTGGGAGAGAAGCCATGAACAGGATCACGCTAATAGCCGTCCTGGCGGTTCTGGGCGTCGGGACCTACGTCGCGATGAGTTCGGTCTACACGGTGAGCGAGGTCGAGCAGGCGATTATCACCCAGTTCGGCAAGCCCGTTGGCGAGCCCGTGACCACTGCCGGCCTGAAATTCAAGGCGCCCTTCATCCAGAGCGTCAATCCGATCGAAAGGCGGGTTCTCGAGTGGGACGGCAATCCGTCGGACATGCCGACCAAGGACAAGCTGTACATCTCGGTGGACCTCTTCGCCCGCTGGCGGATCACCGATCCCCTGCAGTATTTTCTTCGGCTGCACGACGAGCGCAGTGCTCAGTCCCGGCTCGACGACATCCTCGGCAGCGAGACCCGCAATGCAGTCGCCAAGCACGAGCTGATCGAGCTCATCCGCACCACCAAGGACCGCGTGCCGCTGCGCGACACGCTACTGACCGAGGCGGAACGTAAGCAGGATATCGGTTCGCTCGTGCCGATCCAGAAGGGACGCAAGCTGGTCGAGCAGGAGATTTTTGCCGCCGCCGCCGAGAAGATCCAAGTGTTTGGTATCGAGCTGCTCGATATCCGGTTCAAGCGGATCAACTACAACGAAAGCGTCCGGCCCAAAATCTACGATCGGATGATCAGCGAACGCCGGCAGATCGCGGAACGCTTCCTGTCGGAGGGCAACGGCGAGGCCGCCAGGATCCGCGGCAACCGGGTGCGCGACATGAACAAGATCCAGTCCGAAGCTTATCGGCAGGTGGAGGAGATTCGAGGGCTTGCGGACGCGAAAGCCACCGAAATCTATGCGAAGGCCTACAACCAGAGTCCTCAAGCGGTTGAATTCTACGAATTTACGCGAACCATGCAGTCCTACAAGTCCATCATCGCCGAAGATACAACGCTTGTCCTTTCCACGGACAGTGACGTCTTCAAATTCCTGAAGGGCATGGCTCCCGATGCCAAGATCTTTCCACAGCCGAATGTTCCACCGACAACAGATGGCGCCGTATCGCGCGGCACGGGCGGGTGACCTTCATGCGATGCTTAGGTCTTGAACGGACGGAAGGGGCGCAGCCCCTCCCGGACCCTGCCAATATGGAACAAACCGAAGTGTAGAGACAGCAGGTGAGCATCTGAGCGCAGATCACTCAATGTGATGCGCCAAGGAGTCGGCGACACACTCATTGTGGCTTTTGCCGGAAAAATCCATCAGCTACTACAACAACACCGATGCGCTCAGGTGCACGCTGAAACGGTTGGTCGACTTCGACCGCATCAACAATGCGAAGGAGATGCGCTTCGGGGACCGGTCAAGGGCAGCAGACGCACGCAACCCTGAAACTGGCCATCGCCACTGCGCTGTACCAGGTAGACGGGTAGAGCGCGTCGAGTCGTCAATCTCCATGTCGCCGCTGAATTGAACGTCCCAGTCGAGCCGTTGCTTGAAGACGCGGTAGCGCAGGCGGTGCATCTCGGCGAGCTCGTCCATGAACGCGCCGTACCGGTCGGGTGTGATGAGCAGCGTCATGATCGCCTCGTAGCAAGCTGAGCCTTGTTGCATTGGAGGCGAGCCGACGTACCGATACACCCTGTGCAGCTGCACAGGGTGATCGCGTTTAGCGATTCGCTAGGTTTGCGGTTTGGATGCAACCAAGCGTGCCACGGCTTGGCAAATGGTCTGATATGAACGCCGAGCTTCACCTTGGCGTTGTCCAGATGAAAGGCGGCGATTCGGCGGGAGATGCCCAGGATGCAACCGATCTCCCAGGCAGACTTGCCCAGAGCGGCCCATTCGAGGCATTCGAATTCGCGGGGCGACAGCGCCACGCCGTCGACGATCCGATCGCCAACAAACTTGTGGCAATTTTGTTGGCCAGAATCGACGGTTAGTGACTGGGTTTAGGTGGGGGGATGCCGGCCAGCCGGCGACCGTACAGCCCTCTATAAGGCCGTAGCGTCAAAGCTTCTCGACACGAGGCAGGCGATGAGAAGGAGAGCGCACTGGGGGGAGAACCACAGCGATCTACGCGGCGACAGCCGGCTGGCGCGGCTTGAGACTGTCCTCGACGCACTTACCTTGGCCCTGATCGCTGGCGCCGTGATGCTGCTGGTGGGGCTGCTCTGACGGGTCGCTTGCACTCAAAATTGCGGCGCTCCGGACCCGAAACGCGCGGCGGGGGTAACGGCGTCGAGAGCGGTCGGCTTCAGCAACTGGGCCACCATCGAAGCTGACCAGGTCAAGTGCCCGCGAGCGGACGGAATTGCCATGGCCTGCAGCTGGCGGCCGATTTCCTGCAGGGTGATCGTGGGACTGGCGCGGCGCATCGCGGCCGCCGCGTCTCGAGCACGCCTATTGGCCGACTTGCGCGGCGCTCGGCCGAGAAGCGCCGGCTCGGCCAGGTGCTCAGCCACCAGCAACTTGATGGCACGCAACAGACGCTCGGTGCGCCAGGAGCCCCCGCCTTCATTGAGCTTGGCAACGACGGTCGCCCAATCGTGCTGCGGCCGCATCTGGCGCACTGTCGGAAGCCAGTCATCGACCGTTGCCAGCACTTGATCGAGGTGGCGAGCGGCCCTCGCCTTCGTGATCTTGGCAATGGCCTCGGGCCGGCGTTCTCGCACACCGGGGTTCCCAGGCCGGGCGCCCCGCGCCATCGCGGCCTTGAGGCCTGCGCGCGGCGATCAATTGGCGCTCGAGCTCGGCGACGGCGCCCAGGATCTGCAAGGTGAAGACGCCTTGCGGGGTGAACGTGTCGATCGGGTCGCCCAATGACCGGAATCCGGCACCGCGGGCCTGCAGCTGCTCGATCACTTCCAGAAGATGCTGAACGGACCGCGCCAGCCGGTCGAGCCGAGTCACGACCGACACGTCCCCTGCCCTCGTCGCGGTGATCGCGCGGGCGAGTTCGGGACGCTCGCGATCGGCACCGGACGCATGCTCGGTAAAGAGGTCGAAGCAACCGGCTACGCGCAGCGCGTCGGTCTGACCGGCCGTCGTCTGTTCACCCGTTGAAACGCGGGCGTAGCCGATGAGGCGGCTCACAAGATGCCCCACACTTGATAGCGGCCGCGGCCGCTCAACTCCTTCACGCTCGTGCCGAGTTGCGCCCGCAACCGGCGAAACCCGGTGCTGGTGAGCTTCAATTCGCGCTGCGCGAGCTCGGCGCTTGCCCATGCCGGCGCTTGGCTCGAGGATCCGGTGCGAGCGCCCGAGCTCGGACACCGCGACCATGCGCTGGGCAAGCTCGGGTGATGTGCAGAAGAGATGCGGCACCGTGGCGAATTGAACGCCGCCGCCGCGCAGCTGGTCACGCATGGCGGCGATCGCCGCCGAGGCGGGACGCGGATCCTGGGTGACAGGCGGCGGCGTGGATGCCGCCGGAGCGGCTTCTGTACGCGCGGGCGGACCGTCCAGGAGAAAGAAACGGGCTGATCCAGCACAGCGTGGACTTCGGCCGCCTGCGCTTCGACGGCCGTGGGCTGATGGAACCGATCGCGGACAACGCGACAGAGCAGGGCCGAGCACTCAACAGGCGTGTGGAGGCGAAGCCTGTCAACTGAACGCTCAGCATCATCGGCAGCGTCATGCGGTCATTCTGCAACCAATCTACATGTTCCGGCATTGGTGCCCTACGACAGACGCTGGGCCCGATTTGTGGCGGCCAGTCGCTGTCCAGTAGCGTAAAAGGCGTGGGGGGACAAAATGAAGACAGTGAAGCGCAGGACGGACCTGTCTTTGGACGAGTTGGAGGCGGCGGTACAGTTTGCTTTTTCTCGGCTCGCCAACCTACATGAGCGCCACCTTGCGGCTCCAAGTTCGGAAAGCGCGGCCGCCTTGAAAGTTGCGAGAGAGCTGTGGGAAGCCGCCAAACAAGAGCTGAAGAGCTGCAGAGCTCACTCGCAGCACCCACCGCGCCGCGCCGACGAGGGCACAGGGCGCAGCCGTGGCCACTGACATTTCGTCGGAGTCGCGGTTGTCAGGCATGCAGCTATCGGCATCGACGACGACGTCAGCGCAGCGCTAGCTTGTCCTGCCGATGTACTCTTTCGACTACGTCTGGCCGTACATGGGATTGGGCGCGGCGTTGCTGCTGGCGCTTCTGCTCGCGACCGACCTCCTGCGCAGCAATCGAGGGGGTTCGCGTTGGCGCGACCTCGTCTGGCTGACTTGGCTGGGCACGCTCGCCTATCTCGTGCACCAGTTCGAGGAGCATGGAGTCGACGCCAACGGCGCCGAATATGCCTTTCGCGACTTTCTTTGCGGCTTTTTCGGGTTTGCCGACCCCAAGGCCTGCCCGCTTCCGCCCTCTGTCATCACGGCGGTGAACGTGGCCGCCGTGTGGCTGCTGGGACCAGCCGCGGCGTTGCTGGGCCGTCGCTGGCCGCTGATCGCGCTCAGCTTCTTCTCCGTGCCCTCCGTCAACCTGGTCGCTCATGTCGCGTCGGCCGTGGCAGAGGGCGCCTACAATCCCGGAGTCTTCACGGCGATCGTGCTGTTTCTGCCGCTGTCGCTGTGGGCCTTCTATGTGGCACTGGCGCACTACCGGCTGGGCTGGCGCGCCGTCATCGCGACCGTCGCCGCCGGCATCGTCCTGCACGGCATCCTTATGGCATCGCTGCTCGCCTTTCTCGCCGGCCGCATCGGCGTGGTTGTCCTGGACGCGATCCAGGTGATCAATCCCGTCCTCGCCCCGCTCATCGTGATGCTGCTCGGCCGCCGCCGCGACATGATTGCCACGCCGAGCCAGGCGCCTGCCCTGGGCGACGCCGATGGCAGAGGCCTTTAGTGTCATCGGAGCGTGCGCGGTCCGGCAGATCAACGCCAACAGCAAGATCGATCAAGAAGACGACGATGCACGGTCGTATTCCTTTGCTTGAGCAGAAAGAGACCGTCCCGTGGCAATCGTCGGCCCTGGCTTGAACAATCCTGGACGGGCAGGAGAGGCCCTGCGGTCCGAACTCCCGTACCTGTGCCGGCAACACGCGGTCTATTCGGGCGGCTGCACCTGGGCGCTGACGCCTCAAGGGATCTCAATCAACGGCCTGCCGCCCGACGAGCGGCGCGAGGTCCGGCAGGAACGCAGCCGGCCACGGGTCGAGGCCCTCGGCACCTGGCTGCACGAGCAGCACGGCAGGCTGTCGCCACACAGCCAGGTCGCCAAGGCGATCGCCTACAGCCTCAACGCCTGGGACGCGCTGGTCCGCTTCCTCGACGACGGCCGCCTGTGCCTCAGCAACAACGCCGCCGAGCGCGCCCTGCGCGGCATCGCCGTCGGCCGCAACAACTGGACCTTCGCCGGTTCCGACGCCGGCGGCCGGCGCGCTGCAGCCATTTACACGCTGATCGAGACTGCAACGCTCAACGACGTCGATCCTCAAGCCTGGCTCGCCGACGTGCTCGCACGTCTGCAGGATCACCCGGCCAAGCGCATCGCCGAGTTGCTGCCCTGGAACTGGAAACTGCAGCGCCACAACAAGCTCGCCGCCTGAACGCTTCGTTCAGAGCCGGTGCGACTCTTCAACATATCCCTCCGCGGCCTTCACCGGACGCGTACGTTGATGGCGGGTCCATTGTCGTTGCAAAGCGTGTGGGTCGAGTTAGTTGCAGACTTACGAATACCGCAACTGAACGACCGCTTGCCCTGGAAAGCGGACTCGGCAATGCATCGCGAACCACCACTCGACGATCAGGCCCGGGAGAAATCCGGGCACGAAAGCCCCGAGTGGCCGAAATTGCGCTCCGAAATGGCGCCGCCGCGGCAGCGTCATGGTGTTCAATGTGATACAGACCCGCATGGGCGCCTGACCTAGGTTGGCGAGGGCGCCGCTTCGAGGGCGATATTCCATATATGCCCACCGAGGCTGAGACTTCGACCAGGCCGTCGGCCGGGGGTTCCAGGGCTTCAAGGTGCGCCTCGGGCGGTCCGTCGCCGACGACGTTGCAACGGTCGCCGCCGTGCGCCAGCACGTCGGCCCGGACGCCCTCATCGGTGTCGACTCCTACTGGTTCCACGACGCCCGCACGTCCCTCGAGGTCGCCGAGGCGCTGCGTCCGCTCGGCGTGGCCTTCTTCGAGGAGCCCGTGCCGCAGATGCGCGTCGACGAGCTGGCCTGGCTCGCTGCCCGCTCGCCGATCCCGATCGCCGTCGGCGAGCGGGTCTACTCGCCGGCCCAGTACGAACACCTCGCCCGCACCGGCGCCGCCAACGTGTTCCAGCCCGACGCCTCCATCTGCGG
>WHTW01000052.1:12505-45062 GCA_009377525.1 Rhodospirillales bacterium
TCAAGCCCACGCATTACGACGACGACGGCTATCCGATTACCTGGCTGCGGTCGCACATTCCCTCCAATACCTTGGCCGCGCTCTACGGATTGGCGGAAGACTGCTGCAAGCGCCAGGTGCTGGGACCGGATGTCGACATCGTTGCCCAGCCGATCGACGAGACCAACTCGCGCATCCGCGCTGACCGCATCGTCGCCGGCATCAAGCGCTCCGGTGGTCGAGCCCTGATCTGCCTCGTTGGCGTCCAGTCCAACCAGTTTCCGCGGGCCGTCGATCTGGCACGCCAATTCATCAAGGCCGGCCTTCCGGTGGCGCTGGGCGGCTTCCATGTCTCGGGTTGCATTTCGATGCTGCCGGTCATGCCGCCTGAGATCCAGGCCGCCATGGACATGGGTATCTCGATATTCGCGGGCGAAGCCGAGGAAGGCCGCCTCGATGAGGTGGTGCGCGACGCCTGGAACAGTACACTGAAGGCGCTTTACAACTATATGGACGACCTGCCGAGCATGGAGGGGGCACCTCCGCCCGGCCTTCCGGCGGCGGCGCTCACGCGCAACGAAGGGCGCATTTCGAGCTTCGACCTTGGCCGCGGCTGCCCGTTCCAGTGCTCGTTCTGTACCATCATCAACGTGCAGGGCCGCAAGAGCCGCTTCCGCACCGCCGACGACCTCGAAGCGATTGTGCGCGACAACTACCGGCAGGGCATCACCACGTTCTTCATCACCGACGACAACATGGCCCGCAACAAGCATTGGGAGGACTTCTTCGACCGGCTCATCGAACTCCGGGAGAACGAGGGCATCGAATTGTCGCTGATCATCCAGGTCGACACGCAGTGCCACCGCATCCCGAACTTCATCCACAAAGCGCGCTGGGCCGGCGTGTTCCGGGTGTTCATCGGGCTGGAGAACATCAACCCGGACAACCTGCTGGCCGCCAAGAAGCGGCAGAACAAGATCACCGAATACCGCAAGATGCTGCAGGCGTGGCACACCAGCGGCGCCTCGACCTGGGCGGGCTACATCCTTGGCTTCCCAGGCGACACGCGCGAATCGATCCTGCGTGACATGGAGATCATCAAGAAGGAGCTGCCGCTCGACATCCTCGAGCTGTTCATCCTGACGCCGCTGCCGGGCTCGGAGGATCACCAGACGCTGTGGAAGCAGGGCGTGTGGATGGACCCCGATCTCAACAAGTACGATGTGCATCACCGGGTCATCCATCACCCCCGGATGAGCGACAAAGAATTCGACCAGACCTATCGCGACGCCTGGCGCACCTACTACACGCCCGAGCACATCGAAACGGTGGCGCGCCGGCACGGCGCCGCCAAAGGCGGCAATCCGGCCGAGCCGGCCCGGTTCATGACTATGTTCAAGATCATGTTCGAAGCCGAGGGCATCCATCCGCTGGAAGGGGGCATCCTGCGCATGAAGTACCGCGCCGACCGCCGCCACGGCATGCCGATCGTGCCGATCGGCCTCTTCCACGTCATGCTGGCAGCCGAAAACTGGAAGAAGATCAAGACCTACGCCCGCCTGGCCTGGCAAGGCTGGCGGATCGGCCAGAAGGTCAAGCACGATCCCAAGCGCCACGACTACACCGATCTCGCGCTGTCGCCGGTGGTCGACGAGGACCTCGACAAGCTCGCCCTGTTCGCCGAGACGACGGGCGGCGAGGCCGCCCTCAGCAAGCGCCGCGGCGAGGACATCGCACGTGCTCGCGTCGCCGCCGCCCAGAAGCAGCGGCTGGCCGCGGCGGAATAGAGTCTCGGGCGCCTAGCATCGAACGAGCAATTGCCATGACACAAGTGCGCGAGTAGCACAGCGGGCCTGGCCTCAAGCCTCGCTCTCGCTGGTAGAGCCGAGGAAGCGCGTAAGGCCATCGACGAGTTGCTGCGGCTACAACGGCGACTACAAGAGTTTTTTAGGTAGTCGCTACCTGACAGGCCTGCGTCTCGCGGGACTACCCGAATGGCCGCCGATCTCGACAAGGCGATCGAGTAAAGGTTCCGCCATGTCCGGTTTGGGTCAGGGGACTAAACCGCTCGCGCGGTAGTTTGGGGCGACGAGGGTCACGTGGATCAGGGTAACGGGATGGGAGCGTCCTGTCGGAGGATTGGGGTGTTGACCCTCACCTCACGACAGGAGCACTCCCATGACCGACCAGGCCATCAGCCCGTTGCGCCGGCGCATGATCGAGGACATGACGATCCGCAAGTTCGCGCCGAGACGCAAGCATCCTACATCCGTGCCGTCGGGAACTTCACCATCTTCCTTGGCCGCTCGCCTTCGCCCAGGACGATGCCGAGCAGGCCCGCGCCCAGTGGTGCCGCGTCGCCGACCAACTCAGGCCCAAGCTGCCAAAGCTCGCCGCCCTGATGGACCACGCCGAACCCGACGTGCTCGCTTGCATGAGCTTCCCGGCCCAGCACCGGGTCAAGCTTCACTCCACCAACCCGCTGTGGAGCGCCTCAACGGCGAGATCAAGCGGCGCACCGAGGTCGTCGGCATCTTCCCCAACGACGCCGCCATCACCCGTCTCGTGGGCGCCATCCTGCTCGAACAGAACGATGAGTGGGCTGTTCAGCGCGCTCGCTACATCACGATCTGCTTTTGCGACCGCCAAGTCCACAGCATATCAAAGGTTCCCGACCATATGCCGACCTTGGCGAGATGGGCGTGCTCTTCGTCGGTCGCGTAGTCGAGCGAGTATTTGCGCTACGCCACCGCCCAGCCGCTTGAGACCATCCAGCGATTGAGATCCTCGGTACCCTTGAGGCAGACGGAGATGATACGGCCGTAGCGATCGCGACCACGCGCATCGCAATGAACGACTGAAGGACCAATTCTGTTGGACAGAGCCAGAGCGGCCTGCTGTCCACAGCGCCATGTTACACCGTCGGGCCGCGTGCATTCCTGCTGGCTTTCCGGCGCGTCGATGCCGTGAAGCCGGATGCGCTGACCGTGGATTTCGATCGTGTCGCCGTCGATGACAGAGACCGTTCCGACGAGGGGCTCCGCGGCCAGTACCGGTAGGCTAAAGAGTTGCCGCTCTCTTGCTCCTGGCGATCGGCGGCGGCTATGCCGTCGTTTGCCATCACTGAGGTTGCAGGGTCAAGCGGCGGGCTGGGGAGCAGCGCCTCCAGCGCGGTGTCGGTCAATCTCCTCCGGATCGGCGCCGTGCCGGCGGCGATCGCCGTGCCGCCTTTGAGCAAGGTGCGCAGGCCTTCGACGAGTTCGGTCGGCCAATCGGACAGATTGGCGAGCGTGCGTTTTTTGATCTTGCCGGCGTCGCGATAGCTCTCGCGCAGGAGGATGGCGGGCGGTGACGAGCGATTGGGAACCGCTTCGATATACATGGCTGGACAATATCACAACGGATCCGCCAACGCAACCACACACGTGCCATTTACATGGCTACTATTCCAGACCCAAAAATGGCGCTTCTCCCGTGGAATCAATGACTTGACGCGCTTACATGGGGGAAGTTCCGCCTAGCGGGGGGAGAGGAACATGAAGGGCGAGGTTATTCTGCCGAAGCGGAACGAATCAGACGCGCTCGATGGCGAGTGCGATGCCCTGGCCGACGCCGATGCACATGGTGCAGAGCGCACGCTTGCCGCCCGTGGCCTCGAGCTGGTTGAGCGCGGTGATCATCAGCCGGCCGCCCGAGGCGCCCAGCGGATGGCCGAGCGCGATCGCGCCGCCATTGGGGTTCACGTTCTCGGCGTCGTCCGGCAGGCCGAGCTGGCGCAGCACCGCCAGCGCCTGGGCGGCGAACGCCTCGTTCAGCTCGACGACGTCGAAATCGCGGATGATCATGCCGAGCTTGACCAGAAGCTTCTGCGTCGCCGGCACCGGGCCGATGCCCATGACGCGCGGTGGCACGCCGGCCGACACGGCGGCCAGGATACGCGCCCGCGGCACCAGGCCGTTGGCCTTGGCTGCTGCCTCCGAAGCCACGATCATGGCGCAGGCGCCGTCATTGATGCCCGACGAATTGCCCGCCGTCACCGAGCCGCCCTCGCGGAATGCCGCCGGCAGCTTGGACAGGGTCTCCATCGTGGTGTCGCCGCGCGGGTGCTCGTCCTTGTCGACGATGGTCTCGGTCTTGCCCTTCTTGACGCAGACCTTGACGATCTCCTTGTCGAAGAAGCCGCGATCCTGCGCGGCCTTGCAGCGGCGCTGGCTGCGATAGGCGAAGGCGTCCTGGTCGGTGCGGCTGATCTGGTGCTCGCCGGCGACGTTCTCGGCGGTCAGGCCCATCGGGTCGATGCCGTAGGCCGCCTTCATGCGCGGATTGACGAAGCGCCAGCCCAGCACCGTGTCCTCGAGCTTCATGCTGCGATCGAACGGGCCCTCGGGCTTGCCCATGACATAGGGCGAGCGCGTCATGCCCTCGACGCCGCCCGCGATCATCATGTCGGCCTCGCCGAGCTTGACGGCGCGCGCCGCGTGGCCCGCCGCCTCCAGGCCCGAGCCACACAGCCGGTTGACCGTGGCGCCCGCCACCTCGACCGGCAGGCCCGCCAGGAGGCCCGCCATGCGCGCGACATTGCGATTGTCCTCGCCCGCCTGGTTGACGCAGCCATAGATCACGTCGTCGACCGAACCCCAGTCGACATTGGCGTTGCGTTGCATCAGCGCCTTGATGGGATGGGCGGCGAGATCGTCGACGCGCAGGGCGGCGAGGCCGCCATTGTAGCGCCCGACGGGGGTGCGAATGGCATCGCAGATGAAGGCTTCGGTCATCTTGGGGTACTCCCGACACTTTACGTCTGTCCGGTTAGCACTGCGCCCCAAGCCTCGCCAGTGCCTTGCCGAACAGGGTACTGCAGGGCTGCCCGCGCGCCCACACGGGGCTCCACAAGCTTTTCCCTCGACGGTTGCGAAATCGAGTAAATTCCTAGGAGCGGAACCGCCGCGGGAGAGGCTTGGCTGCTCATGCTATGAAGCCGCCGAACCGTGGCGGGCATTCCCCAGGAAGCGCCGAATGCCGATTGTCCAGAAGAACAAGCCAGCCAAACGCCAGCTCACGGCGGAAGACATCCTGGTCGCCGGACTCGACGCGCTCGGCGAGGGGTTTGCCTTGTTCGACAGCTCCCAGGCCTTCGTCTGTTGCAACCGGCCGTTTGTAACCTTGGCCGGCTATCCGGTCGGTCTGTGCCAGCCCGGCGAGCCCCTCGCCTCCTTCCTGCGCTTCGACGCGGAGCGCGACGAACGGCCGGGGTCGGCCGATGCGCTGGTCGCCGCGCGCCAAGCGGAAATCGACTCCCGTGACGAGGGCATGGTCGAGCGCCGTGGCGCCGACGGCCGGCAGCTGATCGCCCGCCATCGCCGGATGGCGGACGGCAGCCTGCTGCTCACCTTCGCCGACGTCACCGACGTGCGCCGCGCCGAGGCAGCACTTCGCGCCAGCGAGCAGCGCTACGCCCTGGTCACCGAGGCGGCGACCGAAGGCTTCTACGAGTGGGACATCGCCAACGATGCGCTGTTCGTCTCGCCGCAGCTCAACCGCATGTTCGCCTTCGATTCGAGCGGCCTGCGCGCCCAGCAATGGAACGAGCGCGTCGTGCCGGAGGACTATCCGCACTATCGCGAAGCGTTGCGTGACTACTTCATGCAGCGCACTGACCGCTTTCAGTGCGAGTACCGCATCCGGGTCGGCTCCGGCGAAGTCCGCTGGCTGAAGGACCGTGCCAGCGCGGTGCGCCGAGCCGACGGCCGGGCCATCCGCCTGCTCGGCGCCGTCAGCGACATCACCGCCGAGAAGGAGGTGCAGCGCGCGCTCGCCGCCAGCGAAGCGCGCTATGCCCAGGCGCTCGAGGCGGTCAACGAATCGGTCTACGACTGGAACATGGTCGACGACACGGTGTTCTTCTCGCTGCGCATCCACACCCTTTTCGGAAAGACCCACGACGAGCTCAGAACACCGCAGGACTGGCGCGCCCTGATCCATCCCGACGACTGGGCGGGCTACCACGCCGAGAACGTCGCCCACTTCAAGGGCAAGACGCCGCGGCTCGCAAGCGAGTACCGCTATCGCCATGGCGATGGCACCTGGCGCTGGGCGCGGCAGGTCGGCGTCGCCCAGCGCGACGAGAACGGCCGCGCCATCCGCCTGATCGGCTCGACCAGCGATATCACGGCGGAGAAGACCCTGGCGGCGGCACTCAAGGAGAGCGAGGCGCGCTACGCCCACGCCCTGGAGGCGATCGGCGAAGGCCTCTACGACTGGGACATCGAGAGGAACGAAGTCCTCTATTCGCCCGGCGTCCGCCGCCAGATCCTCATACCCGAAGCCGAGCTGCGCACGCCGCAGGACTGGGTCGACCGCATCCATCCCGACGACCTGCCGGCCTTCCAGGAACGCACGCGCCAGCACCTGCGCGGCGCCACGCCGCGCTTCGAATGCGAGGTGCGCTATCGCGCCGGCGACGGCAGCTGGCGTTGGGCGCGTCAGCACGGCATCGCTGCGCGCGACGAGACCGGACGCGCCATCCGCCTGGTCGGCTCGACCGGCGACATCACCGACAACAAGCGCCTGGCCGAGGCGCTGGCCCAGGCCGAAGCTCGCCTGAAGGCCGCCGTCGAAGCGGCCTCGGAGGGCTTCGTGGTGTGGGACGAGCACGACCGGCTGGTGATGTGCAACAGCGTCTACCGCAACTTCTTCCGCGGCCGGCAGCATCTCGTCGAGCCGGGCGTGGCCTTCGAGACCATCATCCGCGCGGGCTTCGAGGCCGGCATGTTCACCGAAGCGGGCAGCGATTTCGAAGCCTGGTACATGACCCTGCAGATGCGCCGCCACACCCACGCCGGCCGGCGCGAGCAGCACCTGTTCGGCGACCAGTGGCTGAACATCAGCGACCGGCCGCTGGCGAGCGGCGGCGTGGTCTCGGTCTACACCGATATCACCGAGCACAAGCGCCGCGAGCGCGAGCTGGCGGCGGCGGCCGACCGCTTCGCCTTGGCTCGCGACGAGGCGGCGCGGGCACGCAGCCAGCTCACCGAAGCGATCGAGGCGATCTCGGAAGGCTTCGCCCTGTTCGACCGCACCGACCGGCTGATCCTGAACAACAGCCGCTATCGCCAGTTCTATGCGCCGGTCTCGCATTTCATCCGCGGCGGCGCCAGCTTCCGGCTGATGCTGACCGAGGCGGTGCGGCTTGGCCTGATCAACACCGGCAACCGCGAGCCGCAGGACTGGATCGAATGGCGCATGGCGATCCATCACAACCAGTCGGAGCCGCTGGAACTGCAGCTCTCTGACGAGCGCTGGCTGTCGATCAGCGAGCGTCCGACGGATGAAGGCGGTGTCGTCTGCATCTATACCGACATCACCACCCTGAAGCAGCGCGAGACCGAGCTGTCGCGCCTGGTCGACAGCCTCGCCGTCGCACGCGACGAGGCGCAGGAGGCCAACCAGGCCAAGAGCCGCTTCCTCGCCACCATGAGCCACGAATTGCGCACGCCGCTCAACGCCATCCTGGGCATCGGCGACATGATGCGCGAGGAAGCCGAGGATGCAGGCCAGGCCGACCTGCTCGATCCCCTGGGCCGCATCAACCGCGCCGGGCGGCATCTGCTGCAGCTCGTCAACGACGTCCTGGATCTTTCCAAGATCGAGGCCGGCCGCCTCGAGGTGCATCCCGAGGAGGTGCTGGTGCGCGGCTTCGTCGCCGACATCGAGACCGCCGGGCGGCCGCTGGCGACACGCAACGCCAACCAGTTCGTCTGCGAATGCCCCGACGATATCGGCAGCCTGCAGGCCGACCCGATGCGCCTGCGCCAGGTCGTCCTCAATCTGGTGGCCAATGCCTGCAAGTTCACCGAGCGCGGCGAGGTTCGACTTTCCGTCGGCCGCCGCAACGGCCGCGTCGAATTCGCGGTCTCCGACACCGGCATCGGCATCACGCCGCATCAGCTCGAGAAACTGTTCACCGATTTCACCCAGGCCGATCCCTCGACCACGCGCCGCTACGGCGGCACCGGGCTGGGGCTGGCCATCAGCCGGCGGCTGTGCCGCATGATGGGCGGCGATATCGAGGTCATGAGCACACCGGGGAGCGGCAGCACGTTCACAGCGTGGCTGCCGGCTGAGGCCGATGGCCAGTGACCGCGGCAGTGATCCCGTCCGCATCGTCTATGTCGAGGACGACGGCGACAACGTCTACGTGCTGACGCGCCGATTGGGCCGACGCGGCTACGACGTGACCGTGGCCGGCGACGGCGCCGCCGGCATCGAGACGGTGCGCACGCTCAAGCCCGCCCTCGTCCTGATGGACATGAGCCTGCCGGTAATGGACGGCTGGGAGGCGACGCGGCGGCTGAAGGCGGATCCCGTGACACGGGGCATTCCGGTCATTGGCCTCTCCTCGCACGCCATGGTCGGCGACCGCGAGGCGGCCCTTGCCGCAGGCTGCGACGACTACGAGACCAAGCCCATCGAGATCGAGCGCCTGCTCGCCAAGATGCAGGAATTGCTGGCGCGGGGTACGCCATGACCGACGCGCCGCTGATCCTGGTCGTCGACGATATCGAGGACAACCGTTATGCGCTGACCCGGCGATTGAAGCGCGAGGGCTACGAACGCGTCATCGAGGCCATCAACGGCCGCGAAGCGCTCGACAAGCTCGAGAGCGAGAACGTCGATCTCGTGCTGCTCGACATCATGATGCCCGAGATCGACGGTTTCGAGGTGCTGCGCCGCATGCGCGCCGACACGCGGCTGCGCCATGTCGGCGTCATCATCATCTCGGCCTCGGAAGAACTCGAGAGCATCGTCAAGGCGGTCGAGCTCGGCGCCGAGGATTACATCCCCAAGCCGTTCAATCCGACCCTGCTCAAGGCGCGCATTGACGCGTCGCTGACCCGCAAGCGGCTGCGTGACCATGAGGCGGCCTACGCGCGCCGCATCGAGGAGGAACGGCGGCGGGCCGACCGCTTCCTGCGCGCGATCCTTCCCGACGAGGCGGTGCGCGAGCTGAAGGCGACCGACAAGGTCCGACCGCGCCGCTTCACCGATGTCGCCATCCTGTTCTGCGACGTGGTCGGCTTCACGCCCTATTGCGAGGACAATCCGCCCGAGCTGGTGGTCGAGGCGTTGGGCCGGCTGGTCGATCGCTTCGAGGAGATCGCCCAGAAGCGCGGCCTGGAGAAGCTCAAGACCGTGGGCGACGCCTTCATCGCCACCGCCGGCCTCTTGCGCGCGGTCGACAGCCCGGTATTGGCCTGCGTGCAGGCGGGCCACGACATGGTCGCGGCAGCGGCTGAGCTCGATCCGCCCTGGCAGGTGCGCGTCGGCATCCACCAGGGGCCGGTGGTGGCCGGCATCATGGGCAACCAGCGCTTCCAGTTCGACCTGTGGGGCGACGCGGTCAATACCGCAGCCCGCATCGCCTCGGTCTGCCAGCCGGGTGCCGTCACGGTCGCCAGCGACACCTGGCTGCAGATCCGCGACGACTGCCGCGGCCGCAGCCGCGGCCCGATCACGCTGAAGGGCAAGGGCGACGTCGAGCTGATCGAGGTCGTGTCAGCCTAAGTCTTCCTCGGCCGGCGAACGGCCCTCACCTTCCCGCTGCTGCCACCGCCACAGTAGAACCGGTCGCCGCCGTCGGCCTCGAGGCCCGAGACGCCTGTGCCGGCCGGCATCTCGAGCCTCTCCAGGACCTCGCCGGTCTGCGGATTGATACGCCGCACGTCGCTCTCGTCGCCTTCCCAGGTGCCGTGCCACAGCTCGCCGTCGGCCCAGGTGACGCCGGTGACGACGCGGTTGGACTCGATGGTGCGCAGAATCTTTCCCGTCTCGGGATCGATCTGGTGGATCTTGCGGCCGCGATGCTGGCCGACCCAGAGCGAGCCTTCAGCCCACGCCATGCCCGAATCGCCGCCGTTGCCGGGAGCGGGCATCGTCGCCAGCACTTTGCCGGTCTTGGGATCGATCTTCTGGATGCGATCCTCGGAGATCTGGAACAGGTGCCGGCCGTCGAATGCCGTGCCCGCGTGCGCGGCAACTTCGATCGAGCGCTGCACCTTGCCGCTCGCCGGATCGAGGGCGTTCAGCTTGTCGCCCGAGGCGAACCAGACGTTCTGGCCGTCGAACGTGACGCCATGCACGGCGTCGACGCCGGGGAAGGGTCCATATTCATGGAGGATATCGGCGGGGGAATGTTTCATGGTTTTCTCCTTGAGTGTAGGCCTCACCCTGAGGAGCGGCCGCAGGCCGCGTCTCGAAGGGTGGGAACCAGTCTTGCTGTTGCCATCCTTCGAGACGGCGCTACGCGCCTCCTCAGGATGAGGGCTTGGTCTGATATCTAATCACTCGGCAATGGACCGGGGAGTAACAAGGTTGTCGTGAAACCCGGTACCGGACGGGTCAACCAGCGACGCGCCCGGCCGCGGCCATAGGATTGCACCTTGCCCGCCGCCGCCAGCGCGTCGAGCGCCCGCTGCACGGTCCGCTGGCTGGCCGCCAATGCCAGCGCCAGGGCCGAGCTCGACCACGATTCACCGTCGGCGAGGAAGGCCAGCACGGACGCATGCTCCTCCTCGACGGGCCGCGCCAGCACGACGATCTCGCGAGCGCGCCGCGGCACCAGTGCAAAGCCTTGGCTGGTCGCGCTCACGCCAGCCAGCGGCCGGAGCGCCCAACGCAGCCGCCCGATCTCCACCCGCAACCGCGCGCGATGCGATTCGTCGGCATGTCTTGCCCGGAATGCCCGCGTGATGAGCGCGCCTCGCGGCACGTCCGCAGGCCACGCCTCGCCTAACGCGCGGGCGAGCGCGAACAACACCGGACGCCTCGCGAGCGAGACCACCGTGCCAGTCTCACGCACGGCATGACGGCAGGCGTCGACGACGAGCGCCTTCGAAGCCAGCAGGGCTTCGACATCCTCGAGCAGGAGGAGCCGCTGGTCGCTCCGCGCCATCAGGCGCGCCGCGGGTGTGTCCAAGACCTGCGATGCGCTTTCGACTTCCGCCGTCAACGCCGGGATATCTGCGTCGCGCGCGGCGCGCCTGGCCCGGGCGAGCGCCGACCGCGCCGTTTTCGTCTGGAGCCGCCGCATGGCGATCCCGGCAACGACCAGCTCGTGGTTGACCCTCAATGCCGGCGGCAAGGGCACGGGATCGAACCCGGCGAGCGCCTGCTCGGCCTCGTCGAGATGACCGATCAGGAGCAGGCGCCGAACCTCGAGGGTCCGCGCATGCGCGGCATTCACGTGGTCGCCGTGCGTTTCGAGCGCCACCCGCGCCGCGTCGAGCGTCTTGACGGGCCAGCCCAGGTCGCGCGAGACCAGCGCGATCTCGGCTTCGGCAACGACACACCGCGCGCGGGCCACCGCCTCTCTCGGACCGAAGGCGCGCGCCGCCCGTCGCAGGAGAGCCTTGGCGCGGTCGACGTCGCCGAGCTGGGCCATCGCGATGCCGCGAAGCGCCAGGGCCGGCGCGTCGTCGCGCAGGCCGACCCGCTTCAGGGCGCCCAGGACATCACCCGCGGCGAGGGCGCGCGCCGCGGCTGTGATCAGCGAGTCCATGGGAATCCCGACACACTTGTAACTCTCACCGTCCGATATCCGGTCCTAGCTTATCTCACGACGGACAACCGGCGTCCCGACGGACAGGAGTTTGACCATGCAGAACCAGGTCGTTTCGCGCCGCACGGGCCAAAGCGTGGCCGACTGGCTGTCGCTGGCGGCCGCGCCGACCTTCGCCTTCATGGCGCTGCTGACGGCCGTTCCCGGTGGCGGTCCGCTGGATATGCTCTGCGCGGCTGCCCCGGGCGCATCCCCTTTCACCGGAATGGTGCTCATGTACTTGCTGATGAGCGCCTTCCATCTGGGGCCTTGGCTGAGGCTGATCTCCAGCCGGCGAACTCAGCGTCGGAACCGGGCGTACTGGGCGTAGCCTCCGTAAGGCCGCTCGAAGCGGACGAGCGTTCCGGCACGGCCGGCCAGCATTTCCAGTTCGGCCTGCAGGGCGTCGCGCGGGCAGACATGGAAGCGCGCCAGCCATTGGCGCAGGCCGGCGCGGAACCAGATCGGCAGGCTCTCCTGGCCGCCGAAGTCGACGATGTGGAGCTCGCCCTCCGGCGACAGCCACGAGATCGCTTCGATCAGTGCGTCCTGCCAGCCCGGGATCATCGACAGGCTGTAGGAAAAGAAGATGCGTGAAAAACACGGCACACCGAACAGCCAGGCGGGATCGAAGGCGGTGGCGTCCGCCCGCGCCAGCGTAATGCGATGCGCGACATCGGTACGTCCGACGACCTGTCGCGCCGTGTTCAGCATCTCGGCCGAGATATCGATGCCGTACAATTGCGCCAGCGGCCATCGCTCGGCAGCGGCGGTCAGGTTGCGCGCCGTGCCGCAGCCGATCTCGAGCACGCGGCCGTCGGGCGGCGGTGCCAGCCGTTCGATCAGCTCGTCGCGGCCCAGCAGATAGTATTTGCGCGTGAGGTCGTAGACGTGGCGCTGCCGGCGATAGATGCGGTCCATCAGGGCCGCGTCGCCCGCCAACTCAACCCTCGAGGACATAGAGATGGAAGCCGCCGTAGATCGCCGAGCGGTCGCGATCGGTGAGCTCGCGCGACAGCGCCTCCTCGTAGCGCCAGCGCCGCAGCAGGTCGGGATCGAGCCGGCCCGGCACCAGCGACAGATCGGCCGCGGTCCGGAAGATGACGCGGGCGCCCCGTCGGGCGGTGCGCGTGATCTGCCGCCACAGCGCATTGAGCTGGTCGTCCGTCATCCAGTCCTGGGCATCGAGCAGGACGTAGCGGTCGCGCGAGGCGTCCGGGCAGCCGGCAAGGTATTCCGTGATCGACCGGTTCAGCACCTCGACACGATCGGCGCGGCTCCGCACGGCATGGAAGTGCTCGCGCCGCAGATAGGGCGGCAACGGGCCGGCCGCCTCGCCGGCGTAGGAGCGGCCGAAGGCCTGCCAGGCGAAGTAGTTGTCGTCGAGGCTGAAACCGCAGGCCAGCCGCTCAACGCGCGAGCGCAGGACGTGGCGCATGTCGCTGCCGCCGGCCAGCGCCTCGTACTGCGCCGGCGGGATGCCGAGGCCGTACAGCGACAGGCGATTGGCCGTCGCCCAGCGCACCGCCGGCTTGTCGAACAGCGGCGCCAGCATGGTCTCGAAGAAGAACCGCTGCTCCTCGATCGAGCGCGCGGTCAGGAGTTGACGCAGGTCGACGCCGTAGAAGCGCGCCGCGATGTGGCTGACGCCGATGAAGCGGCCGAGCACGCCGTGGCGGTAGGCATTGCGGGCGAAGATCGAGATCCGCCGGCGCCCGCCCTGATGCAGGCTGCGGCCCTGCCAGTAGGCGCCGCTCTCGGGATCAAGATGCGGCGCGATCAGCCGGTCATAGGCCTCGACATTGGCCGGATCATCGGCCGCGCCGAAAAACCGATAAAACGCCTGCCATGTCGGCAGGCGGCAGGCTGCCGCGAGCTTCAGCCGGTTGAGCGCCACGTGCGCCAGGCTGAGATCGACGGCCGTGATGCGCGCCGGATCGGCCGTCAGGTAGGACAGGACATTGCAGCCGCCCGACGCGATGGCCACGACATGGCAATCGCCATCGAGGGCCAGCGCTTCGAGATCGATCTCGGGGTCTTCCCAGATCTGCGTGTAGACGAGGCCGCGGAAGAGCCGCTCGAACAAGCGTTCGAGGAGGCCTTCACGGGACAATGCTCGGTGGCGGCGAACCGCTTGCTTCAGGCGGACTCGACTCTCGCCTCGCGGATCAGCCACTACAAGCAACTCCGAAACGGCTCAATCCGCTACATATAGCCCACGATCCATTCCAGTTTGATGACGGTCGTCGATATGTTGATCGGCGGGCTTCGCACCGTTGACCATTTTCGGGCGTCGGCGCCGATTGCCGGCGATCAGGCCGCGATAGATGTCGAGGTATTCCTCGGCCATGTGCCGCGCCGTGAAGCGCTCCTCGAAGCGGGAGCGTATGCGGGGACGCGACAACTGCGCGAGCTCGTTCCTGATGGCGTCCACGGCGGCGGCTTCGCTGTCGACGATCAGGCCGGTCACGCCATGCTCGATGACCTCGGGCACCGAGCCGCTGCGGAAGGCGATCACCGGCGTGCCGCAGGCCATCGCCTCGATCATCACCAGGCCGAACGGTTCAGGCCAGTCGATCGGCATGAGCAGTGCGAGCGCGCCGCCCAGGAACGCCGACTTCTGCGCATCGTCGATCTCGCCGATATGCTCGATGCCCGGCAGGTCGAGCAGCGGCCGTATGTCCCGCTCGAAATAGTCGCGATCGACGCGGTCGACCTTGGCGGCGATCTTGAGCGGCAGCCCCGCCTCCACCGCGATGCGGATTGCCCGATCGACCGACTTTTCCGGCGCAATGCGGCCGAGGAAGGCGAGATACCCGGGCTTTGCCTGGTCCGGCGCCAACAGGTCCGCGGGCAGGCCGTGATAGATCGTCTTCATCCAGCGCGCCTGCGGCACGGGCTTGCGCTGCATGTCGGAGATCGAGATCACCGGCACGGAACCAAAGGCGTTGAAAACCGTCTGATGTTCTGGGAGATCGAGGCGGCCGTGCATGGTGGTGATGAACGGCGTTGCCTGCCGCGAGAACACCGAGAACGGAAGGTAGTCGAGATGGAAGTGCAGCACGTCGAACTTGCTGGCCAGACGGCGCACACGCTCCAGCATGGCGATGTGCAGCGCCATCGGGTCGCGCACCGTGTCGTCGAGACGCAGCGCGCGCGGCCACATCGCCTCGAGCTTCGCCGACGTGCGGGAATTGCCGCTGGCGAACAGCGTGACATCGTGACCGAGGGCGACGAGCTCCTCGGTGAGCCAGGAAACGACGCGCTCGGTGCCTCCGTACAGTTCCGGTGGGATCGCCTCGGTCAACGGTGCAATTTGCGCGATTCGCATGAAACCCGCCTCCTTGTGAACGCTGTGGCCGGACACGAACAAACCCCGGCATGGGCCGGGGTTCGGCACGTATGAATGAACGTAGTTGGTGTTGACCGCGAAATGTGGTCGGCGGGCGGCAACCATTTTTTTGTCACAGCACGCCCGGCGAATCTTCTGTAACGACAAGGGACCCCAAATCATCACAACGAACGGAATGGATCGCCTCAGCTCCTATGCCAAGCGGCCGATTGCCTTCTTGCTGCGCTACGTGCGCCGGCGGGCGCTGTCACATGCCGCCATCCTCGCGGCCGTGATCGGCGCCGTCGCCTGCTCGGTGAGCTCGCAATACGGCGTGAAGTTCCTGGTCGACGTGCTGTCGGGCAGCGCGGCCGACAGCGCCATCTGGCTTGCCTTCGCCTTGCTGGTGTCGCTGATTGCCGCCGACAATCTTTTGTGGCGCCTGGCCGGCTGGATCACTAGCTATGCCTTCGTCGGCGTCACCGGCGACCTGCGCAGCGAGCTGTTCCGGCACCTCACGGGACACGCGCCGAACTATTTCTCCCAGCGATTGGCGGGAACGCTGACGGGCCGCATCACCGCGACGTCGAATGCCGCATTCGCAGTGGAGAATCTTTTCATCTGGAACGTGCTGCCGCCCTGCCTCGCGACGCTGTGCGCCATCGCCTATCTGGCCGTCGTCAGCGTGCCCATGGCGGCCGCCCTCACGGCGATCGCGGCCGTCGTCATGTTGCTGCTGTTCAAGCTCGCGGCGCGCGGTGCGCCCCTGCATCACGGTTTCGCCAATCGCGCGGCCAAGGTCGAAGGCGAGCTGCATGACGTCGTCGGCAACATGCCGCTCGTGCGCACCTTCGGCGCCATCCATCGCGAGCATAGCCGGTTTGACCGCACGGTTGGCCGGGAGCTGACCGCAAGGCGGCTCAGCCTGCAGTACCTGGAGCGGCTGCGCCTGCTGCATGCGGTGCTGACCATCGTGCTGACGGTGGCGGTGCTCGCCTGGGCGATCGTGCTGTGGCAGCGCGGCCAGGCGAGCGCGGGCGACGTCGTGCTGGTATGCACGCTGGGCTTCACTGTCCTGCACGCCACGCGCGACCTCGCGGTGGCGCTGGTCGACGTCACACAGCACATGGCGCGCCTGGCCGAGGCCATCGGCACCCTGTTGCAGGAGCACGAGCTGCGTGAGCACCCCAAGGCGGTACCGCTGACGCGGCGGCGCGAGGGTACGTCCCACGCGGCGTTCGAGAACGTCGCCTTCAGCTATCCCGGCGGCCGCCAGGTGTTCGAGGACCTCACGCTCGACATCGCCGCCGGCCGCCGCACCGGCCTGGTCGGCCCCTCGGGCAGCGGCAAGTCGACGGCGCTCGCCCTGCTGCAGCGTTTCCACGACCTCGATCGCGGGCGCATCCTGATCGACGGCCAGGACATCGCACACATCACCCAGGAGAGCCTGCGCCGCGCCATCTCCTTCGTGCCGCAGGACATTTCTCTGCTGCACCGCTCGATCCTGGAGAACGTCCGCTACGGTCGGCCCGAGGCGAGCGACCGCGAGGTCAAGGCGGCGGCTGAGGCGGCGCGCTGCGATTTCATCGAGGCGCTGCCCGACGGCTTCTCGACCATCGTCGGCGACCGCGGCACGCGATTGTCGGGCGGCCAGCGCCAGCGCATCGCCGTCGCTCGCGCGCTCCTGAAAGACTCGCCGATCGTGCTGCTCGACGAGGCGACATCGTCGCTCGACAGCGAGGCCGAGGAGATGATCCGCCAGGCGCTCGACCGGCTGATGCGGGGCCGCACCGTGATCGCCATCGCCCACCGGCTGTCGACGCTGCGCGCCTTCGACCGCATCGTCTTCCTCGAGCACGGGCGCGTGCTGCAGGACGGCCCGCCGGACGAGCTGATGCGCCGCCGCGGGCCGTATCGGGCGTTGGTCGAGAGCGAGGTCGCGCGCCTGCGCCAGGCCGCCTGAATTCATCCGCCTGAAATCCACCCACTTGACGGCATGACCGGTTAGGTGGACCGTGCGGCCATGTCCGCACAAGCGTTCGCCCTCTTCGACACGCCGATCGGGACCTGCGGCATCGCCTGGAATGCCAGAGGCATTGCCGGCTTCCAGCTGCCCTCGGCGACTGCCGACGCTACGCGATCACGCCTGCAGCAGCGCTGGGCGGAGGCGGCAGAGAGCACGCCGCCGCCCGGCGTGCAGCGCGCGACTGACCGCGTGCTGGCCCTGTTGAGGGGCGAGGCGATCGATCTCAGCGACATCCCGGTCGACCTCGACGACGCGCCCGAGTTTCATCGCAAGGTCTACGAGGTCGCGCGCACCATCCCGCCCGGCCGGACCATGACCTACGGCGAGATCGCCAAGCGCCTCGGTGTGCCGCACGAATCGCGCGAGGTCGGCCAGGCGCTGGGCCACAATCCGATCGCCATCATCGTGCCCTGCCACCGCGTGCTGGGCGCCGACGGCAAAATGGGCGGCTTCTCGGCCTCAGGCGGCGTCGCCACCAAGCGGCGCATCCTGGAGATCGAGGGCGCCGCCGCGCTGTCGGCGGGGCCGTTGTTCGAGCAGCGATGACGGGCTTCGGTTTCGATCCCACAGGCGCCGTCGCCCATCTGCGCAAGGTCGACCCGGCGCTGGCCGAGGTGATCGGCGCGGTCGGGCCGTTCGGCATGGAGCTCAAGGCCTCGCGCAGCCTGTTCGGTGCGCTAGCCGAAGCGATCGTCTATCAGCAGCTTTCCAACAAGGCCGCCGCCACCATCTACGGCCGCATCGAGGCGCTCTATCCGCGCGCCAGCCAGGGTTTTACGCCGGCGCACATCCAGCGCACGGCCGACGACAAGCTGCGCGGCGTCGGCCTGTCACGCGCCAAGGTGCTGGCCCTGCGCGATCTTGCGGAAAAGGTCGCAACGCGCCGTCTGCCGACGCTCGACGAAGCGCATCTGCTCGACGATGCCGCACTGATCGAACGGCTGATCGAGGTGCGCGGGATCGGTCGCTGGAGCGCGGAAATGTTTTTGATGTTTCGGCTGGGCAGGCCAGACGTGCTGCCGGTCGACGACTACAGCCTGCGCAAGGCCTATGCGACAGCGTTTCGCAAGCGCAAGCTACCTTCGCCCGAGGCGCTGGCCAAGGCGGGCGAGAAGTGGCGGCCTTTCCGTACGGTGGCGAGCTGGTATCTGTGGCAGACTTTGAACAAGTGAAGCCTCGTTCACGCGTGCCACTGGAGTGACACGTTCACCGTGACATAATCGGCGCATGCCACTTCCCTTCTCCAACACCGTCGACCGTACCCTCGAACGCCTGCGTAGCGCTTTCGTCGAAACCGCCCGCGGGGCGCGCGAAGTCGTGGGCGCGCCGCTCCGGCCCGATCTGCCCGATGACGATATCCCGCGATTGAAGGGCCGCATCGATGCCTGCCTGGAGGGCAAGGGCGGCGAGACGGCGCGGCGCGGGCGCGCGGCGGAGCTGGGACAGGCCTATCTTTCGCTGTCGCCGGCCGGCCGCAAGAAGTTCCTGCTGACGCTCGCGCACGACTACGGCTTGCCGCGCGAGGCCGCGGTGGCCGCGGTCGAGCGCTGGCGCACCTCCAAGGAGCCGCCGCGTGCGCTCATCCGCGCGCTCGAACCGCCGGCGGTGCACCTGCTGCGCGAGTTCGTCGGCGTGCCGCAGGGCGTGAAGTTCGTGGTCGATCTGCGCGCCGAGCTTCTGGCCCTGGGCAAGAGCGATGCCGCCGCGCGGGCGCTGAGCGAGGACCTGCGGCCGCTGCTCGGCGCCTGGTTCGATGTCGGCTTCCTCGACCTGGTGCGCATCGACTGGGAGGCCTCGGCGGCGCTTTTGGAGAAGCTGGTCGACTACGAGGCCGTGCACGCCATCCGCTCCTGGCGCGATCTCAAGAACCGGCTCGACTCGGACCGCCGCTGCTTTGCCTTCTTCCATCCACGCATGCCCGACGAGCCGCTGATCTTCGTCGAGGTGGCGCTGGTCGACGGCATGGCAGGCAACGTGCAGCGCCTGCTCGATGCGCGCGCCGAGACGCACGATCCGAATGAGGCCAACACGGCGATCTTCTATTCGATCTCCAACTGCCAGCAGGGCCTGGCCGGCATCAGCTTCGGCAACTTCCTGATCAAGCGCGTGGCCGAGCAGCTCGCGCGCGACCTGCCCAACATCAAGGACTTCGCCACCCTCTCGCCGATCCCCGGCCTGCGCCACCACGTCGACGGCCGCCTCAAGAACGAGGGGGATGGCGCGCTGACGGCGGGTGAGATCGCTTCGCTGGTGCCGGTGACCAACCAAGCCGCCGGCGCCGCCGCCGTGCGCCAGCTCCTCGATCGGCCGAGCTGGTGGGAGGTGCCGGCGATCGATAAGGCACTGCGCCCGATCCTGTCGCGGCTGGCGGCGCGCTATCTCACCACGACTGACGAGAAGGGCCGCGCGCTCGATCGCGTGGCGCATTTCCATCTCGGCAACGGCGCGGTGGTCGAGCGGCTCAACTGGCTCGCCGACACCAGCGCCAACGGACTGAAACAGTCCTACGCCATGATGGTGAACTACCGCTACAAGCTCAGCGACGTCGGCGCCAACCACGAGGCCTACGCCACCGGCAAGATCGTCACCAACCGCGACGTGCGCGCGCTGGCGAGGGGCTGAGATTGCCAATCTGGTTCCTCGGCACGGTGAACGACGCTCGGCCCGCAGCACGCCCGTCCGACCGCATCAGCCGGACGGGACATGAGCAAAGGCCCTCTCGGAATAGTCCGATCAACGATGGATAGAGCGACAGCTGCGTCGAATTCTATCAAAAACGTCAGTGCTATTAAATGACTATAGTTATCGAATGGCTGACCGCCTTCAAGAATACGCGAGCTTGAGCCCCGGTCGCGGCCATTCGAAGCTCACCAGCCTGCCGGTCAGGGAGAGCGTGGCGTAGGCCGTGCGCAGGTCCCTGCCGCCGAAGCAGACGTTGGTGACCATCGCGTCAGGCAGCTTGTACTGCGTCACCGACTTGCCGTCGGGCGAGATGTCGGAGACCGCGCCGGTGATCAGCGTGGCGACGCAGATATGGCCCGCCGAATCGACGGCCAGCGAATCGAACATCTGATAGCCGCCGAGACCCGTGACCACACGGCCCTTTTCGCCGCGGTAGGGGCCGTTGGCCGACTTGATCTCGCCCGGTGCCGAAAGCTCGAAGGACCAGCAGCGCGCGGTCGGCGTCTCCACGACGTAGAGCGTCTTGCCGTCGGGCGAGAGACCGCAGCCGTTGGGCCGCTCCAGCGGGAAGATCTTCTCCTCGATCTTCGAACCGTCGGCCTTGGCGTAGTAGACGGCGCCGCGGTCATTGTCGCGCTCGCGGGTCTTGCCGAGGTCGGTGAACCAGAAGCCGCCAGCATCGTCGAACACCAGGTCGTTGGGCCCGTTCAGCCTGCGGCCGTCGCAGGAATCGTAGAGCATCTCGAACTTGCCGGTCTCCGGATCGACCACCTGGATCGAACCGCCCTTGTAGTCGGCCGGCGCCGTTCCGGGGAACATGCGGCCGTCCGGCCGCTCGATCCAGTTGAAGCCGCCGTTGTTGGTCACGTAGATGTTGCCCTTGGGGCCCATGGCCGCGCCGTTGGGCCCGCCGCCCAGCTTGGCGATGACATGCTGCTTGCCGTCGGCCATGACGCGGGTCAGCGTTTGGCGCGCGATCTCGACCAGGATGACCGAGCCGTCGGGCATGGCGACGGGCCCTTCGGGAAATTTCAGGCCCGAGGTGATCTCCTTGTGCGGCGTCGTCATGCTTCCCCCTACTTGCCCTTGAAGACGGGCTTGCGCTTGGCGAGGAAGGCTGAAACGCCTTCCCGGAAATCCTCGCTGCGGCCCAGCCCGCGCTGGAAGTCGCGCTCGAGGTCGAGCTGCTGGCCGAGCTGGTTGCCCGAGCCGCGGTTCATCGCCTCCTTGATGCGCGCGAGCGACAGGGTCGGCCCGTCGGCCAGGCCTCGCGCGACCTCGGTCGCCGTCTTCATCAGCTCGCCGTCCTCGACGACGTCCCAGATCAGGCCCCACTCCTTGGCCTGCTCGGCGCTGATCTTGGGCGCCAACATGGCGAGCGCACGAGCGCGCTGCTCGCCGACCAGGCGTGGCAGGAACCAGGTGCTGCCACCGTCAGGCAAGAGGCCGATGCGGGCGAAGGCCTGCAGGAAGCTCGCCGACTTGCCCGCAATGGCGATGTCGGCGGCGAGCGCGAAGCTCATGCCGACGCCGGCGGCGGGCCCGTTCACCGCGGCCACGACCGGCTTGGGCACCGAGCGCATCAGCCGGATCACGGGATTGAAGAACTTGTCGAGTGCCGAGCCCGAATCGGCGGTCTCGCTGCGATCGCGATCAGGATCGCTGAGATCGGCGCCAGCGCAGAAGCCGCGTCCCGCACCGGTCAGCAGCACCGCGCGCACCGAGGCATCGGTGGCAAGCTTCTCCCAGCAATCCTTCAGCTCGGCGATCATCTTGCGCGACACGGCGTTGAGCTTGTCGGGCGCGTCCAGCGTCAGCGTGGCCAGGCCCCGGTCGGCAGCGACGGTGATGGTGTTGTAGCTCATGGTCTCAGCGTCCACTGAACGCGGCCGGCCGCTTGGCGAGGAAGGCCGACACGCCTTCCTTGAAATCGGCGCTGCGGCCGAGCTCGCGCTGGATGTCGCGCTCGAGATCGAGCTGCTGGTCGAGCGTGTTGGTGGCGGCCGCATTGATCGCCTTCTTGATCGCGGCATAGGAGAGCGTCGGTCCACCGGCGAGCTGGCGCGCAAGCTTGGTCGCCTCGGCCATCAACGCACCATCGTCGACGGTCTGCCAGATCATGCCCATGCGCTCGGCCTCCTCGGCAGGCACCGACTTGCCCAGCATGGCAAGCCCGCGGGCGCGAGCGTCGCCCACCGTGTGGGGCAGGAACCAGGTGCCGCCGAGGTCGGGGATCAGCGAGATGCGCACGAAAGCCTGGTCGAAGTGCGCGGACCGGGCGGCAACCACGATGTCGCAGGCCAACGCCAGGTTGGCGCCGCCGCCTGCCGCCACGCCGTTGATCGCGCCCACGATCGGCTTGGGCAGGTCGCGCATGGCGCGGATCATGGGGTTGAAGAGACGGTCCATGCCGGCGCCGAGGTCCGGCGGCGCATTGGCCGACGCATCGACCGTCCCGCCGCCTGAGAGGTCGGCGCCGGCGCAGAAGCCACGGCCGATGCCGGTCAGCAGCACGGCGCGGATATCGGCATCGTCGCGCGCGCGCGCCAACTCGTGGTTCATCGCCTCGATGAGGGCGTCGCTCATGGCATTGAGCCGTTGCGGGCGATTGAGCGTGAGGGTGAGGACGCCGCCTTCGAGGGCGGCAATGACGGGGGTTCGTTCCATGGCGCGGCAGACTGGCACGGCAGGCCCCCTCATCGCCACCCGCGCCATCCGGTCGCGTCGCATCGCGGCACGTGCTGGCCTATCCCGTCCGCGATGGCCACGATCCTGATCCTGGTCGGCACAGAATCGGGCAACGCCCAGATGGTGGCCGATGCGCTGAAGCCGGTGCTCAACGCCGCGGGCCATGCCGCCGACGTCACCGACAGGGCGGCGACGACCGCCGACCTCGTGGCGCACGACGTCCTGCTGGTGGTCTGCGCCACCCACGGCTCTGGCGACATCCCGACCAACATCCTGCCGCTGGCCGAGACCCTGGAGCGCGAACGGCCCGACCTGTCGGGCCATCGCTACGGCGTCATCGCGCTCGGCGACATGACCTACCAGGACACGTTCTGCGGCGGCGGCAAGAAGGTCGACAAGGTCCTCGAGCTGTGCGGCGCGCGCCGGCTGGGCGACCGGCTGGAGGTCGATGCCTCGAGCCAGCTCTTGCCCGACGAGGAGGCGCTGGGTTGGGTCGAGGGCTGGAAGGTCCTGGTCTAGCAAGCTATTTAGTCCGGCAGCGTGAAGACCTCGATCGAGTCGGGGACTCCGCGCAGCACGTGCTTGCCGAGCGACTTCATCGGCACCGTGCAGACCTCGTTGAACTCGGCTGACGCCAGCACCGGCACTTTCAGCTCCTTGGTCAGGCCCTCCAATCGCGACGCGCGGTTGACCGCGGGACCGATGACGGTGAAGTCGAGCCGGTCCTCGGTGCCGATATTGCCGAAGGTGACGTCGCCGACGTGCAGGCCGATGCCGAAGCGCAGCGGATCGCGGCCGCCCGCGGCGCGCGCCTCGTTGGCCGCCTCGATGTCGGCGATCAGGCGCCGCGCTGCCGCCAGCGCCTGGCCCGTCACCATCGGCAGGAACAGTGCATCCTCGGCCGGAAAGTAGCCCATGACGCCGTCGCCGATGAATTTCAGGATCTCGCCGCCATTGGCGCCCAGTGCATCGCCGACGAGCTGCAGGTAGTTGTTCAAAAGCTCCAGCACTTCGCCCGCCGGCAGGCGCTCGTTCATGCCGGTGAAGTCGCGCAAGTCGGAGAACCACAGCACGGCGCGGATCTCCTCGCCCTCGCCGCGGCGGAGGGCGCCGTTCAGCACGCGCTGGCCGACCTCGGGGCCGAGATAGGTGTTGGCCACGGTCTCCGCGACGGAGCGCTCGATATGCATCTCGGTCACCGCGCCGATCAGGTCGACCAGGCGCGCGAGGTCGGCGATGTCCTCGTCGGAGAAACCCAGGCGGCTGTCGGTGGCGAAGGTGACGACGGGCAGCGGCCCCTCGCGGCGGATGTGCATGGGCAGCGCCATGTAGTCGACGCCGCCATCCGCCTTCAGTTCGTGCAGCAGGACGTGATCGTGCTCGGTGAGATTCGTGAGGTGATGACGCACCAGGCGCCCCTGCTCGCGCGCCGCCTGCAATGGGCTGCCGATATAGGCCGGCGTGAACTGGATGCCCCAGGCGCGGGTGATTTCCTGCACCTTCTCGCCGCGCCGCCACACGTAGCCCATGGCCTGGAGCTGCGGATGGATGAGTTGCAGGCCGATATAGGCGCGCCAAACCGGGATGCCGGCCTGCAGCACGCGGATCAGCAACTGCTCGATGAAGGCCGCCGGTCGCGGCACGAGCCGGCCCTCGTGCGCCAGCCACTCGACGATCGGCGTCAGGCGATCGCCCGTGGAGACGCCGGCGTTCAGGGGCCCACCACCACCGCCGCCACCTCCTCCGTCGAGGTCCGATAGACCTTGCTGGTCGAAAGGTCGGCGATCTTCTCGATGTTGTCGGCCACGTCCTCCGGCGTAGGCGAACGGCCGGTAATGCGCACACCGGGCGCCTCGCGGTACTCGATGCGCGCGAAGTAGCCGGCGCCGGCGCTCCAGATCTCGCCCGTTCGCTGGCACTGCTCGCTGCAGAGCCAGGCGACCATGGGCGAGACGAACGCGGGGTCGAGCTTGGCCAGCATCTCGGCCGTCATCAAGCTCTCGGTCATGCGCGTGCCGGCGACCGGCGCCAGCGCATTGACGAAGATGTTGTACTTCTGGCCCTCGAGCCTGAGCGCATTCATGAAGCCCACGACGGCGAGCTTGGCGCCGGCATAGTTGGCCTGGCCGAAATTGCCGTAGATGCCGGAGTTCGACGAGGTGACGACGACGCGGCCATAGGCCTTGGCGCGCATGATCGGCCACGCCGCATGGGTTACGTAGGCGGTACCGAGGAAGTGCACCTTCACCACGAAGTCGAAATCCTCGACCGTCATGTTGTGGAAGGTCTTGTCGCGCAGGACGCCCGCATTGTTGACGACGATGTCGACCGTGCCGAAGGAATCGACCGCGGTCTTGACGATGTTGGCGGCACTCGCAGGGTCGGCCACCGAATCGTAGTTCGGCACGGCCTCGCCGCCCGCCGCCTTGATCTCCGCCACGACCTTGTCGGCGGCGGCATGACCGCCACCCTTGCCGTCGACCGCGCCGCCCGGATCGTTCACCACCACCTTGGCGCCGCAGCTGGCCAGCAGCAGCGCATGCGCGCGGCCGAGCCCGTTGCCGGCACCGGTGACGATGGCGACGCGATTGTCGAAGCGGATGGTCATTCCTTGATCTCCCCTGGGGTCTTGTCGTCCGGTCGTTGGGCGTGAGCCCAATGTTTGTTCTCAGTGCGTCCGTTTCAAGCGGCGCGCGAAGAACCTTGGCCCTCTAGTCGGTATGGCTGCACGAGGACGTCAGTCGGAATGTCCCATTCCTTGGCGAGCTTGCGAATGACGGCCAATGACATCGGTCGCTTGCGATTGAGGATCGCCGACGCCAGCGACCGCGATCCCAATAGACGTGCGAGATCAGCCTGACCAAGCCCGCGCTCGGCCATGTGTGCCTCGATAGCCTCGATAGGCTCCGGCAGTTCGATCGCATCGTGAGTCGCTTCATATGCAGTGACCAATGCGGCGAGGACTTCCAAACGATCGGCCTGTGGCGACCCGCGCTTCGCCCCCATCAGGCGCTCGATTTCAGTCAGAGTCCGCTCATGCTCGGCGCGTGTGCGAATAGGCTTGATCGACATCTGGTCCCTCAAACGGTCTTTGCATCGATCCGGTCATAGGCGGCATGAGTGCCGACAAACCTGATCAATACCAATCCGACGACGTAGTCGATCTTCACCACCAAACGATACTTGTTGCCGCCGATGTCGAAAATCGCCCGATTGCCAGTCACGAAATCAACCGTCGCGCCAAACTGAGCCCGCAAATCGCTCGGCCGGGCCCACCGCACCCGAACGGTGCGGGCATACCACAGCTTCAACGGTGCTTCGGCCGCCGGATAGCGTAGCCAGAACTCGCGCAGCGTCCTCTTGGCGATGACTTGCACGAGCGTCAGTCGACATGTTCACAAATTGTGTACACTCTGTCAACCCTGCCGCAGAATCACCACCGATGCCACGGCCTCTTCCATGCCGATGACGCCGCCGCCGTTCTCGGCCAGCGCGATCTCCGCACCTTTCACCTGCCGAGCACCGGCTTCACCACGCAATTGCGTTGCAAGCTCTGCCAGCATCGAAAGACCAGTGGCCCCGACGGGATGGCCCTTCGACACCAAGCCGCCCGAGGTGTTGACCGGCAGCTTGCCGCCGGGACCGGTGGCGCCGGATTCGACGAACCTGCCGCCCTCGCCCTCGGGGCAGAAGCGCAGCATCTCGCACTGGTAGATCTCGCAGAAGCTGGTGGCGTCGTGCACCTCGGCGACGTCGATGTCGTCAGGCCCCAGCCCCGCCATCTTGTAGGCCTTGTCGGCGGCGGCGCGCGTCAGGCCGGGCTCGTCGAGGTTGCGGTACTTGCCGCCGGAGAAGCCCACGCCCGCGATGCGCACGGCGCGCTCCCTCACGCTCGCCGGCAGTTTCTCGAGGTACTCCCTCGAGCACAGCAAGGCGGCGGCCGCGCCATCGCCGATCGGCGCGCACATGGCGCGCGTCAGCGGATAGGACACCGGCCGATCCTCCAGGACGGACTGCGGCGTCATCTGGAAGCGGTACTGCGCCTTGTCGTTCAGCGCGCCGTAATTGTGGTTCTTGGCGGCGCCAACGGCGATCTGCCGCTGGGTCGTGCCGTACTTCCACATGTGCCACTTGGCCTGCATGGCGTAGGTGTCCATGAAGATGGTGCGGTCGTCGCCCGGCGCGAACTTGGAGCCCACCATCTCGCCCACCCGGTTCATCTCCTCGACCAGCCGGTCGTGCTGGCTGGTTATGTAGCCCTGGTTGAACAGGCCGGCGGTGCGCTCGGGCGCGTCCGGACTGAACAGCTTCTCGATGCCGATGCAGAAGGAGAGCTCGTGCGTGCCGGCCAAGACGTCCTTCCAGGCGCCCATGAAGGCGGTCGAGGCGGTGGCGCAGGCATTCTCGACGTTGAACATGGGCACGCGCTCGGGGAACAGCCCCTCCTCGACCAGGGGCTGGAACAGCGCCTGGGCGCGGATCGAGTTCTGGCCCCAGAAACCCATGCCGCAATTGCCCAGCCAGCCCGCCTCGATGTCGGCGCCATTCTTCATGCCGGCGTCGGAAAGCGTGCCGAGATAGGCCTCGCGCGCCAGGTCGCCGAAGCTCATGCCCGGGTGCTTCTTGAAGGCGGTCGTATAGCTGCCAATGACATAGACGTCGCGCATTCTATTCTCCTAGTCGGAAAGACGACCCACTCCGCAGAGTGACCGTCAACTTCAAGTCTACCTTAGATGACATGAACGATTGTGTCCGCGCTTGGGACGCGTTGGCGATCTCGTAACTCGAAGCGCAATCGACCCGCATTCTTCAAAGCGACAAGGATTCTCTTCGCGTCTTTGATAGTAACCAAAGGTATTGCCATCGCTGCGGCCCACGCTTCATGGGCTGCAAATCGATTTGTGCCCAATAGTAGCGATTCAACTTCAGCGAACGCCCTATCAAGGTTCTGTCCTCGGCGCTCTTCTAAGCGGCGCGACCCCGAATCGTCGCTACCTGTCGCGAACATGTCGTCCATACCTGAGCGTTGGGCTCGAACATTTTGCCGGACGTCAAAGCGAACACGTTCCTGAACCTCCATGGCCTCCGCTTCTACTTTCCTGAACTCCTCCAAGCCCCGCCAATGTCGCGTCGCGTACACCAGATGGAAGTAGGTCCGCTCGGCAAGTGGCTTAAGAATCGCCGTGTAAGTGACGTGTGGGTAAACGTGAGTGAAAACGCAGCACCGATAAATTTCACGACATCGCTAATATGCCGGTGAAACTCACCATTGATCGACTGGGTGCGAGAGTCCGGAAAACTCTCCAAGAGCTTCTGCAGTTCTGTGAAAGCACTGGGATTGCGTTCAACGAACAGAGCGCTCGTTTGTGTTTCTTTTCCAATTTTCTGCAGTGCCTGCCTGACAATATTTAGCTTGGTCAGCGCAATGGAAACCGACGTGTCTTCGGATTTCTCGCCTTGCGCCTGCCATGGACCGGAATAGCCATCTACGTATACGAAACCGCTCCAGCCACCGCTCGCGAGTGTGACGAGAGCAACTCTTTCAAGATAGCGGTCTAGGAAGACGTGCTTAACGTAGGTCTGTTCTCGCCCCTTGTATGACGCAGGATCCGGCAGCGTCCACGGCATCGGCTTTACCGAAGCGTCTGCGAGCCTGCCGGAAAATTACGCTTCTGGCGCCTCAGTCTAGGAAATTCGTTCCATTCACGGCCTTGCAACGTACGGCCACCCGATTTCGGCGTCTTGCCTCCCCATTGCTTGAAGAAGAATGCCACGCCACTGGCGCGACACTGGTTCCTAAGGTCGCAAACCCATTCCTCTTCGATTGGACGGGCCTTCGGCCCACTTTCTCCGCCTGCGATAACCCAATGGATACCTTGAAGGTCAATCCGTCCGATCGGCCCGATCATCGGTTCAACGGACAAAAAGCGCACTGCGACATTGGCTTCCTGAAGGTGCCTAACACGCGACACCCTCGCTGCATCTTCAACAGAGACGCCTAGCCAAATGTGACTTGGTGAGGGTGCGTTCTTGTAGCGCTGGTTTATATAGCGGCGGAGCAGTGAACTGCGCTTCGTCAGCACTTGGAAAACGTGCCAATCGGCACGCTCCATGGTGTCGAACACCTTGTCGATAAACGACGTAGGGATCTCCTTGTGAAAGAGGTCGCTCATCGAATTGACAAAGATCATTCGCGGCCGCTTCCATGATAGTGGCTGCTCAACTCGCTCGGGTCGTAACGTGAGATCGAAGCCCGCTTCAAAGGGGTGCGCGGCAACGCCACGAAAGCGCTCCGAGAAGCGCTCCGCGTAGCAGTTGTCGCAGCCGGGACTGATCTTCGTGCACCCGGTTACCGGATTCCACGTCGCGTCCGTCCATTCAATTGAGGTCTGGTCAGCCAAGCTTCACCTTGGAACAAATTAAGAACAGTATATCCACAGAGACGAAATTCGTAAAGCAATTAGAGGTAGTTAATAGGCATTGCTTGCTGACCTCCGCCTGGCCAGCCATGTTCAGCATCTACAGCGGAGTAAACGCAATGGCCGCCACGGCCCAGGTAAAGCCCCCTCACGTCGATGCCACCATCGCCGAGCTGAAAAAGCTCTACGGCGAGCGGGTCAGCACCGCGCATGCCGTGCGCGAGCAGCATGGCAAGGATATCTCCTTCCACGAGGCCCACCTGCCCGATGCCGTGGTCTTCGCCGAATCGGCCGAGGAGGTGCAGCAGATCGTCCAGCTCTGCGCCCGGCACAAGACGCCGATCATCGCCTTCGGCACCGGCACGTCGCTCGAGGGCCATATCAGCGCGCCCAGCGGTGGCATCTCGCTCGACGTGAGCCGCATGAACAAGGTGCTGGCGGTCAACGAGGCCGATCTCGACGTCGTGGTCCAGCCCGGCGTCACGCGCAAGCAGCTCAACGAATACATCCGCGCCACCGGGCTCTTCTTCCCGATCGATCCCGGGGCAGACGCTTCGCTGGGCGGCATGGCCAGCACGCGCGCCTCGGGCACCAACGCGGTGCGCTACGGCACCATGCGCGAGAACGTGCTGGCCCTGCAGGTCGTCACGGCCGACGGCCGCCTGATGCGGCTCGGCCGCCGTTCGCGCAAGTCGAGCGCGGGCTACGACCTGGTGAAGCTGTTCGTCGGCTCCGAGGGCACGCTCGGCATCATCACCGAGATCACGCTGCGCCTTTACGGCATCCCCGAGTCGATGGTCTCGGCGACCTGTGCCTTCGACACGCTGGAGGGTGCGGTCAACACCGTGATCCAGACCATCCAGTCGGGCATTCCCGTGGCGCGCATCGAGCTGATGGACACAGCGACAGTCGACACGGTGAACAAGTACTCCAAGCTCAGCCTGCCCCTGAAAAGCACGCTGATGCTGGAGTTCCACGGCACCGAGGCGAGCGCCAAGGAACAGGCCGAGATGGTGCAGGCGCTGGCTGCCGACAATGGCGGCGGCGACTTCGCCTGGACCGGCCAGGCCGAGGAGCGCACCAAGATGTGGCAGGCGCGCCACGACGCGGCGTGGGCCGCCAAGGCTGCCAAGCCCGGCTGGGGCATGTGGGCGACCGACGTCTGCGTGCCGATCTCGCGGCTCGCCGAATGCATCCTCGAGACGCAGAAGGACATCGTGGCGAGCGGCCTCTATGCACCGATCGTGGGCCATGTCGGCGACGGCAACTTCCATCTCACCATGATGGTCGACCCCGACGACCCGACGTACCTCAAGCGCGCCGATGGGCTGAACGACCGCATGGTGGCGCGCGCGCTGTCGCTCGGCGGCACCTGCACCGGCGAGCACGGCGTGGGCCTCGGCAAGATCAAGTTCCTCTACGAGGAGCATGGCGAGGCCATGTCGCTGATGCGCTCGATCAAGAAGGCGCTCGACCCGGACAACATCATGAACCCGGGCAAGATAATGGGGCCGATCAACTGACCGGCAATAACTGGATTATAACTTAAGTTTTGTCCGATTGCAAGCTGGGAATCGGCTGATCGCCGCTCGGGTAATTTAATTCTTTCGCACCGTATAGGCCCCGTTCACACTGACAGCACTGCTGGCAGTCTCACCGCCATTCAGACGAGGGCTTGCCCTGCCGCACGTTCGTGCAGGCAATGCTGTCAGAGGCTCACGAGCGCGTGCCGGACAGGTTCAATCCCAGCCCGGCCACGAGGTCGTGGACGAGGCGGCGCTCGCGGAAGCGCCAGCCGCCGGTCGTACGCACCAGCACGTCCTGATAGGTGCCGGCGACCGACGGCACGAGCCCGGCCCCGGCCGCCTGGAGAACGACGAGGTAGCTGGTACGCGCGCTGGCGCGGTCGCCGTCGAGGCGGATCAGGCTGTTCATGATGAAGTGCTTGCGCCTGGGCTCGGCCGGAATGTTGCGCGCCATCAGCGCGGCGATCTCGGCCGGACCGCGCGCCCGCGCGTAGGGCGCGATCCATTCGCCGTCCTCGGTGAACAGCGCGCTCAGCTCGGCGAACCTGAAATCGTCCATGCGGAAGCAGTATTCGCTCAGCAGATCGCGAATCGCTTCCTTGTTCTCGAGCGGCGTTGGCATGTGCAGTCCCGCTGATCGCCTAGGTAGCTTCGCTCGAGGGCAGCGAGAGACGGTAAAACGATGCCGCATTCTTCCAGAAGAAGCGGTCTCGATCAGCCTGCGAATGGTCCGCGAGCATTCGGTCAAGGGAGCGGACGAGCGAGTCGTAGTCTATCCTCAAGCCGGCAACGGGGAAGTTGCTCGCAAACATGCATCGCTCGATGCCGAAGATCGCGATCGCATCCATGACGACACGTCTATTCGACTCGTAGTCCCAAGCGCTGTCCTTCAGGCCGAACTCGGAGACCTTGACATGAACATTCGGCTCGCGGGCCACCGCCTCCATGCCTCGGCGCCAGGCGGCGAGGCCGTCTTCGCTGCGATCCCAGGGAAAGCCGGTATGGTTCAGCACGATCGGGACGCGCGGGAACTGCCGCGCCACCTCGGCGGCCTCGACGAGGTGCCAATAAGGCACACGAAGATCCCAGGACAGCCGGTACTTTTGCAGCAGCGCGAAGCCGCGCAGCCATTTGTCGTCCCGCATGGTGCCAGGCGCGCCGGGCACCGCGGCATCGGGGCGAAGGGAAGTCACCGGCTTCGACCGGATTCCACGCACCAGCGGAAACTGCGACTGAGCCGCAAGGATCTCTTCCGCATTGTCAGTGTGGAACCACGCGTGCGCGACGATGGCGCCGGGAAAGCCGCAGCGTGCATTCACTTCGGTCAGCCACTGCGTTTCGGCGACCTGCCTGGAGCGATCCATCTCGGCTTCGCAATGCACCGTCGTCAATACGTTGTGGGCACGCGAATCCCGCAAATAGTCTTCCGGCAGGCAGTCTCGCCTGATCGCTTCGTACGACCCCAGAAAGAAGTGAGGTTCCGGTTCGTCGGTAAGGAAAGGATAACGGTTTGCCTTCAGGTCCCAAAGGTGATGGTGCGCGTCGATGAGCGTGACCGCTCCAGGCGCTGTATTCCATTGGTCACTGATCGTCTTCATGCGCGGTGAAATAGCACATGTCGCAGGATGCACCGAACACCCACGTTGCCGGCACCACTCGGAGTTACCGTCGTATGCTTGGGAAAGCTTGGGGATGGCTGACAGCGCGCCTCGGTGGCCGACCGCAACGCCGGTTGCGCTTCTCGGTGCATCGCCATCCGTCGTACCAGTCGTTCTGGCGCCCGAGCGTCGAGTCCGAGCGAACGCCGCGCCTGGAGATCCAGATCCACCTCGAGGCGAGCAACATGACCAACGAACCCCGTTGGATCGCCGCCGCCGAGATCGAGGGCATGCCGTCCACCGCGATCGTCGCCATTGGCGTGCGAGACGCCAGCACCGGCAAGTTCGCGCCGGAGAACCCCCTGCCGCCGCAGCAGATCGCCGTCGTATCGCTGCTCTTCCTGATCGACGGACAATCCCGGTCGGCCGATGAGCCGTTCCACGTCACCCTGCTCCTGACCGACCACCTCGGCGAACGACACTACACCAAGGTGATCATGCACTAGCTCCCGGATCGCCTCCTTGTCCTCGAGGGGCGTTGGCATGACTGAGACGCCCTAGTAGCTCTGCACAGTGGTTTTGACGGCTGGGTGCCGCTTGCGCCGGCGCGCGCCGCCGCCTCTCGGCTTTGCCGGAGGGGTGCATGCACTGCCGTCGCCTCGCTCGTGAATTTCTGCATTTTCGGCCAATTTCCGGCAGGCCGGCCGATGCC
>WHTW01000053.1 GCA_009377525.1 Rhodospirillales bacterium
AGGGCGTCGACGGCCAGGCTGGCCCGCAGATGATCGGCCATCGCCCAGCCGATCACGCAACGGCTGAAGGCATCGAGGATGACCGCCAGATAGACGAACTCCTCCTGCAGGCGGATGTAGGTGATGTCGGCCACCCACAGCTGATCGAGCCCTGTCAGCCGCAGGCCCCGGGCCAGGTTCGGCACCACCTCCCAGTCATGCCGCGAATCGGTCGTGCGCGGCACAAAAGCCTTGTGGCGCAGGCACAACAGGTTGTCCTCGCGCATCAGCCGCAGCACCCGCTTGTGGTTGACGATGATCCCTTCCTCGCGCCGCAGCTGGTGGCTGATGTAGCGGTAGCCGCGGCGCCGGCCATTGGCCAAGGCCACGCGCTGGATGGGCGTCGCGCACCGCCGTGTCGTGCTCGCGCGGCGCGCTCTTCTGCCAGAACCGGTAGTAGCCGGCCCGGCTCACCCCGGCCAACCGGCACCGCCGCTCGACCGTCCGACTGCCTTGCGACACGGTCATCGCTTGGATGACTTCGCAGACCGCAGCGCGCCGGGCCCGGCGCTCATCTGCTGTCTGGCCTTCACATGCCGCAAGGCTTGCCGAAAAAAATCGAGGTCGCCCTGCTGCTCCCCGATCTTGCGCTCGAGCTCGGCGATCCGCCGACGCGCCGCTGCCCCCTCATTGAGGATCGCACTCTTCAACGGCGGCCCGTCCAGCGACCCCGTGCGCGGTCGCCCGGGCCCGCGCAGCGCCTCCAGCCCACCCTGCCGTACCTGGTCCTGCCACTCGTACAGACGCTGCCGGTGGACCTTCAGATCCGCCGCCACCGCCGATGCCGACTCGCCGGCCGCCAGCCGGCCGACCGCTCCTCGCTTGCTCTCTGCCGATATCACTACAGGACGTTTCATCAGTTCCTCTCCTCTCGAGAAACTGTCCGCATTTTACATGTCTCACTTTCGGGGTGCACTCCATTGTGGTCGAGGAAAAGCCGAACCCCCTATCGCTTGGGCCGCCGATGAATTTCCGCTATTCCCGCTATTTCCGCTACCCCCTTTCGCATCACATCCTGGACTTCGGTCCTTGTGAACTCTTGCGCCGCCACGCTGCCGAACGGGCAGGTGGCCATAAGAGCCGGAACCCCAGAGCACGTCCCGTCCGACTGCAATCAGCCGGACGGGATGTGTCCTGCGAACCACGGCAGCCCGGCCCAGGCGCGAGTGCAAGCAACCGAACGGGCCGCGCGCGGTGCCTGCCGCGCCCTTTGGTCTCGGATCGACGATGCATAGAGCGGCAACACGGAGAAGCAACGCAACTAGCCGATATTATAACTTAAGTTCACTGATGTCAAGAACTGCGGTCAGAATTGCCAATTTCGTTTTCGTGACTTTTGGGGCCCCGTAGAGGGCCACGACTGGCGGGTCGAACCGGCGATCACGCTATCCGTTGCGTCACTGCGCCCAAATGCCAGCAATGCTTTCAACGCCGACACTTCATCGCGATCGTCATGCAGCTGTGAACTGCAAATCCTCGCGTGGCTCAGCTCCACCTGTCAAAACCTCTGTGACGGAGCTACTAGTCAGGCCGAACGCTTCTGGCCCTCGCCGGTCTTGCCGCGCAGGCGGCGCATGCCGCGCAGCCAGCGGTCGCGGTCGAGCTTGCGCGCCATGTACTCCTTCACCTCCGGATGCGGCAGGATCAGGAATCGCTCCTCGTCCATCGCCTCGATGACGGTCTGGGCGACGGCGTCGGTGTGCAGCACGCCGTCGACCGAGGCGGCGGTGGCGCCCGCCATGCGCAGCATGTTGGTGTCGACCGCCTGCGGGCAGAGCACCGACACGCAGATGCCGCGATCGCCGTACTGGATGGAGAGATGCTCGGCCAGCGCCACGGCGGCGTGCTTGGTGACGCCGTAGGGCGCGGAGCCCATCGAGGCGAGCAGGCCCGCCGCGCTGGCGGTGTTCAAGAGATAGCCCGACTTGCGCTCGAGCATGCCCGGCACCAGGGCGCGCGCGGCATAGACGTGACTCATGACATGGATGGCCCAGCTGTCGGCCCAGTCCTTGTCGGTCGCATCCTCATGGCCGCCGCGGCCGATGCCGGCGTTGGAGAAGAAGATGTCGACCGGGCCGAAACGCCGCTCGGCCTCCTGCACCAGACGCTGGATATCGGCTTCCTTGGCGACGTCGCACGCCACGGCAAGGCCCTTGATGGAGCTGGCGACGGCCTTCAGCCGATCGGCATCGCGATCGGCCACCACGACGCCCTTGGCGCCCTCCTTGGCATAGCGCCGCGCCACCGCCTCGCCGATGCCGCCCGCCGCGCCGGTGACGACGCAGACCTTGTCTTGGACCTTCATCCCCACGACTCCTCGATCAACTGCACATACTCAGCCTTGCTCGGCTGGCGCGGCGTCGACTGGTGGCAGTGATCGCCGAGCGCGCCGTCGGCGATCTTCTCGACGGTATCCTGCGCCAGCCCCATCGTGCCCAGGCCCGCAGGCAAGCCGAGCCGCGCATTGAGCGCGGCGACGGCGTTCGCCACGCCCGCTGCATTGGCTTTACTGGCCGGCAGGCCCATGACCTGCGCCACCTTCCTGTACTTCTCGCCGACCGCGGGCTCGTTGAAGCGCAGGACGGCCGGCAGATAGACCGCGTTCAGCGTGCCGTGATGCAGGCGGTAACCCTTGAGTCCACCGGTCGGATGGCTGAGCGCATGCACCGCCCCCAGGCCCTTCTGGAACACCATGGCGCCTTCCATGGCGGCCATCGCCATGTTGTAGCGCGCCTCGCGGTCCGAGCCGTCCCTGGTCGCGCGCTCGACGTAGGTCCACGCCTTCTCCAGGCCATCGAGGGCGATCGAATCGGCGGGTGGATTGAAGGCGTTCGACAGGAAGCATTCGATATTGTGGGTGAAGGCATCCATGCCGGTGCCGGCCGTCAGATGCGGCGGCAGGCCGAGCGTGAGCTCGGGATCGATCAGTGCCAGCCTGGGGATCAGGTGCGGGCTGCCGATGGCAAGCTTGCGGCCGGAATCCATGATGATGACGCCGCCGCGGCTGACCTCGCTGCCGGTGCCTGAGGTCGTGGGAATGGCCACGATCGGCGCCACCGCCGCGGTGATCTTGCCCGCACCGCCCTCGACGAACGAATAGGGTTGCAGCGATGTGCCGGGATGAGTCGCCATCAGGCCGACCGCCTTGGCGAGATCCATGGGCGAGCCGCCGCCGATGGCGATGATGCCGTCGCAGCCCTCCTCCTTGTAGATCTTCAGCGCATCGCGCATCGCAGCTTCCGTCGGATTCTCCGGCGTGCCGTCGTACAGCGCGATCGGCATGTTGCCGGGAAGCTGCTCCTTGACCTTGGCCCACAGGCCGGCCGCGATCACGCCCTTGTCGGTGACGATCAATGGCCGCCGCATGCCGAGAAGCTGCAGCTCGGCCTCGAGAAGCTTCAGCGCCCCGAAGTCGAACTGGATGCGCGTGAGGTAGGTGATGAGCGCCATGTCGGTTTCCTATGCGCGATAGAACGGCTTGTCGCCCTTGACGGTCACCCGGTAGCCCAACCGCTTGTGCGGGAAGTAGTCCCACATCGCATGATGCATGGCGGCGCGATTGTCCCAGAAGGCGATCGAGTTGGGCTGCCAGGCGAAGCGGCACTGGAACTCCGGAGTCTCGCTGTGGCGATAGAGCATCTCCAAGAGCGCATCGCTCTCGTTCTTGCGCAGGCCCGCGATGTGCGTCGTGAAGTTGCGGTTGACGTAGAGCGCCTTGCGGCCGGTCACCGGATGCGTGCGTACCACGGGATGCTCGTTCCTGGGAAAGCCACCCTCCTTGGGCTTCAGGCCGAAGCGGCCGCCGTAGACTTGTGCACCGTCATGGACTGCCGTCAGCCCCTTGCACAGGCGCTGGATCGGCGGGGAGAGAGTCTCGTAGGCGCGGTACATGTTGGCGAACAGCGTGTTGCCGCCGCCGTCGGGCGGCAGCTCCTTCATGTAGAGGATGCTGCCCATCGGCGGCTCGGCATCGCACGAGACGTCGGTATGCCATTCCTCTCCGGCCACGTACTTGGACTTCTCGTCAGCCTTGATGGTCAGGATCTCGGGGTGTTCATTCGCCGTGTTGATCGACGTCGGATGGATATGCAGCTCGCCGAAGCGGCGGCCGAACGCCTTGTGCTGATCGTGGGTGAGCTCCTGGTCGCGGAAGAAGATCACCAGATTGTCCATCAACGCGTCATGGATCTCCTGGAAGACCTGGTTGCCGAGCGGCCGGGCGAGATCGACGCCGAGGATCTCGGCACCGATCGCGGGGGTGAGCTTTCGCATCTCGATGGTCTGGTAACCCATTGGCTTTTCCCCACCTAATGGGGCAAGCCTACGCGAGAACGCGACCATGAGCGACACCCTTGTCCTGCGCGCCGCGACGGCGGCCGATGCCGCGGCCATCGCCGCCACCATCGCCGCTTCCTTCGAGCAGTATCGCGGCAGGCTCGAGCCCGAGTCGGGCGCCTTCGGTGAGACGGCCGACGGCATCGCCGCCGAGCTGGCGCGCGAGTCCGGCGCCATCGTCGCGGAGCAGAACGGTCGCATCATCGGCTGCGTCATGGTCAAGCTGATCGACGACGATCTCTATTTCGGCCGCCTGGCGGTGGTGCCCGAGGCGCGCGGCCAGGGCATCGCCCGCCGCCTGGTCGAGGCGGTCGAGGACGAGGCCCGGCGCCGCGAGCTCGCCGGCGTCCAGCTGGGCGTGCGCATCGTGCTGACCGAGAACCAGCGGTTCTTCCTGTCGCTCGGCTACGTCGAAATTTCGCGCGAGGCGCATGAGGGGTTCGACCATCCGACCTCGATCAATATGCGCAAGACGTTGCGCTAGTTCCTCGGCACGATGATTTTGGCGGATTTGGTGCCCGCCGACCTTGGTGCATGCACTGCAGTCAGTGGTGCCCGAGGTTTCCGCCGTTCTCGCCGTTTTCGCCCGACCCACTTGTGGTCGAAGGAGGCCGACGCCCTATCGGTTGGGCCGCCGCTGAATTCAGACATGTTACGCTACTTTTCGACAGACCGGCCGATGCCCACCAAGCCATTGAATCTACGCCTCTTTTGAATTTCGCTAGTTTCGCTGGCCATTTCGCGTCCTTGGTCTCGTTTCTCATCACTCTCGCATCGCCGCGTGCCGAACGGCATGCGTCCGTCCGGCCGAATGGGTCGGATCAAACGATGCATGGAGCGACGGACGTCGAACCCTACCGAAAACCAAAGTGCTTGTCAATAACTATGGTTGGCAAAGTCACGGCGACGCGCGCTGCCCGCGTCTCGATTCGGCGACTTTTGAGGCTCCAGAAGGGGGTCCCTATCGCGGGCCGCCGCTGCCGTCATACCAAGGCTTGTGCAGCCCAACCCGACTGCTGGCAGTGCTGTCAGCGGTCCAGCGGCGACCCCGCCTGCCCCGCTTGCGAACCGCGAGCCACTTAGCGCGGCGTGAACCTGTAGCGAAAGGTGCAGCTCGGCGCGCCCTGCATGATCGTCTGGACGCGATCGAGGCCCACCGCGCCGTCGCCGACGGCTACGATGTCGAAATCCGCCGCGCAGATCAGCAGCGCGCCGAGCTCGGGTTCGCCCAAGGCGCGGAAGAATTCGGCGAAGCGGCAGCGCGTGACGTCGATATCGAGCGCCTCCTCGTCGTCGCGCCTGATCTCGAATTCGACCTCGCGGCTGGAGACTTCGCCGAAGACCTTCTGAATGGCCGCCCATTTGTGCCGCGGGCTGCCCTCGATGCCGTCGGCGATCGTGGCGAAGAGCTGCTTGGACCAGTCGCGCAAGGCCTGCTTCACGACGGCATCGGCCCGGTCCTTGCCGAGCTCGGCCCGCAACGCGCGCAGCACCGGCACAAGGACCTGGGCCTGCATGCGCGTCTTGTCGAGAAGAGACCCCTCGGGATCGACCAGATAGTCGTCGAGCACACCGCTCATGCCTTCCTCCGGAAGCGGAAGTCGCAGCAGCTGGCGCCCGCCATGATCGTCTGGCTGCGTGTGAGCTCGAGCCCGTCGTTGAAGCCTTCGACCATCGCATGATCCCTGCTGCAGTGGATCTGGGAGCCGAGATCGGCGAGGCCGAGCTCCTTATAGAACTCCGCGTAACGGCAGCGCGTCACATTGAAGTCGAGGTGATCGACCGCCTGGTCGATGACCTCGACCTCCATGCCCCCGCCGCCGGCCCATAGTTCGGCGACACGGCGCAGTCCGTCGATGTCGGCGCCGAACATGTCGGCCCAGCGCGCGCCGTCGGCCGTGGCGAGCGAGCAGATCGCGGCGGCGACCAGCTCGCGCGTCGGCCCCTCGCCGAATTTCTCCCGGCAGGCATCGATGAAGGGAATGAACACGCGGCCCTCGATCTTGCGCCTCTGCAGATGGCTGATCGCGATCTCGTCGGTCATGACGGTCTCCTCGGATGGCATTCGTCGGCCGCGACAGTCGCGCCGGCGGTGGCGGCGGACAAATCAGCTGATCTGCTGCTCGAGGCATAGAAATCCTGATGCTCGTGCCGCCGCCCCAGCTCCTAATCTGCGATGCAGAGAGGACCGCCGTGACCTATCGACTCCCACCCCTCAACGGGCTGCGCGCCTTCGAAGCGGCGGCGCGGCACAGGAGCTTCCGGGGCGCCGCCGACGAGCTCTGCGTGACGCCGGGCGCCGTCAGCCAGCTCGTGAAGACCCTGGAGACCGCGCTCGACACCAGGCTGTTTCACCGCTCGGCGCGGGCGATCGCGCTCACGGCCGAGGGCACGAAGTACCTGCCGTCGATCCGCCGGGCCTTCGAGACGATCGCCGAGGCGACCGAGGCGACGGCTCCCGGCTTGCGCGGGCGCAAGTTGCGGCTGGGCATCGCACCCGCCCTCGACCAGGCCGACTGCCCGGTCCTGCGCCGTCTCGTCTCGCGAAAGGATGCGCCCGAGATAGTTGGACTGCGCGTCAAGGACGATCCGGTCCTGCTGACCCAGGGCGGCGGCCTCGACGCCCTGCTGCGCGTCTCCGACGAGGCTTGCGCCGGCCTGCACATCGACCGCGTGGTCGTGGCGGGCGCCGACCGCAGCCGGCTCGCCGCCGTTCTGGTCACGCGGCCGGGCATCGCCGGCTGTCACCAGCACAAGACCCTGGTGATGCTGCTTGCACGCGCCGCCCGGGAGGCTCATTAGTCCGGCCATGACCAACCGCACGCCGCTCACCGGTCCCTCGGTCTGGACCGGCGACGAGATCAAGAACTCCACGCGCTGGATCCGCGACTTCCCGGCCTCCGGCACCGCCGCGCTCGATGCCGCGCTCGCCGCCGTGAACAAGGCGGACCTCGAATGGTCGCAGATCACGCGCGCGGACTTCCCGGTCGGCGGCCTCGACGGTCTGCTGGCCGACATCGCCGACGAGCTGGAGAACGGCGTCGGCATCATGAAGCTGCGCGGCTTCCCGGTGGGTCGCTACGACGAGAACGACCTGCGCAAGATCTACTTCGGGCTGGGCACGCATCTCGGCACGCCGGTGTTCCAGAACCGCAGCGGCGAGCTGATGCGCGCCATCCGCGACGAGGGTGCCCATGTCGGCCGCACCTATGGCGAGACCAAGGACCAGAAGGGCACGACCTTCCTCTCCTCCTATGCCCGCACGCTGACCAGCGGTGGGCTCCGCTTCCACACAGATCGCACCGACGTGGTCGGGCTGCTGTGCGTGCGGCAGGCGAGGAAGGGCGGCGTGAGCACGCTTGCCTCCACGCCCGCCATCCACAACGCGATCCTCGCCAAGCGTCCCGATCTGCTCGACGCGCTGTTCACCGACTACTGGCGCAGCCGCTTCGGCGAGGAAGGCACCGGCAAGGACGGTGCGGGCAACGACGGCGTGGGCACGACCCGGGCAACGGCCTATCCGCTGCCGATCTTCGGCGTGCGCGACGGCAAGCTCACGTCGCACTACTCGCTCACCTTCATCGAGGCGGCCCAGCTCGCGCCCGACGTGCCCAAGCTCACGGCGGCGCAGAAGGAGGCCATCGACGTCCTGATGGCGACGGCGCAGGAGCTGTGCTTCGAGATGACCCTGGAGCCCGGCGACCTGCAGCTGATCAACAGCCACGTCACCTATCACGGCCGCACGCCGTTCGAGGACGACGCCTCGAGCGGCCATGACCGGCTGCTTCTCCGGCTCTGGCTCACCATGGCCAACAACCGGCCGCTGCCGGCCGGTCACGAAATCCTGTGGCGCAACATCGAGGCCGGACAGCCGCGCGGCGGAATCCAGCAGATCACGATCTGACGCTGGGGGCGCGCCACTCCAGTGGCGCGTCATGGTCTTCCGGACCGCGGGCGTCTCGCCCGCTCATGAGCGCGCGGGGACGCGCGCGGTCCGCATGACATGAGAAGACGCGCCACTGGAGGCGCGCGCGCCCAGCTCAGCCGCGCCCCTCGAGAACCGAGCGATGGCGCTGGAACAGCTCGACCAGAGCGTCCATGACCGCCCGCACCCGCGGCAGGGCCCTGAGGTCGCGATGGACCAGCAGCCATTGCTCGGCGGACACCTCGGCAAGCACGCCGCCGACGCGACGCAGAGCCGGGTCCTGGTCGCCGAGATAGCAGGGCAGCACGGCAAGGCCCGATCCGACGCGCACCGCGTCGTGCAGGACGAGCCAGTTGTTGACCCTGATCTCGGGTCGCCGGCCGAGCTGCCCGTGCAGCCAGTGCTGGCCCGGCATGTAGCTGTGGTCGTCGTCGAAGCCGATCCACGGCAGCTCGGCCAGCGCCGGCATGGTGGTGCCCTTCAGCGCGAAATCGCGCTTGGCGTAGATCGCGTAGGCGACGCGGCAGAGCTTGCGGGCGATGATGCCGGCGAGTTCCGGCACCTGGTCGCGAATCAAAAGATCGGCCTCGCGCCGCGACAGGTTGGCGAGCGTATGGCTGGCAATCACCTCGAACTCGATCTGCTGCAGCCGGGCGCGTAGCCATGGCAAGTGACGCGCGACCAGCACCGCCATCGCCTCGCCCGCCGACAGCCGCACCACGCCGCTCACCGTGTCGCTGAGGCCGGCGCTGCGCCGATGGATCGACAGTGCCGCCTTCTCCATCGCCTCGGTATCGGCCAGCAGCTCCTCGCCCGCCGCCGTCGGCACGAAGCGGTCGGGCAGGCGCTCGAACAGGCGCGCGCCGATCTGCTGCTCCAGCGCCTGCACGCGACGCGATACGGTGGGATGGCTGACATTTAGCGCCTTGGCCGCCGTGGTGAGCGTGCCCTCGCGGGCGAGTGTCAGGAAAACACGGAGATCGTCCCAGTTGGCATCCATGTTCAAAAATGTACACCAGTTCTTCCAATTTGTGGACTGACGAATACAGGCGTTCGGCCTAGATTCATTCTCATGCACATCGAACCGCGCCTTCTCGTCTTCACCAAAGGGGTGCGCTGGCGGATCGCCGGCGCCGTCGGAATCGGGCTTTTGGCCGTGGGCCTGGGCATCGCCCGACTGGGCCTTCTGGGCTGGCTGATCGGCCAGGTCTTCGCCGGCCGGCCGATCTCGGAGCTGGTGCCCTCGGTGCTGCTGATCGCGCTGGTCATGGTGCTGCGCGGTCTCGCCGAGCACTGGCGCGCGGTGGTGGCGCACGGCACGGCGGCGCGGGTGCAGAAGAAGCTGCGCCGCATCCTCTACGACCAGGTGGCGTCGCTCGGGCCGGGCACGGTCGGCCGCCAGCGCTCCGGTGGTCTCACCCTGTCGATGATCGACGGCGTGGAACAGCTCGAGACCTATTTCGGCCAGTTCCTGCCGCAGTTCATGATCGCGCTCCTCTCGCCCATCCTGATCTTCGCCGTCGTGGCCTTCGTCGACCTGCCGGTGGCGCTGGTCATGCTGGGCTTCGCCATGGTGGCGCTGTTGGCGCCGGCGCTGTGGCACAAGTGGGACGTCAAGAACTCGCAGCGCCGACAGACGGCCTATGCCTCGTTCGCCGCCGAGTTCCTCGATTCGATCCAGGGCCTGGCCACGCTCAAGGCGTTCGGCCAGGGCAAGACCCGCGCCGACAAGCTCGAGGTCGAGGCGCGCGACCTGTTCCGCCGCACCATGTGGGTGCTGGGCACCAACTCGCTGGCGCGCGGCATCACCGACGCCGCGATCGCCGGCGGCGCGGCTACGGCCTTGATCTATGGTGCGATGCGCGTCGAGGCCGGCGCCATGTCGCTGTCGGCCCTGCTGATCATCCTGATGCTGGGCATAGAGGTCTTCCGGCCGATGCGCGAGCTCAGGAGCGTGCTGCACCAGGGCATGGTCGGCCTGTCGGCGGCGCAGGGCATCTATCGCATCCTCGACGACAAGCCCGCTGTCGCCGACGCGAGCCCGGCCAAGCTCGACAAGTCGCTGGCGCCGACCATCGAGTTCGAGGACGTGCGGTTCGCCTATCCCGGGACGCGGCGCACCGTGCATGACGGCCTCTCCTTCCGCGCCCAGGCCGGCGAGCGGCTGGGCCTGGTCGGGCCGTCGGGCGGCGGCAAGTCGTCGATCGTGCGCCTGCTGCTGCGCTTCTACGATCCCGACCGCGGCCGCATCCTGCTGGGCGGCCACGACCTGCGCACGCTGCCCTTTGCCGAGATCCGGTCCCTGATCTCGGTGGTGAACCAGGACACCTTCCTGTTCCACGGCACCGTCGAGGAGAACATCCGGCTGGGGCGGCCCCAGGCCACGCAGCAGGAGCTCGAGGATGCCGCGCGCGCGGCCAACATCCACGACTTCATCCTGAGCCTGCCGCAGGGCTACGCCACGGTGATCGGCGAGAAGGGCATCAAGCTTTCGGGCGGCCAGCGCCAGCGCGTCGCCATCGCCCGCGCGCTCTTGCGCGACACGCCGATCCTGGTGCTCGACGAAGCGCTCTCCGCCGTCGATGCCGAGAACGAGGCGGTGATCCAGGAAGCGCTCGATCGCCTGATGCAGGGCCGCACCACGCTGATCCTGGCCCATCGCCTGTCGAGCGTGATCGACTGTGATCGCATCCTCGTGCTCGATGGCGGCAAGGTCGCCGAGCAGGGCCGCCACGACGCACTGATGGCGAAGGGCGGAGCTTATGCCGACCTGATGGCCGAGCAGGTTCATGATTCTTCCGGACCGCGCGCGTCTCGCGCGCTCATGAGCGCGCGAGACGCGCGCGGTCCGCAAGACCATGATGAGCGCGTGCCCGCACAGGCTGTCACCGAAGGCATCATCAAGGCCGAGGGCCTCACCTGGTACCAGGTCGTGATCGCGCTGATGAAGGTGATCCTGCCGTGGAAGGGCAAGCTCACCGCCACCTTCACCCTGGGCGTGCTGCGCGTCATCGCCTTCATCGGCGTCGGCGTGCTGTCGGCGCTGATCGTCCTGGCGCTCAAGAACCATCAATCTTACGCGGACTACGCCATCGCGCTCGCCATCGTGGCGCCCCTGTCGGGCATCCTGCACTGGTTCGAATCCTGGCTGGCGCACGACATGGCCTTTCGCCTGCTGGCCGAGATGCGCATCGATGCCTTTCGCAAGCTCGATGCCCTGGCGCCGGCCTATCTTGTGCGCCGTCGCACCGGCGACCTGATGGCGCTCGCCACCCACGACATCGAGCTGGTCGAGTACTTCTTCGCCCACACCGTGGCGCCGGCCTTCGTCGCCATCCTGGTGCCGGCCGCCGTGGTCGCGGTGCTGGCCTGGGCCGACGGCTGGCTGGCGCTGGCGCTGCTGCCGTTCCTGCTCGCCGTGGGCTTGAGCCCCTTCCTGATGCGCAAGCGCGTCGATCGCCTGGGCAGCCAGGCGCGCGAGGCGGCGGGCGAGCTCGGCGCCTTCGCCGTCGACTCCGTGCAGGGCCTGGGCGAGATCGTCGCCTTCCAGCAGGAGGACGCGCGTGGCGCCAAGCTCGACCAGCTTTCGCAGCGCCACATCGCGCTGCGCCTGCCCTTCTTCAGCGAGCTCACGCTCCAGCACGCCATCCTGGAAATGCTGACCGGCCTCGGTGGTCTCGCCGTGGTCGTGGCCGGCGCTCTGCTGGCGCAACGCGGCGCCATCGATGCCGGCCTGTTGCCGTTGCTCACCATCCTCGCCATGGCGGCCTTCCTGCCGGTGTCGGAGATCGCCCAGATCGGCCGCCAGCTCGCCGATACGCTGGGCGCCACGCGGCGCGTCTATGCGCTCGCCAACGAGCCGATCCCGGTGCGCGACGGGCCGGGCGTGCCGCCGCGTACCGGCGCCGCCGCCCTCGCCCTCGAGAAGGTGAACTTCACCTATCCCGGCCAGACGCGCCGGGCGCTGAGCGACGTCAGCTTCGCGATCCCGGCCGGCAAGACGGTGGCCCTGGTCGGCACGTCGGGTGCCGGCAAGACCACGACGGCACAATTGCTGATGCGCTTCTGGGATCCCGATTCGGGCCGCATCACGCTGAACGGCGCCGACCTGCGCGACTACAAGCTCGACGAGCTGCGCCGCCTGATCGCTCTGGTCGCCCAGGACACCTATCTGTTCAACGACAGCCTGCGCGCCAACATCCTGATCGCCCGGCCCGACGCCTCGGAAGCCGAGCTGCAGGCGGCGATCCGGCACGCCTCGCTCAGCGACCTCGTCGCCACCCTGCCCGACGGTCTCGAATCGCCGGTCGGCGAACGCGGCACGGCGCTGTCGGGCGGCCAGCGCCAGCGCGTGGCCATCGCGCGCGCCTTCCTGAAGGACGCACCCATCCTGGTGCTCGACGAGGCGACCTCGCATCTCGACGCGGTCAACGAGCAGGCCGTGCGCCGCGCACTGGATCTGCTGCAGGCCGACCGCACCACCATCGTCATCGCCCACCGCCTGTCGACGGTGCGCGATGCCGACCTGATCGTCGTGCTGGATGCGGGCCGTGTCGCGGAGACCGGCACGCACGCTTCATTGCTGGCGAAGAACGGCCTCTACGCGCGGCTGGTGTCGCGCCAGCTTGCCTCGGTTTACGCGCCTGCGGCATCCTGAGAGCTCAGAGCACATTCCGTCCGGCTGGAACCAGCCGGACGGAGTGTGCCCGTCGAAACCTCGATCTCCCGCGCGCGCTTTTCCGGTATGGTGGAACCGCTCGCGGTTCCACCATACCGGAAAACGCTCTAGCCAATCGAGGGAGAGTCCAATGTTCAGCCACGTCACCGTCGGCAGCAACGATATCAACAAGGCCAAGGCGTTCTATGACGGCGTGAGCAAGGCGCTGGGCCTCGAGCGCCTCGCCGACCATCCCAGTTCCATCGCCTATGGCCGCGCGGGCGGTCGGCCGCAGCTCTGGATCCTCAATCCTGCCGACAAGAAGGCGGCGACCGTGGGCAACGGCATCACCATCGGCCTGGAAGCATCCGACCGGCCCTCGGTCGATGCCGCCTACAAGGCCGGCGTATCGGCCGGCGGCAAAGACGAAGGTGCGCCGGGGCTGCGCAAGCACTACCATCCGAACTACTACGGCGCCTATCTCAGGGATCCCGACGGCAACAAGGTCTGTGTGGTCTGCCACAAGCCGGCCTGACGGACAGATCGCAACCCTGAGCGTTGGTGTCGATCCTTGACTCGCTCGGCGTCAAGGCGATCAATTGAGGTTCGAGACAATACAGGTGTCCGCATGAGCGAACCGCTGAAGGTGTTCTGGCAGCCCGGTTGAACGAGCTGCCTGAGACTCAAGGAGTTTCTATCGGTCCGTGGGATCGACTTCGTTTCGGTGAATGTGCTCGAGGATCCGACCGGCATGGCGGAGCTGGACCGGCTCGGCGTGCGCTCGGTGCCGGTACTGTCGCGCGGCACGGCCTACACGTTCGGCCAGAGCACCAGGCAGATCGTCGACTTCCTCGGCCTTGCCGAGAAGTCCGGTCCCGAGCTCTCGACCGACGAACTGGCGGCCCGCGTCACCAGGTTCATGGACGCCGCGCTCGAGCTGATCCCGCTGATGCCGGCCGACCGGCTCGACATCCATGTGCCTGGCCGGCCGCGCAGCTACCGGACGCTCGCCTTTCACCTCTTCCGCGTCGTCGATGCCTTCCTCGACGCCAACGAGGACATCACGCTCGTTCAGGCAATGTTCCGCGAAGAACCAGCCTCCGATGCCGGCACCGACTCGCTGGTTGCCTACGGCGCGAAGGTGCGCAAACGCTTCGCAGCATGGTGGCAAGGCGGCAACACTTCGCCGGCAAAGTCACTTCAAACATACTACGGACCACAGAGCCTGCATGAGCTGATGGAGCGAACGACTTGGCATTGTGGTCAGCACGTGCGGCAATACATGATGTTGTTGGAGAAGGAGGGAGTGAGCCATCGCCGGCCGCTGATCGGCGCCGACTTCGCCAAGCTACCGATGCCCCAGAACGTCTGGGACGGTTGACGGACGCCCGGCGCTCGCTTACCCAGCATTTCGCATGACAAACAAGTTTCCCAGTCAAAAGTATTCGACCGCTGGCGCCTTCGTCGCCGACTACGTATCGGCCGTGGCGATAGCACTCAATTCGGTGCGGCCCGGCGAGATCGAGCGCGCCGTGACGGCGATGAAGCGGGCGATCCAGTCAGACAGGCTGATCTTCACCTGCGGCAACGGCGGCTCGGCTGCCATCGCCAATCACCTGACCTGCGACTGCTCCAAGGGCATCGCCACCAACACGACGCTGCGCCCGCGCGTGGTGAGCCTGTCGGCGACAGTCGAGCTGGTGACCGCGATCGCCAACGACATGGCCTATAGCGAGGTCTTCGCCTATCAGCTCAAGAACGCCGCGCGGCCTGGCGACGTGCTCATCACCATCTCGTCGTCCGGCGATTCGGAAAACATCGTGCGCGCACTCGACTGGGCCGGCAACAACGGCATGACCACGATCGCGCTGTCGGGCTTCTCCGGCGGCCGCAGCGCCCAGATGGCAGATATCAGCCTCCACGTCGCCGCCCAGAACTACGGCGTCGTCGAGGACGTGCACCAGTCGCTGATCCACATCCTCGCCCAGTATGTGCGGATGTCGGAGCTGCCGTCCGAGCTGGTGCAGACGCTCCGGTTCTAGGCTTCTCCGTCATCCCGACCGTAGCCGAGCGCAGCGAGGCGAAGCGGAGGGACCTATTTTTGCCCTTCTGTCGACCAGAATAGGTCCCTCGACCACGCCGCCCTTCGGGCGGCTTCGCTCGGGATGACGGTCAAATGAACATAGATCCCCTGTCAGGCGCCGCGCTCTATGCCGACGTGCAGCGCTATGACAGCTTCGGATCGCACCGCTACGGCTCACCGGGCGCCGAGCGCGCGCTGGCCTGGATCGCAGGCGAACTCGAGCGCAGCGGATTGACGGTCTCCTCGCAGCGCTTCTCGCTGCCCCGCCAGTACGAATTCGAAGCCGCGACGCTCGTGGTCGACGGAGAGACACGCCCGGTCATGCCGCACTGGTGGATTCCGGAGCGGCAGGCGACGTTTTCCCTGACCGCGCCGATCGTGGCGTCCGACAGCGGCCTTGCGCGCGATGCCTTCGTGCATCTCACCCTGCCCTTCGACCGCGGCGCCTATCTCGACGGCCAGCATGTCTCGGCGCTCGAGAGTGCCTTCGCTCGCCAGCCGGCCGCCGTGCTGCTCACCATCGATCATCCGAGCGGCGAGATCTTCACCTACAACGTCGACCAGAAGACGCAGCCCTGGCCGGTGCCGGCGATCCTGGTGGCCCCCAAGGACCGGTCGTTGCTCGACCAGGCCCGGCACTCCGGCCGGCCGGTCTCCGTGTCGGTGCTGGGCACATGGCGCCGCGACGCGCCCGGCCGCAACGTCGTGGGCCGGCTGGATCGCGGCAAAGGACGCTGGCTTGCGATCTCGACGCCCGTGACGAGCTGGTTCACCAGCAGCTGCGAACGCGGCCCCGGTATCGCGGGCTTCCTGGCGATGGCGCGGCTCGCCAGGACGCGCTGGCCCGACGTCGACCTGGTGTTCGTGGCGACCTCGGGTCATGAAGTCGGCCACGGCGGCATGGAGCATTTCATGCGCGACGGCGCGCCCAGGCCCGACGGCACCCTGGCATGGGCGCATTTCGGCGCCTCGCTGGCCTGCTTCGCCTGGCGTCGAGACGGCGGGCGCTGGTTCACCGATCGCGAGGTCGACACCCGGCAGCGCCTGGTGCTGAGCTCGCAGGCGATGGAAGCATCGGTGGCACGGCGCTTCAGGAACATCGTGGCCACGCCGGTCGCAGGCGCACGCGCCGGCATCGGCGAGCTGCGCGACGTGCTGGCAGCGGGCTATCCGCGCTTCTTCGGCATGGCGGGTTCCCATACCTTCTTCCATACGGCGGCCGATTCGACCGAGACGACCGGGCCTGAGATCCTGGAACCGGTCGTTCGGGCCTTCGCCCGAGACCTTGGACGACGCGGTCCGCTAGATCCTCTCCTTCTCCCTTCCCGATAGGGCCCGATAGGGGAAGAGTGAGGGGGAATCGACGTGCCTTGCCCCCTCACCCAGCCTCTCCCCCTACCGGCAGTAAGAGTTGCGAAAGACGGCTGCAGAGCAAGGGAACTCGCCCCGTCCAGGTGCGTTCACTGGGCTGACCCAACAGCCCAGGAGCATGTCATGCGCAATGCGGCCACCCATAGCGGCAAGGATCTGGCGCGCGAAATCGCCCTTCTCCGGCAGCAACTCGACGACCTGGCCGACACGGTGAACGGCACGGGCAGCTCGATCGTGGCCCGAGGCGAAGCGGCGCTCGAGGAGACGTTGAAGTCGGCGCGCGAGCTCGTCGCCAAGTACGGCGACACCGCGAAGGCGATCGCCCACGACACCGCGAAGCTCAAGGACAAGGCCACCGACACCCTGATCGAGCAGACCGAGACCCGCCCGCTCACCACGTTCGCGGCGATCATCGGCATCGGCTTCCTCGCAGGCTGGCTTTGTCGTCGGCACTAGTCGACCGGCCGCCAAGCCGTCCCAGCCGGCTCGACCATCGATGATCGGTCCCCTCCTGCGCGTGGCGGCGTCCGCCGCCGCCGCGCGTTCCCTGCGCAATGCCGCCCATGATGCGGCAACGCGCGCCATGCTGGCCATGGGCGCCGCGCTCGCGGTCGGCGTCGGCGTGGTCTGCCTCACCTACGCGGCCTACATCCTGCTTGCGCGCAATCTCGACCCGGCGGCGGCCTGGGGGATCCTTGGCGCGTTCTGGGGTCTTGCCGGCCTGCTCTACTTCGCCGTCGCGAAGCGCCGCCGCGGTTGACGCGTCCGCCGCTCCCGCGTGCGGACCGGCGGGCGCCCCACCGAGGCCAGCAGAGGCTTGCGCGCCAGCCGTTCGCTCACCGGCCGGTCGTCGGCCAGCAGGATCTCCAGCCAGCGCATTGACGGCAGATGGGCGGCGATCGTGCTGATCAGGATCAGCAGCGGCACGGCGACGATGGCGCCCATCGCGCCCCACATCCAGCCGAGCAGGGCGATGGCCGCGAATACCGCGACCGTGTTGAGGGCGCAGCGGCGGCTCACGAACATCGGCGTGACGAGGTTGGCCTCGATGACATGGATGGCGAGCAACGCCGCCGGCGCGCCGACGATGCGCGCCCAATCGTCGAACGTGATCATCGCCACCAGGGCCACGACCGTGATGGTCACCGTCGAGCCGATGAACGGCACGAAGCCCGCGATGCCCATCAGGGCACCCCAGATGATGGCGTTGGGAAAGCCCAGCACAGCCAACGCCACCGTCGAGCAGGCGGCTACGCCGGTGTAGATCACGGCGAGCGAGAACAGGTAGTGGCCGACGCGCTCATTGATGTCGCGCATCACCCGGGCAAGCCGGACGCGCGTGGTGAACGAGGCGGGGATGCGCATGATCTGCCGCCGCGAGTTGTTGCGATGGGCGAGCAGCAGAAAGGCCAGCACCGCGGCATAGAACACCTGCAGCAGCAGGCCGGGCGTGGTGCTGGCAAGCTCGGCCATCAGCGACTTCTCGCGCACCACCACCTTCTCGGGCGGCGTCACCGCCGGCGCCGTGGGCGTCGTCGCCGAAGCCGCCTGCTCGACCTGCTTGGAGACCTCCTGCACGATGGCGAGCGACTTGCGCACGCCCTCGAGCTTCCGCTCCAGCGTGTAGGTCAGGTAGGGCGTCTGATCGATCCAGTTGGTGAGCGCCGGAATGGAGATGGCGAGCAGCACCGCCAGGCCCATGGCCAGCAGGACCACCGACGCCGCAGCGGACGTGAACGGCGGAATGCGCAGGCGCTCGAAGGTGTTGGCGACCGGCGTAAGGATGAGCGCCAGAACGATGGCCCCCGCCGTGGGAATGAGGAAATCGCGCGCGACGTAGCCAAGCGCTGCGACGGCGCACACCGCCAGCACGATCAGCGGGCGGCGGATCGCCGAGCCGCGGTGCATATGGACGACGGGAAAGCGCTCTTCGCTCTGCTCTCTGGTCGAGACGCCCACGCCCTGCTGGCTCCTGTTGGATCAATTTCAACGGACGGGCAATGCAGCGGTTGCGCGCGCGGGCGCCATGGTCGGCGAATACTCGGCTCGACCCGTGAACCGGCCGACCGCACATCGCGCTCTGAAATTGCCGCTCGGGATGACAGTGCTATAAAGAGTCCGTCATGCCGATGCTCAAACGCGTCGACGCCGAGATCCATTACGAGGTCCATGGCGCCGGCTTTCCCATCCTGATCTATGCGCCGGGCGGGCTGAAATCCGAGGCCAACATGTGGGGCGGCTCCTCGCCCGCCTATCCCAACGGCTTTCCGTGGATGGATCCGCGCAAGGCGCTCAGCGACAAGTATACCGTCATCGCCATGGACCAGCGCAACGCCGGCCGGTCGGTGGCGGACGTCAAGCCCGACCATGGCTGGCACACTTTCGCCGCCGACCATCTCGCGCTGATGGACCATCTCGGCTTCAAGAAATTCCACGTCATGGGCGGCTGCATCGGCGGCAGCTACTGCTTCGAGGCGATCGAGCAGGCGCCCGACCGCGTCACCGCCGCCGTGCTGCAGAACCCGATCGGCCTATGGGAAAACCGCGACAACTGGGAGGCCGCGGTCAAGGGCTATGGCGAAACGGTGCGCAAGCGCGACCCGTCGATCAGCCAGGAGACGATCGACTCCTTCGGCCGGAACATGTTCGGCAGCGACTTCGTGTTCTCCGTCACGCGCGAGTTCGTCAAGAGCTGCCGCACGCCGCTCTACCTGCAGCCCGGCACCGACAAGCCGCATCCGGCCCACACCAGCGCCGAGATCGCCGAGCTTGCCCCCAACATCGAGGTGCAGGAGGATTGGCGCGGGCCGGAGTTCCTGCAGGACTCGATCCGGCGCGTGCACGCCTTTCTGGCAAGGAATACGCCCCAGTCATGATGCGCCGTCTCGCTGTTGCAGCACTCTTTTCTGCCGCCTTCATCATCCCGTCCTCGGCGCAACAGCAGACCTGGGTCGCTGTGGCGAGCGACGGTGCGGGCCTGTGGGGCATCGCCGTCGGCATGGCCACGCGCCAAGCCGCCGAAGCCTCCGCCCTCGGCGAATGCGGCATCTACTGCAAGGTGAAGTTCACGGCTCAGGCGCGCTGCGTGGCCTATGCCTTCAGCGAGACCGGCCGCGCCGAAGGCTTCAGCGCCGGCGCCAGCCTGCAACAGGTCGAGCAGCCGGCATGGGCGGAGTGCAATGCCAATGTGCCGGCCGATTCCTGCAAGCTGAAGACCGCGCGCTGCTTCGAGTAGCTCTCTTGGCGGAGCGCGGGCCTCCAGGCCCGCTCACGCTCTTCCGGACCGCGCGCATCCTGCGCGCTCATGATTCATGAGCGCGCAGGATGCGCGCGGTCCGGGAGAGCATGATTCATGAGCGAGCCGGAGGTGTGCGCGGTCCGAAAGAGCATGAGCGCGAACGTACGTCAGTGCTCGTATCCGGGCTTGCCCATCTTGGCCGCCGCGCCAGCAGGCTGTTCCGGCGCCGGGCTCGGCGACGGCTCCTTCGGCTGCAGACCGTTGCGCACAAGGACGACGCCGCGGACGGCACAGGCATGCGCTTCCGCCCGCTTCATGTCGGCGCAATGACGGACGGTGCCGCTCAGCGTCACCTCGCCGTCCTTGACCTCGACCTCGATGCCGCGGGAATCCAGGCCGACATCGTCGGCAAGGCATTCACGCAGTTCGCTGGCGATATCCGTGTCCGGATGCCGGTAGCCTGCGGGCTCGCGCACCTCGGGCAGATGGTCCTCAGGCTCGACGCGGTTGATCTGGCCCATGCCATGCTCCTCGCCGTACCAACGAACGGGTCAGGACCGGGTTGCCTTGGCCTTTCGGGTGCGCCGAGGCCGGCCGCGGTCGTGGGCAGCCTCGACGACAGGCAGTTTTCGATCGCCATCGTTCACCGGCACGGGCTGGAGGAAGGAAACCGGGTCGCTCGCCGGGAAGCTGTCCTGCAAAGCCTCGTCGAGATTGGCGTCGACCTTCGCCTTCAATGTCTGCTTGCCTGCCATGCCGCACTCCTTCAGGGAGCAACTCGCCTCGTGGAGATGGGTTGCCGCGGCAACGAATGCCATGGGGGTCGTTCACAGACCATGGTAAGGCAAGTCAGTCGCGGGAAGAAATGGTCCGCGAGGGTAACCCGCGAGAGCCACGCGCTGACGCTCGACCCGTGGCGTGTCAGCCAAGCAGCCCAGGCACGTCGCCCGCTCGCTGAAGCGGTCGGCCGAGCGCAGCCGGGCGCGCAAGTCCTCGCCCGACCGGTCGGCGATGTCGATGCTGACCTTTTATATCAACCGCGGCGGTGCGGACCTGTCGGCCGGCCGGCGCCGGACCCTGGAAGTGGCCAAGGGCGAGCCGCGGCGCCTGTTCGGCAAGCAAAAGGCCTGAGCCGGAGACACTTGCCAAATAGATGATTAGCGTCCTAACTTTCTAGGATGCCGACCAAGCACATCGATTTCGGTTTCCGCGTCGCCCGTATCGCCCGGCGCCTGCGCCAGGCCGTCGACGCCGAGCTGCGCGCCTACGGACTGACCGACGCGACGTGGCGGCCGCTCGCCTACGTCGGCAAGCTGGGCGGCGGGGTGCGCCAGAAGGAGCTCGCCACGGCGCTTTCCATCGAAGGGCCGACGCTGGTCCGCCTCCTCGACAATCTCGAGCGTCGCGGCTTGATCGAACGGCGCGAGGATGAGACCGACCGGCGGGCCCGCGGCATCTATCTGACGCGCGCCGGCCGCGACCTCGCCGTGCGCGTCGCCAAGGTCGGCACCGAGATCCAGACGCGCGTGCTGGCCAAGGTGCCACCGGCCGACCTCGAGATCTGCCAAGGCGTCTTTGACGCGATCGAGCGCGAGCTGGACACGCGGCTGGATGTCGCCGCGCCGGCTGCCGAGTAGCCAAACGACAAGATAAAGGAGGAAGCGATGACCCAGGTCGTGGTGAATGCTCCGAACCGCTGGCGCCTCGAAACGCCCGGCGCCGACTGGCCGCGCAGCGCGCGTCCCGATGCGGCGAAGAAATACTTCATGGTATCGGCCGACGGCCATGCCAACGAGCCGGCCAACCTGTGGGTCGAGCGCATCGATGCCAAGTATCGCGAGCGCCTGCCGCGGGTCATCACCGACAAGGACGGCGTGCAGTGGCGCGTCAGCGAGGGCCATCGCCCCGACCGGCTTCGGCTCTCCACGCTCGAGGGCGAAGACCAGCTTCGCGCCAAGGCCGGCGCCGAGCCGATGGGGCGGCTCGCCGATCACGATCTCGACGGCATCGACGTCGAGCTGATCTTTCCCAACAAGGGCCTGGCGATGTGGGCGACGCCCGATCCCGAATTCGCCATGGCGCAGTGCCGGGTGTGGAACGACTGGGCGTGGGAGCAGTTTTCCAGCCATCAGGACCGCATGATCCCGGCCGGCGCTCTCGCCACCGCCGACCTCGAAGGCTCGATCGCCGAGGTGCAGCGGCTGGCCAGGCTCGGCTTCAAGTGCCTGACCCTGCCGTGCAAGCCGATCTGGGGCGGTCATGACAGCGGCCATGTGAACTACAACCTGCCGCATTTCGACCCGCTGTGGGCGGCGATCTCCGACGCCAACCTGCCGATCACCTTCCATGTCTCGACCGGCCGCGACCCGCGCGCCGCGCGCGGCAATGGCGGGGCGGTGGTGAACTACGTCTCGCACTCACTGTCGCCCACCATCGAGCCGGTGGCCAATCTCTGCGCCTCGGGCGTGCTGGAGCGCTTCCCCAAGATCCGCTTCGCCACCATCGAGGCCGGCATCGGCTGGGTGCCGTGGCTGCTCGACGCCATGGACGAGGCTTACAAGAAGCATCACTTCTGGGTGCGGCCCAAGCTGCAGGGACTGCCCAGCGACTACTATCGTGCGCACGGCTTCTCGTCGTTCCAGGAGGACAAGCCCGGGCTCGATCTCGCCGAGAGCCACAAGCTCGACGGCAACTTCATGTGGGCCAACGACTATCCCCATCATGAAGGCACCTGGCCGCATTCGGCCGAGGCCATCGAGCGCACCATGGGCCAGCTCTCCGACGGGGCGCGGGCCAACATCCTGGGCCTGAACTGCGCCCGCTTCCTCGGCATCGAGGTGCCGCAGCGCTATCGGCACTGAGGGCTATAATCCCGTGAGCAAACGCACTTTGCGCGGCAAGGTGGCGATCGCCGGCGTCGGCGAGACCCCCTACTACAAGCACGGCAAGGCGCCGGTCTCCGAGTTCAAGCTCGCCCTGCAGGCGATCCTCGCCGCCTGCGAGGACGCCGGCATCGACCCGCGCCGCATCGACGGCTTCGCCTCCTACTCCAACGACCGCAACGAGCCGTCTCGGCTCGCCGCGGCACTCGGCCTGCCGGCGCTGCGCTTTTCCAACATGAACTGGGGCGGCGGGGGCGGCGGCGGATCGGCCGCCATGGGCAATGCGGCGGCGGCGGTGGCCTGCGGCATGGCCAACTGCGTCGTGGTGTTCCGCGCCCTGGCGCAGGGCCAGTTCCAACGTTTTGGCGCCGCTCCTCCGGGCGGCGTCGCCTCGGGCGAGATGGCACTCAACGCACCGTATGGCGTGATGTCGCCGGCGCAGCGCTACGCCATGCGGGCGATGCGCTTCCTGCACGAGAACAAAATCGCGCCCTCCGCGCAGCGCGCCATTGCGCTCGCCTCCTACCACCACGCGCAGAGCAACCCGCGCGCGGTGATGCACGGCCGGCCGCTCACCGCTGAGGCCTACGACCAGTCGCGCTGGATCGTCGAACCGTGGCGGCTGTTCGACTGCTGCCAGGAGAATGACGGTGCGGCGGCGCTGATCGTCGTGCCGGCCGAGGAGGCACGCGACTTCAAGCATAAGCCCGCCTACCTGCTGGGTTCCGCGCAGGGCTCGGAGTACCGCAACGGTGCGCGCAGCCACAATGCGCCGCTCTACGCCACCTCGAGCTTCACCACGGTGGCGCCGCAGCTCTACGACATGGCGGGCCTCAAGCCGAAGGACGTCGACGTGGTGCAGAGCTACGAGAACTTCACCGGCGGCGTGCTGATGAGCCTGGTCGAGCACGGCTTCTTCACGGCCGAGGAGGCCAACGACTTCCTCACGCCGCAGAACCTGATGGCGCCGACCGGCAAGCTGCCGCTCAACACCTCGGGCGGCAATCTCGCCGAATGCTACATGCACGGGCTGGAGCTGCAGATCGAGGCGGTGCGCCAGATCCGCGGGGCATCGACGGCGCAGGTGCCCAAGGCCGACGTCTCGATGGTGATCTCCGGCCCCATGGTGACGCCGGTCTCCAGCATGATCCTGGGCACGGAGGGCACGCTGTGAGCGATCTGGCGACTTACCTTCCGGCCGGCCTGCCGATTCCGGTGCCGGAGAATGACGGGCTCGACAAGCCCTACTGGGACGCCACGCGTCGCGGCGAGCTTCTGGTCCAGCGTTGCAAGAAGTGCGGCGTCTTCCAGTGGGGACCGGAATGGATCTGCCACAAGTGCCTGTCGTTCGACGTCGACTGGCACAAGGTGTCGGGCAAGGGCCGCATCTATAGCTGGGAGCGGCCGTGGCATCCGGTGCATCCGGCGCTCAAGGACCACGGCCCCTACATCGTCGTGCTGGTCGAGCTGCCCGATGCCGGCAACGTCCGCATGCTGGGCAATCTTTTGGGCGAGCCTGAGCAGGAGGTCCGCATCGGCGCCGACGTGCAGGCCGTGTTCGAGCCGCACGACGACGCCAAGCCGCCCTTCACCCTGGTGCAGTGGAAGCTGGCGTAGGCTTCTTCCGGACCGCCGGCTTCCAGCCGGCATCATGATCATGAGCCGGCTGGAAGCCGGCGGTCCGGAAGAGCAACAAAAAGGTTGCATATCGCCGTGAGCCGACCTACATCATAGGCAACCAGGAGGTTGCCTATGACCGATCGCATCGAAAAGACCGTGGATCTCAAGGCCCCCGTCTCGCGCGTCTGGAAGGCGCTGACCGACCACAAGGAGTTCGGCGCGTGGTTCCGCGTGAACCTCGACGGGCCGTTCGTGCCGGGCGGGCGGTCGACCGGCCACATCACCTATCCGGGCTACGAGCATCTCAAGTGGGAGGCCGTCGTTCAGAAGATCGAGCCCGAGCGATTGTTCTCCTTCGCTTGGCATCCCTACGCGATCGAGCCCGGTACCGATTACAGCAGCGAGATCCCGACGCTGGTCGAGTTCACGCTGGAGAAGACGGCGGCGGGCACGCGGCTGAAGGTCGTCGAATCGGGCTTCGACAAGCTCCCGGCGCATCGCCGCGACATCGCCTTCCGCAGCAACGAGGGCGGCTGGACGATCCAGATGCAGAACATCGCGCAATATCTCGAGCAACATGCCTAGCGCCGCTGCAGCCCTGCGCACGCGCGCCTCGGTCTTCGCCGCACTCGGCGACGAGACCCGCCTTGGCCTGCTGGCCAAGCTCACCAGCGGCGAGCCCCTGTCGATCGCGCGACTCACCGAGGGCACCAGGCTCACGCGCCAAGCCGTGACCAAGCACCTGCGGGTGCTGGAGGACGTGGGTGTCGTGCACGCGGTCAAGTCCGGCCGCGAGAGCCGATTCGCCCTCGACCCCCGGCCGATCGTGAGCGCGCAGGCATACCTCGAGCACGTCTCCCGCCAATGGGATACCGCGCTGGCACGACTCAAGGTGCTGGTCGAGGAGACCTGAGCAGGCCTATGCTCGTGCCATGTGGGCGCTGTTCGTGGCCACCGTCTACTTCGGGACCTTCCTGGTCATCGGGTGGGTGGCCAAGCGCATGCTCGACCGCTGGATGGGCCAGAGAGGCGTCGAACTCTCCGAAGTGCAGAAGCAGGCAGGCCGCCGCGGCGAGCGCACGGTCTTCCTGCTGGGCGCCTGGCGCAAGGAAAGCGACCTTTAGTCTGGACTAGGCGGCAGCCTCCGCAATATCGACGACTTCCATCGAACGGATCTCGTCGGGCTTGCCGGTGTAGATCACCAGCGCCATCGTCTCCTCGGCGATCATGGCGCTGTGCGGCTGGCCCTTGGGATTGAGGCCGTAGCCGCCCGCGCCCTGCGCGCGCTCGCCGCTCTTGGTGCTGCGGCCGCCCTGCAGCGAGAAGACGTGCTCGTCGGAGCGCGCGACGGCCACGATCTTGATCAGCTTGCCGGGCGGCGGCGTCATCCTGACCAGCCAGGCGATGCCGCCGCCCTCGCGGCGCCGGTCGCTCAGCACCTTGAGCTGCACGATGTCCTTGCCGTCGTGGACCGCGGCCGGGCCATAGAACGGGACGGCGGACGACCATTCCATGGTCGTGTAGTCGATACGCATCGAGGCCATGATGTCCTCCTGTCGTGGGACATCAACTTACCGCTCCGCTGCTGACAACGTTGTGTCAGCAGCGGTGTGCATCAATCGGTCAATTGCGGACCCTTCCTATAGAGCAGGGTTTGCCGCTTCATCTCTCGGCCGTTCTGGTCTGGTGCACGAAATTCGAGCGCGAGTTCTGCAGCACTTCTGAGACGCGCAGTGACCACCCCCCGACCGGAGTCAGGCACGAAGAGGATGGATCCGTCGGCCTTGTTCAATTGGAAAGGGTAACTTCCCGTCCAGGTGTTGGATCTGCGCGAGCCTTCGGAACAGCCTACGGCGAAGACGATGTCGCTCTGGCCCACCACAGTAGTCTCCAAGATCAGATAGCCGCCCCATCGGTCATCGCCCTCCCAGCGACCCATGTACGCGAGGAGCGCGGCGTCGGCATCCGCGGACAGCTCCGCCGAGGCCGCCGAGACAGGAAAGCCGATGTCTGACCCAGCGGCGTAGCCTGTCGATAGCGAGCACTGGATCTCGCCCGCAGGGACATCGGCGTCGCGAACGAGCCGCAGCAGGCAATCCCGATAGCGGCGCACCAGCCGCCCGCTGACCATCGCCTGATGGCCGTAAAGGTCAGGTGGATGATCAACGATGGTGAACGATGCGCCGCTTGCCGCCAGACCGCGCCGGATGGCGACGGATCGCCGGACCTCGAGATTCTCCAACAGATCGCCTTCGAACAAGAAGACTGCAATGCGGGTCGCTTTGGCGCGCGCCAGCCTCTCGCTGAGAATATCGCGCGTTCGGATCAACTCTGACCGGCCGTAGGCTGTTCCCGGAGCAAAGCCAATCGCCGCATCGACGCCGGGCACGGCTGCTGCCAGCAAGGCGAGCCAACCACCGCCCGATCCGCCGCCAACGACAATCTTCTTGTATCCATCCTCCCGAGCCTGCGCGATGCGCTCCGCTACGAACCGGAGAATGTCATTGTCCGACTGCTCCGTATCAGCAAAAGCATGTCTGTTGATCCGCAGGACGTCCCAGTTCGCAATCTTGGCCATCTCTTCAAGGATCGGCAGGATCGGATGGTTCGGCGGGTCACCCCACGTGCCGCCCCTGCCGTGAAAATAGAGAAGAAGCCCATCGGCATCCTTCGGACCCTGCCTGGGGACAGCCGACGTCTCCCACTCCGCCCAGACGAGACTGAGATTCTGCGCGCGAGACGACCCAGCCGCCGACAGCACGACAACAAGAACGAGCAGCATTGCGCGAAAGATCTTCATCCATGACCTCTCGATGCCGACACAGCATCAGGAAAAAGTTTCGCAGAATCGACGTCGGCATACAAGAAATGGTAGGATGATCTTCGATTTTACAATCTACGGTTGCTTGTTGGGTGGCCATGACGGCCAAGGCTCATCAGGTCTGGGCTCGGGCGACCATGGTTCAGGCGGCAAAGGCTGATACGGCCGTGGCAGAAAGTGCGGCGGGCCGAACCGCGGCGGCGGAAGCGGAGGAAGATCTGGATACCATTCCCACGGAAAGCCTGGAGCGAATTGCCGCCATCTCCCGGGCGGATGTAGGCTCGGGCCGGGATTGCCTTCTACCTTTGGCAGAGGAACCCGTGGCCTGAGCGAGACAGGCGTCGGCGCGGCCCCACCGCCGCGCGTCGAGCCATCGGGATTGACACGAAAGCCGGGAACGTTGTCGGCGTTGGCGATTCGCCGGCGCGTCGAACCATCAGGGTTCACGCGAAAGCCTGGAACGTCATCGGGTTCGTCGAGGCGAGATGTTGGCACGAAAATCCAGGGGAAATTGGGCATAGATAGTGGTCCCTGCAACATGAGTGGTTGCTTGCGATGCGCAAGCTGCACATCGACCTTTGCAAGGTACGCCGGTGGCTCTGTCCTGTCAATAACTATAGTTGATATTTAATTACCAAGTTTATCACATGACGTCAGCGAATCCGGTTAGCTTGTCAGAGGGTCCTGACAGGTTGAAGCTGAGCCTCGCGCGGATTGCAGATCCCGTTGAAAGCAATGCTAGCATTCGCGCGCATTGACACAACGATTGGCGTGATCGCCGGTTCGACCCGCCGGACATAAGCGCCCTCTACGGAGCCTCAAAAGTCGCGAAAACGAAATTGGCTATGCTGACCACAGTTCTTGACAAGAATGCACTGTGATTATAATTTCGACTCGTTGCGTTGCGTCTCCGTGTTGCCGCTCTATGCATCGTTTATCCGATCCATTTTTTGCGAGGGAGATCCGCTCATGCCGGAAGCGGCTCACCCTGGCATCCCGTCGGGCTGCGTGCAGTCGGGCGGGGTAAGTTCGCGACTGGCGGCCGAGGGGGTAGCGCAAGCTGCGGGAAATGCGCAAAACCCTCTTGGACCGCACCCCTTGGGTGAGGCAACGCCGCGACTGCATTGCATGCAGCGAGCGAACCGACTCGCAGAATCAATTGCTCTTCAGGATCTTCGCCACGGCGTCGGCAAACACCTGGCAGCCCAGCACGATGTCGGCATCCGCGGTGTTCTCGGTGAAGTGATGCGAGATGCCGCCGATCGACGGCACGAACATCATGGCCGCGGGCAGGCGCTGCGCCAGGATCTGCGCATCGTGGCCTGCGCCTGACGGCATGCGCATGTGTAGGCCGGCGGCATGCTTCTCGGCGGCATCGTCGAGCGCCTCCTGCAGGCGCTCCTCCATGGGAGCCGGCATGGTGCGGCTGAGGTTGACGCACTCGATCGCGCAGGGGCCGCGCTTGTTGTGGGCTTCGACGATCTCGTTGAGGCACGCTTGAAGGCGATCCAACACAGCCACATCAACATCGCGGAACTGCAGGATCATCTCTGCCTTGCCCGGAATGATGGCGCCAGCGCCGGGCTCGACCGACAGCCGGCCCACGGTCCACACGCTGCGCGGGCCGGCCAGCGCCGGGAACCGCTCCATCACCTCGTTATAGAGCCGCATCATGGCGACACCGGCATCCTTGCGGATCGGCATCGGTGTCGTGCCGGCATGGTTCTGGATGCCGCTGAAGGTCAGGCGATAGGCGTAGATGCCGACGATCGCCGTGACCACGCCGATGCGCTTGCCCGACGCTTCCAAGAGGCCGCCCTGCTCGATATGGGCCTCCAGGTATCAGCGGTAGCGTTCCTCCTCCAGCTGGACGCGCGGCGCTTTGTCGAGGCCAGCCGCCTTCAGTGCATCGCGCATCGTGCTGCCGTCGTCACGATGGCGCGCGGCGTCGATGTCGGCCTCGCCGACGCGGCCGGTGAAGCTCTTGGAGCCCAGCATCTGGCCCCAATGGCCTTCCTCGTCGGCCCACGAGGCGACGTCGACGGCAAGGTGCGCGGTGTCGGGATCCTCGGCCAGCGCGCGCGCCACCTCCAGGCCGTAGATCACGCCCATCACGCCGTCGAGCCAGCCGCCGCGCGGCTGGGTGTCGGTGTGCGAGCCCATCAGCAGGCGCGGGCCGGTCTTGGGGCTGCGGCCGATGACGTTGCCGACGCCGTCGATCACCGGCTCCAGCCCGGCCTCCTTCATGCGGCCGGCGAGCCAGTGCCGGCTCTCGACGTCCTGCGGCGACAAATGCGGGCGATGCACACCGGTCTGGTAGCGGCCGAAGTCGGCGATGCGGCGCAGGTCGGCCAGGAGTCGTTCACCATTGATCTTGGGCATTTCGGCAACTCCTCATGCGGGCTTGCGCTGCGACCATCCGATGTAGAGGCCGGCGCCGACGATGATCGCCGCGCCGATCCAGCCGACGACGTCGGGGAAGTTGCCGAAGAACAGATAACCCACGGCAACCGAGCCCAGAAGCTGCATGTACTGGAACGGCGAGACGATGTTGGCAGGGGCATAATGCATGGCGCGTGCCACACAATAGTGCCCGAGCGCGCCCAGCACGCCCAGGCTGCAGAAATAGAGGATGTCGCGCAGGCTGTGCGGCGTCTGCCACACGAAGGGCAGGACCGTGATCAGGCCGAAGGCGCCGATGGCCGAGCTGTAGATCGCCGACGTCTCGGGCGAATCGGTTCCGGCGATGCGCCGCGTCAGGATCTGATAGAGCGCGTAGCAGGTGGCGCTCGCCACCACGAACAGCGAGGCCCACTGGAAGACCTCGGTGCCCGGCCGGATCACGATCAGCACGCCTAAAAATCCGACGCCGAGGGCGACCAGCCGGCCGACGGTCGTGCGCTCGCCCAGCATCGGCCAGGCAAGCAGCGCCACGACCAATGGCGCCGTCAGGCTGATCGAGGCAGCCTTGGCGATCAGGATCGAGACGATGGCGAAGAAGAAGTAAAGGTTGGAGGTCATCAGCAGCGCCGAGCGCAGGATCTGTATGCCCGGCCGGCGCGTGCGCAGCATGCCGAGCCCGAACCGCGGCACGAAGGCCGCCAGCATGAACAGGATGTGGCCGAAGGCCCGCGCCCACGAGACCTGCAGGGAATCGTAGCCGCTTTCGCCCAGGAACTTGGCGAAGCCGTTCATCACCGGGAACAGCACGCCGGCACCGCACATGAAGAGAATGCCGGCCAAAATACGCTGGCCGTCCGCCGTTTTATCGGTCAACGCCGCTGGGCCTCATTCAGCGCGCGCCAGACGCGTTCCGGCGTCGCCGGCATGTCGAGCGCCTCGACGCCGGCCGGTCGCAACGCATCGAGGATGGCGGCCATCACGGTCTGCGGAGCGGCGATGCAGCCGGCCTGCCCCGAACCCTTCACGCCCAGCGGATTGGCCGCGGTCGGCCGCTCGACCAGTTCGATGTCGAAGGCCGGCAGGTCGTCGGCGCGCGGCAGGGCATAGTCCATGAGCGAGCCGCTGAGCAACTGGCCCGACGTGGCGTCGTAGACGGTGTGCTCCACCATCGCCTGGCCGATGCCCTGCGCCACGCCGCCCTGCACCTGGCCTTCGGTCAACAATGGATTGATCAGACGGCCGTAATCGTCGACCGCGGTATAGCGCACCAGCGCGACCGCACCGGTTTCGGGATCGACCTCGACCTCCGCGACATGGCAGCCGCTCGGGAAGGTGAAGACGTCGGTCATGTTCATCACGTGCACGCCCAGGCGCTTCGTCATGCCGTCCGGCAGGTTGGCCGGATCCTCCGCGCTCCTAGCCAGCGCCGGCAAGGCGATGGCGCGCCCATGGTCCTTGTCACTGCCCTGCACCGCGAAACGTCCGTCGGCGAAGACCAGCTCGCTCTCGGACGCCTGCAAGAGATGGGCCGCCAGGGTGCGCGCCTTTGCAAGCGTGGCATCGATCGCCTTCACGACGGCAGCGCCGCCCATGTGCATGGAACGCGCCCCGCCATGGCCTGCCCCGCTCTTCACCTGGCCGGTGTCGGCCTGGACGTAGCGGATGGCCTCGATCGGCACGCCGAGCCGGTCGGCGGCGATCTGGGCGAAGGCGGTCTCGTGGCCCTGGCCGTTGGACTCCGTGCCGACCGCGACCATGACCTTGCCGTCGCTCTCGAAGCGTACTTCCGCACCTTCGTTGGGCGCGCCGCGCGAGGTTTCGAGGAAGCAGGCGACGCCAATGCCGAGCAGCCGCCCGCGCGCCTTGGCTGCTGCACGCCGCGCGGCAAAGCCCCTGGTGTCGGCGCGGGCGGTGGCGACATCGAGATTGGCGACGAAGCCGCCCGAATCGATCGCCATGCCGAGCGCCGTCCTGTGCGGGAACGACGCGATCAGGTTCTGCCGGCGCAGCTCGGCGGGATCGCGACCGAGCTTGCGCGCCGCCGCCTCGATGGCGCGCTCGACGATGTAGTTGGCCTCGGGCTTGCCGGCGCCGCGATAGGCGTCGACCGGCACGGTGTTGCTCAGCGCGCCGCGGATGTCGACGGCGATCGCCGGGATGTCGTAGACGCCGCCCTGCGCCGTCGAGGCGGCGACCACCGAGGCGCCCGGCCCGTTGCCCGAGAGATAGGCGCCGAGGTTGGCGACCATCTTGACGTCGAGCGCCAGCAGACGGCCGTCAGCGGCGAGCCCGAGCTTCGCCGTCGCCGCGATGTCGCGGCCTTGCGCACCCATGACGAATTCCTCGGCACGGTCGGCCAGCCAGCGCACCGGCCGGCCGAGCCGGCGGGCCGCGAACAGCAGCAGGATCCATTCGGGATAGAGGAAGTTCTTCATGCCGAAGCCGCCACCGACATCGGGGGCGTGGACGCGGATGCGGTCGAGCGGCAGCTTGAAGATGAACTCGGCGAGCTGGCGGCGGATGCCATGCACGCCCTGCCCCGTCAGCTCGAGGTCCATCGTGCCGCTCGCGGCGTCGTAGCGCGCGATGCCGGAACGCGGCTCGATCGGCGTGACGATGACGCGGTTGTTCATCACCTCGACCTCGACGATGTGCGCGGCCTCTTGCATGGCCTGCGCCACCGCGTCGGCATCGCCGCGCTGGACGTGATAGACGAGATTGCCCGGTACGTCGGGCCAGATCACCGGCGCGTCAGCCGCGAGCGCCGCGATGCCGTCGACCACGGCGTCGAGCGCCTCGTAGTCGACCTCGATCAGCTCGGCCGCCTCACGCGCTGCCTCGGCGCTGTCGGCCACCACGAAGGCCACCGGATCGCCGACATGGCGCACGCGGCCATCGGCCAGCGCCGGCCGCGGCGGCACGATCATCGGCTTCACCGCCGCCAGGCACGGCATGTGGCCCAGTCCCTCGGCCGCAAGGTCGGCGTGGGTATAGACCGCGTGCACGCCGCCGAGCGCCGCCGCCGGCGAAACGTCGATCCGCTTGATGGCCGCATGGGCATGCGGCGAGCGCAGGACGTGGCCGTACAGGCAATCTGCAACCGCGATGTCATCGACGTAGCGGCCGCCGCCCGTCAGGAACCGCGCATCCTCGAGCCGGCGCAGCGAGCGGCCGATCATCTTTTGTTGAGTGCTATTGCCCATGTCGCTCCGCCCGATAAGCTCCCGCCCAACCACAGGAGGGATCATCCATGATCGACCTGCATTACTGGCCCACGCCCAACGGCAAGAAAGTCACCATCCTGCTCGAGGAATGCGGCCTGCCCTACAAGATCGTACCCGTCAACATCGGCCGCGGCGATCAGTTCAGCAAAGAGTTCCTGGAGATGAACCCCAACCATCGCATGCCGGTGATGGTCGACCACGAGCCCCCCAAAGACGCAAATGGGGGCGGCGGCAAGCCGATCGTGATCTTCGAGTCCGGCGCCATCATGATGTACATCGCCGAGAAGGCCGGGAAGTTCTATCCGCAGGACCTGCGCGCGCGTCATGACGTGAACCAGTGGGTGATCTGGCAGATGGCCAACCAGGGGCCCAAGAGCGGCGAGTGCGGCCACTTCCGGCGCGTCGATCAGGCCAAGGAAGGCGATCAGAAATACGCCATCACGCGCTTCACCGACGAGGTCAACCGGCTGTACGGCGTGCTGAACAACCAGCTCTACAAGCACAGGTACATCGCGGGCGACCAGTACACGATCGCCGACATGATCTGCTATCCGTGGACCATCAACTGGAAGTTCCAGGGCCAGGACATCGAGGAGTTCAAGCACTTCAAGCGCTGGTTCGAGGAGATGGGTGCCCGGCCCGCGGTGCAGAAGGGCATGGCGGTCGGCGCCGACCTCTCGGTCGACAACACCAAGCTGCCGCCCGAGGAGCAGGCCCGCATCCGCAAGATGCTCTACAACCAGCGCGCCCGCCCCGTTCCCGCGTAGAGAGGGCCGGCGGTCCGGAAGAGGCCTAGACCAGCGTGACCTTGCCCGTGGCGAGGTCGTACACGCCGCCGACGACGCTGAGCTTCTTGGCCGTCACCATGTCGGCCAGGATCGGTTTGGCTTCGATCAGGCGCTGGACGTTCCAGCGCACGTTGGCGAGAACCGCGCGCTGGGCGAGGTCGTCGCCCGGCTGCTTCAGGGCGGGCTCCACGCCCGGCTTCATCGCCCGCACCAAGTCACCGATGTGGCCGGGCAGGTCGTTGCCCGTCTGCAGGGCGGCCACCGTGGCGTTGATGGCGCCGCAATTCGTGTGGCCCAGCACCATGATCACCTTGGTGCCGAGCACAGCTGCGCCGTATTCCAGGCTCGCGAGGCCGTCGGGCGTCATGAAGTTGCCGGCCACGCGCACCACGAACAGATCACCCGGCGGCTGGTCGAAGGCCAGCTCCGGCGCGACCCGAGAATCGGCGCAGCCGAGGATGGCGGCGAACGGTGCCTGGCCGCGGGTGCGAGCCGCCCGGCCGGCCGAGAAATCGCGCTCGTTCATCTGGTTCGAGACGTAGCGGGCGTTGCCGTCGAGCAGGAGCTTCAGCGCCGCATCCGGCGTGTCGGCGGCCCTCGCCGGCTGAGCCTGCGCGACACCGGCGAACGGTGCGGCAGCCGCTGCGGCCAGGCCCGCTCCCAGCATGACGCGGCGAGACAATCCGGCGGCGAGACAAGCGCTACACATACACACACTCCATTGACATGAACCGGCGCACCCTATTCTGCGGCTCACGGTTCACGCAATGACAGCAAATGCATAACCCGACCTGGCGAAGCGCTCGGGCTCAGCCCCCCAGGCTGTCCGGCTCGGGAACCCGTCTGCCGGAGTCCTCGCCCTCGGTGGTGCGCGGATGCCGGCGATGGAGGAAGACGGCCAACTCCTCGCGCGCGCCCTTGCCGGCCGATCGTACCGCCGCCTCGAACAGGTCATGCTGTACGTACGCCGGCAACTGGCCCCAAACCTTGGCGGCCGCCTGCCCAAGAGCGGTCGTGAGCTCGTCGGAAGTCATTCCATCACCTCGTCGGCGAAAGGACGGACGATGCCCGATTATCACCGCTTTTCCGGGGGATCGGCAAGCTCGACGCGCATCGACAAGGGCGGCGCGATCTCCTCCAATGGCCGGCATTCGGCCTTGACGCCCAGCCGCAGGGTCACCAGGGCAGCCACGATCATCAGGAACGCCCCCAGCATGTATCCCGTCACGATCTCGGTCGGGCTTTCGCTGGCGATCAGAACACCGAACAGCCACGGCCCGCCGACGCCGCCCAGCAGGGTGCCGAAGGCGTAGAACAGCGCGATGGTGAGCGCACGGATCTCCAGCGGAAAGCACTCGCCCACCGTCAGGTAGGCGGCACTCGCCGCCGCCGAGGCGAAGAAGAACACCACGCTCCACATCGCCGTCTGTGTCGTGGCGTCCAGCAGACCCTCGGCAAACAGCGCGGCCGTGAAGGCCAGCAGCAGGCCCGACAGGCCATAGGTCGCGAAGATCATGGCCTTGCGGCCCACCGAATCGAACAACGGGCCGAGCAGCAACGGCCCTAGGAAATTGCCGATGGCGAACGGCAGGATGTAGAGGCCGACCTTGTCGGCCTCTACGCCGTAGAAGCGCGTCAGCACCAGGGCGTAGGTGAAGAAGATGGCGTTGTAGACGAAGGCCTGCGCCGCCATCAGCACGAGGCCGAGCGTGGTGCGGCCGGGATAGTCGCGCAGCAGCGTGCGCGCCACCGACAGCATGGTCGTGCGATGCGTGTCGCCGAGCGCGAGCCGTTGCGTCACCGGCGGCAGGGTCACGCCTTCGCTGGCGACGACCCGCGCCTCGATGTCACCGACGACGCGCGCCGCCTCGCCCGGCTGGCCATGCAGCATCAGCCAGCGCGGACTCTCGGGCAGGAAGCGCCGCAGGTAGAGGATCACCAGACCGAGCACGGCGCCGCTGCCGAAGGCGACACGCCAGCCCATGTCGGGCCCGAGCACCGCCGGGTCGAGCAGCCACACCGAGAGCAGCGCGCCTCCCGCCGCGCCGAGCCAGAAACTGCCGTTGATGGCGAGATCGACGCGACCGCGCAGGCGCGCCGGGATCAACTCCTGGATTGCCGAGTTGATGGCCGAGTATTCGCCGCCGATGCCCGCGCCGGTGAGGAAGCGGAAGAAGAGGAAGCTCCCGAAGTCCCACGAGAAGGCGGTGAGCGCGGTGGCCACGAGATAGACACCGAGCGTGACGTTGAACAGCTTCTTGCGGCCCAGACGATCGGTGAGATGGCCGAAGAACAATGCCCCGAGGACGGCGCCGGCGAGATAGGCGCTGCCGGTCAGCCCGACCTGCTCGGCGGTGAGCTGCAGGCGCGGGCTGGTCTGCAGCGCCGCCGCGACCGATCCGGCCAGGGTGACCTCGAGGCCGTCGAGGATCCAGGTGATGCCGAGCGCCGTCACCACCAGCCGATGGAAGCGGCTCCACGGCAGCCGGTCGAGCCGTGCGGGCACATCAGTGTGCGTGCCGCGGATGGGTTGGTCTGGAGCCATCGGATAGCGAATAACACCGTAACTGCACTGAAGGTTTCGACGGCGAACCGTTGCAACGCAGGCTTGCCGCGGCGGCGATAGTGCCACAGACCTCGTCTGCTATTGTGAAAATATGAGCGATAGTACCTTGTCGGCGGGGACGGCTCGCCCCGCCGCGCCTGCAGTTTCCCCGGTATCGACGGCCTCGGTCAACAGCACGACCTTCGCGGTCATCCTCTCGCTTAGCTTCTGCCATCTGCTCAACGACATGATGCAGTCGCTGGTGCCGGCGCTCTATCCCATCCTCAAGGACAACTACGCACTGAGCTTCGGCCAGGTCGGCCTGATCACGCTCGCCTTCCAGTGCACCGCCTCGATGCTGCAGCCGCTGGTCGGGTTCTACACCGACAAGAAGCCCCAGCCCTATTCCCTCATGGTCGGCATGGGCTTCACCCTGGTCGGCCTGCTGCTGATGTCGCGCGCTGACTCCTATCCCATGATCCTGGTCGCCGCGGCACTGATCGGCATGGGCTCGTCGGTGTTCCATCCCGAGGCCTCGCGCGTGGCGCGCATGGCGGCCGGCGGCCGCTACGGTCTTGCCCAGTCGCTGTTCCAGGTCGGCGGCAACATGGGGTCGGCGGCTGGCCCCTTGCTCGCCGCCTTCATCGTCGTGCCGCACGGCCAGCACAGCATCGTGTGGTTCTCCGCAGCAGCGCTGGTGGCGATGTTCGTCCTGTTCCAGGTCGGCGGCTGGTATGCGCGGCGCCGGGCGCAGCAGAAGCCCGCAGCGCGCGGCAAGGCTGCTTCGGCCGCCGGCGCTCCGCCCCTGTCGCGCGCCCGCGTCGGCGGCGCCGTGGCGATCTTGGTGGCGCTCCTCTTTTCCAAGAACGTCTACAGCGCGAGTCTCGGTTCCTACTTCACGCTCTACCTGATGAGCAGGTTCGGCATCGACGTGCAAACGGCGCAATTCTACCTGTTCGCCTTCCTGGTGGGCATCGTCGGCGGCACCATCGCCGGCGGCGCGGTGGGCGACCGGGTCGGCCGCATCCCGGTGATGTGGTTCTCGATCCTGGGCGCACTTCCCTTCGCGCTGATGCTGCCCTACGCCAACCTGTTCTGGACCGGCGTGCTCGCGGTTGCCGTGGCGATGATCATGGCGTCGGCTTTCTCGGCCATCCTGGTCTACGCCCAGGAGCTGATGCCGGGCCGCGTCGGCCTGGTGGCCGGCATGTTCTTCGGCTTCTCCTTCGGCTTGGGCGGCCTCGGTGCCGCCGCGCTAGGCGAACTCGCCGACTGGACCAGCATCGAGACCGTCTACAAGGTCACGCCCTTCCTTCTGCTGCTGGGCATATTGACGGCGTTCCTGCCGCGTCGTCCGGGCCGGCCTGTCTAGAGCACATCCGATCGGCTGGAATCGGCCGAACGGGAATCGAGCTGATCGCGCTCGCGGACCAGCGGCGGGAACAGTGACGGCACTGCCAGCACCTGGGTTGGCGCGCACAGGCCATGGTATGACGGCGGCGGCGGCCCCCCAGGGGTGGCGCCTCCTGGAGCGCCAAAAGTCGCAATAAAAGAACCCGGCATCGCCGGCGGGCGCGCTGCGATCACCCGACATGAACTATAGTTATTGACAAGCACGGCGGTTTTTAGTAGAGTCCGGCGTCTGTCGCTCTATGCATCGTCCATCCGATCCACAACAGCCGGCCGGCGGACCGTTCGGCAAGGCCGCGGCGTGCGAGGTCGATGGCGACAATGCCGAAGCAAACTCTCGCGGGCGAAAATGGCCATCGGAACTATCGAAATGCCGGCAGGGCCAAGAAAAAGCCCAGATATCGCGGCTTTCTGCGGGTCGAATTTCGATAGGGCGAAACTATCGAAATTCATCCGAATTCTCGGCCCACCGCCCGACGGCCCGCAAACCCGTCAAGACCTTTGTGAAGAGGTGCTAATCGCCCGCCGCATCTCTTTCCTGCTCGATCTCGCGTTCTGCGTCGATCAAGGCCTGCGGCTCGACCAGCACGCCTTGACGTTCGTACCGCTTGCGCGTCCTGCTGAATCGCACGACGACAGCATGCCGGCCGCTTCTGGCCTTGGCCCGACGAGTCAGCAGCGCATCACCCGCCGGAAGGAACTCCAGGTCGTCCAGGCCCACGCAGCGCAGGCAGGCCGGACCCAGCGGCTCCATCATCAGCAAGTCCCCGGAGCCCGAGCAGCGATGGCATGCCCAGTCGTCGTTCAAAGGCGCGATGACCACCAACTCGGGCGGCGTGCTGGCCTTCTGCGCCAGGCGCTCCTGCTTCTGCGCGGAAAGCTCCGGCGATACCCAATGCGTTCGGTACGCCTGTTCGATATGGGCGTTGCCGCTCCGACTGAATTTGAGGCCCTGCCGACCAGGCGTGCGGGCCACGTACTGCGTCTCGCTCGGCCGCAGGCCCCTTTCAACCGCCCACGCTCTCAGGAGCTTCATGGCTTCGGACAGCCGCGGAAGATTGGTTTGAACGACACGTTCAAGGCAATCGACGCGGCCCAAACGCCAATCCTTCAACGTCGATGGGTTGAGCCATCCGATCTCGAGCAGCACATCGATCGGGCTCACGTACTTCTGATCGGCGAGAACTCGCTCGGCGGCCTGGGCCACTCGCTCGGAAAGCTTCTTGCGGTTCTTCGGATTCACGAGCGTTCCTCCGACTGGGAGGCGATATTTGCCGACGTGCTGCCAGAAAAAGCAACGCCGCGGCATCGGTTCGATGCGGTAGAGTGATACATGGCCCGCTCGCCCGCAGCCACTACGCCTGCCGCCCCTTCAGCGACCCGAACGGGATCACGCCTGCGCACGACGCTGCGCCACAGCCTGCCGGTGCTGGGTGTCATCGTCGTGGTGGTGCTGGTCGCAGCCATCGCCTATGTCGTCTACGACGCCAACCGCAAGGGCGCGCGCACCCTCAGCAACGACCTGATCACCGCCATCGACCGGCGCGTCGGAGCCCAGTTGCGAAATTACCTCACCCCGCCGCAGCAGTTCCTGACGCTGGCCGATGCTGCGGCCGCCGGACGCAACGTCATCGACGCGGCGCCCGAAATGGAACGGTTCGCGCGCCACGCCATCGTCAACATCCCGTCCGTCTCAGCCTTCAGCTACGCCGACGCCCAGGGCAACTATCTTTTTGTCGTGCGCAACGACAAGGGCGGTTTCGACACCAAGACGATCGACCGCCGCGAGGGTCGGCGGGTCACCTGGGAGAGGCGCGACGGCGCGAACAAGACGATCGCCATCGAGGAAGATCCCGGCGACACGTTCGATCCGCGCACGCGGCCCTGGTACCAGGGCGCGGAAAGCGCGCGGAAGATGTTCTGGACCGACGCCTACCTCTTCTACACGCTGCGCAAGCCTGGCCTCACGGTGGCGCTGCCGCATTTCGACAGCGACGGCAAGCTGCAGACCGTCATCGCCGTCGATATCGAGATCGCCACGCTCTGCGCCTATCTCGAACAGCTCAGCATCGGCAATCGAGGCCGGGCGCTGATCGTCGATGGCGCAGGCCGCATCATCGCCTATCCCGACGACAAGTGGCTGCCCGCCAGCGATCCGGAAGCGAAGGCGCCGCGGCTCGACGAAGTCGGCGATCCGGTGCTGACTCGCGCCTACGACCTGCTGCGCGTCGAAGGCTACGGCCGCAAGGTTCTGGACTTCGGCCACGAGCGCATCATCGTGTCGTCCGGGCCGGTGCGGCGGCTGACCGACCGCGACTGGGTGGTGCTGATCGTCGTGCCCGAGACCGATTTCGTGGGCTTTGTCGCCGACAGCGGCATCACCGCTCTCGTCATGTCGATCGGCGTCGTGCTGATCGTCGCCGCCCTGACCGGCCTGCTGGCCTGGCGCAACGTCCAGGCCGAACGACGCGCGGCCGCGGCGACCACGCGCCAGCAGGCTTTGGAGACCCGTACCCAAACCTTCATCGACCTCGCGCACGATGCGGTGGCCGCCGACGCCGAGGAGGCCGGTCTCGCCCGGGCGACCGAGAGCGCCGCCACCGCCTGCGCCGCCAAGCGCGTGGCGATCTGGCGCCTGAGCCGCGACGGCCGCACGCTGACCTGCGAGGACTGCTTCGACCGCACCGTGAACGATCATACGACGGGCCTGGCGCTCCACCGCGACGAGATGCCCAACCTCTTCGCCGCGCTTGGCGAGGGCAAGGCCATCGATACCGCCGAGGCCGATCGCGACCGGCGTACGTCGGAGTTGTTTGCAAGCTATTTGCAGCCTCTCGAGATCAGCAGCGTCTATATCACCCCCATCGTGATGGCCGGACGATTGATGGGCATGATGTCGATCGAGGATCCGCAGCGTGGCGACCGCGAAGCGGGCCTCGCGACATTCTGCGACGCCCTCTCGATCCTGCTGGCGCTGCGCTTCACGGCCGCAGCGGCACCCACACCTGGCGCGCTGCAGGCGACGGTCGTGGCCGCCGCCGCGGCTGCGGCGGCGGCTCAGGACGAGGCGGCACCCGCCGAGGCGCAGGACAGCTTCGCCCAGCGCCGGACCCGTCTCGAACGCACCCTGCTGGCCCACAACGCACCGATGGAGAGCCTGATCGAGAGCGCGATCGACCGGGCGGCGGTCGGCGTCATCAAGCTGCCGAACTGGACGACAGTCGCCCAACGTCCGTCCGATACCGGCCAGCGCACGGCGATGGACGCCATTGTCCAGGAGTTGCGGCGCGCCATCGAGACGAGCGGCGTGTGCTATGCGGCCCTGCTCGACGACCAGATCGTTCTGGCGGCCTTCCTGCGCGACCGAAGGTCGGTGGAGGGCCATGCCATGTGCGTGGCGACGGCCATGCTCGAGCTGCGCGACCGGCTGATCGAACTGGAGGATCGCTGGGGCACCAGCCTCGATTTCCGCCTCGCCATCGACATCGGCACGGTCATGGCCTCGACTGTCGGCACCGACCCGCCGAACCGCAACCTGTGGGGCGGCGCGGTCGGCATCGCCAAGGTGCTGGCCGGCACCACGGCACGTCGCACCATCGCGGCGTCCGAAACGGCCTACGATCTCCTGTCGACCCAGTTCCTGTTCCGCCCGCGCGGCAGCTACTTCCTGCCCGAGACCGGCAACATGCGCACATTCGTGATGATCGGCCGCATATGATCGCCCGCGCCCGGCGTTATGACCCCCGCCCCTGGCCGCGACGGGCCCTCGCCGCCCTCGGCGCCGCCACCATCTCCGGAATCGGCCGATTGCTTCTGTTCGTGTCGTTTGCCACGACCGTGGCGGTCGTGGCGTTCCGGCGTGAGGCGTGGCGTGGCCCGGTCTGGCTCGAGTTCAAGCGCGTGCTGCACGAGGTGGCGGTGCGGTCGCTGCCGACGACAGTCGTGACCGGCATGCTGGTGGGCTTCGCGCTGGTGACGCAGGCGGTCTACTGGCTGGCGCTGACCGGCACGACCGGCCTGGTCGGGCCGGTGATCGTCATCCTGCTGATCCGCGAGCTGGTGCCCATCCTGGTCGGCCTGATCGTGTTTGGCAGGAGCGGCACCGCCACGCTGATCGAGCTGGGCGAGGCGCAGCCCAAGGGCTGGCTCAGGCAGCTGGAGATCCAGGGCCTCGATCCGCTGGCACTGCTGGTGCTGCCGCGCGCCGTCGCCTTCGCCGTGGGCGCGTTCTGCCTGGCCACCGTGCTGCTCTGCTCGACCATGCTCACCAGCTATTTCCTCGCCTACAGCTTGGAGCTGATCGCCTACTCGATCTGGGATTTCGCCGATGCCGTGCTGCGCAGCATGAAGATCCAGGACTTCATCGTTCCGCCGCTGAAGTGCATCATCATCGGCTACATGGTGGCGCTGACCTGCTCCACCGGCCTCGGCCGCCGCGATGAATCCGACGAACTGCAGCGGCTGGTACCGCGCGGTTTCGTGCGCTCTGCGCTGGCCATCCTGCTGGTCAACACCCTGTTCGATCTGGTGGCCTGATGGCCGCGCGTCCCGGCCGATCGGTCCTGTCCCTGCAGGGCGTCGCCCTGGCGGACCGCCAGTTCTCGGCCCATACGGCGCGTCTCGACCTCGAACTGCCGCGCGGCGAGGTGGCGCTGGTCCAGGTGGAGGATGAGCACGACGCCGCCATGCTGGTCGACCTGTGCCTGGGGCTTGCCGACCCGGGCGCCGGCCAGGTGCGCTTTCTCGGCGTCGACTGGACGACCCGCACGCCGCGCGAGCGCTTCCATCGCCGCCGCCGCATCGGCGCCGTGGTCCAGACCGATGTCTGGCCCTCGCACATGACGGTGCTCGAATCGGTGCTGGTGGCCCGGGCCTACCATTTCGACCAGCCGCAGGCCGAGGCCATCGTCGACGCCACCGAGCTTGCCCGCCTGTTCGGCCTGCCCGGCCTGCCGGTCGGGCGGCGCGAGACCACACCGATGCGCGCCCTGGTGCGGGCCGCCTGCGTGCGCGGATTTCTCGGCTCACCCGATCTGATCGTGGTACAGGATCAGGTGCTCGACCAGTCTTCCGAGCTCGCCGTGCCGATGGCACAGGCGATCTCGGCGGCATGCGACCGCGGCGCCACGGTGCTGTGGATCACCGCAAGTCTCGCGACGCAGGCGGCGCAGTTCGTCCAACCGAACCATGCGTTCCGGCTGGGCGATCACGGGCTGATGGGGGTGCGGAGGTCACGATGAAGCGCTCGATCTTCGGCGTCTATCAGTTCGATGAGGTCGTTGGCGCGGTGGTGCTGGCCTGCGTCGGCGTGTTCGTCGCGGTCCTGATCAATGCCGGCCTGCTGAAGGACTGGTTCCAGCCCTCCTTCACGCTACGCATCCTGCTGCCCGACGAGGGAGTCTCGGGCCTGGCGCCGGGTGCGGAGGTCCAGGTGCTGGGCACGCGCGCCGGCGAAGTGCGCCGCATCGTCATCGATCCCAATCAGCGCATGCACGCCGTTGCGCGCGTCGAAGACCAGATGCGGCCGTTCATCCGACGCGACTCGGTCGTGTCGATCCGCCGCCAGTTCGGCGTGGCGGGCGCCGCCTATATCGACATCCAGCGCGGCGTCGGACCTGAGCTCGACTGGTCCTATGCGGTGATCGCGGCGTCGACCGAACGGGCGGCGACCGACACGCTCGGCCAGATGATCGACGAGGTGCGCGCCAAGGTCATGCCGCTGTTCGACGACGTGCAGAAGGCCGTGCAGGCTTTCACCGCCGTCGCCCAGCGCGCCACCGATCCGGCAGGGCCGCTGGAGCAAACGCTGGCCTCCGCCGCCGGCATCGCGCGCAAGGTCGAGAGTGGCCAGGGCCTGGCGGGGCGGCTGATCAGCGACGACAAGCTGCCGGCCGACCTCGAGGCGACGCTGGTCAGCGTGCGCGAGCTCGCCGCCCAGCTCGAGCGCACCTCGAAGGATCCGCGCATCACCCAGATCCTGGTGAAGACCGATTCGATCCTGACCTCGCTGCAGACCACCACCCGCAATCTCGCGGCCACGACGCCGCAGATCACGCGCAGCGTGCAGGACACGACCGACGCCATGCCGGCGACGCTGCTGCAGGCCCAGATCGCCGCGCGCGAGCTCGAACTGCTGCTGGGACAGTTGCGCCATCATTGGCTGTTCGGCGGCGGCAGCGCGCCCGCCCAGCCCAGCCGTCGCGCGCCGGCGGTCGAGGTGCGGCCGTGATCCGTCAGCCCCTGTTGATGCTGTCGGTCCTGGTTCTCGCCGCCTGCGGTGGCGGTGGGCCGGTCGACACCGGTCCGCCGCCCGACGTCAAGCTCGACCAGGCCAACAAGGCCGGGACGCAGGCCTTGTCGATGGACCTGCCGAGCCTCGCCGTGCGCCAGTACAAGGTGGCGCTTTCGCGCGCCTACGAGCGCGACGATGCCGGCGCCATCGGCGACGTCGCCTACAATCTGGCGCTCGCGCAGATGAAGGCGGGCGACCCCAAGGGCGCCGTCGCCACGGCGCGCGAGGCGCGGGCCGAGCTCGACCGGCGGCGCGCTGCGGTGCCGCCGGAGCTGATCCTGGTGCAGGCCGCTGCCTCCTATCGCAGCGGCGATCTCAGCGCCTCAGCCGGCGCCGCCCAGGAGGTGCTCGACCGCGGCGCCAAGGACCCGGACGTCGTGCGGCGCGCCTGGTTCATCCGTGGTCTGGTCGCAGCCGATCGCAGCGACGCCGCGGGTCTCGCCCAGTCGATCGCCGCCCTTGCCGCCCTTCCGCCGTCCAAGCAGGCAGACCTCGAAGCCGACCGCCAGGAGCTGCAGGGCCGCGCCGCCTTGCTCGCCAGCGACCCCGCCGGGGCGCTGACCCTGTTCGAGCAATCCGCCACCAACCGCCAACAGGCGCTCGACTACCGCGGCATGGCGCGGGCATTGTCGCGGGCGGGCGATGCGGCCTTGCGATCCGGCCGCGCCGCCGATGCCGCCGATCTCTTTCTGCGCGCCGGGCGAAGCGCCCTGCTGCAGGGGGACACGGCGGCGGCCGCTCCGTTGCTGAAGCGTGCCGAGGAGTTGGGCAAGCAGACCGGACAGACCGCATCGTCGACGAGGTGACGCGGCTGCGCAAGATGGCGGCCGACCGGACGACGAAGTCGTAAACGGCAGCGGACGAAGACGCCGTTCCAGTCTAGCCGAGACCGGCAACGGCCAGACGCCCCGCCTCGGCGATGACCGTGTTGCGGGCGTCGTCCGGGATCGTCGACCCCGTGTAGTAGGCCGCGATCAGGATCGGCGCTCGGCCGGGCGGAAAGGCGATGGCGACGTCGTTGGCGGTTCCATTGCCGCCGGTGCCGGTCTTGTCGCCGACGCGCCAGTCCGCCGGCAGGCCGGCGCGCAGGCGGCGAGCTCCCGTCTTGCTGGCGAGCAACCAGCCGATCAGGCGGTCGCGCGATGCGGCCGACAGTGCATCACCTATGAGCAGGCGCTGCATCGCGCCCAGCATGGCGGCAGGCGCCGTGGTGTCGCGCGGATCGCCGGGTTTGGCCT